>RECM01000159.1 GCA_007694035.1 Balneolaceae bacterium
TTTCGCTGCCTTTTCGCTGCCTTTTCACTGCTTTTTGCCTTCTACTTCTGCCTTTTGCTTTTTGCTTTCTACCTTTGACCAACGACCCAAAAACGTATTAATCACTAATTAACACCCTTATAACCCACATGACATTACCCATAATAGCCACCGCCATCTTCCTGTTCACCCTCGTTCTGGTCATCTGGCAGCCCCGCGGACTGTCGATCGGCTGGTCGGCCACCATCGGGGCGGTACTGGCGCTGCTTGCCGGTGTGGTCAGTTTTCAGGATGTAATCACGGTAACCGGCATCGTCTGGAATGCCACGCTTACATTTGTCGCCATCATCATTATTTCGCTGATCCTGGATGAGATCGGGTTTTTTGAATGGGCGGCGCTGCACATGGCGCGCTTTGCCAACGGCGACGGTATCAGGATGTTCATTTTCATCACCATTCTCGGGGCGATTGTGGCCGCTTTCTTCGCCAACGACGGCGCCGCGCTCATCCTCACCCCCATTGTACTGTCGATGGTGCGCGCGCTCAGGTTTAAAGACCGGATGATACTGCCGTTTGTGATGGCCAGCGGATTCATCGCCGATACGGCCTCCACGCCGCTCATCGTGAGCAACCTGGTGAATATCGTATCGGCCGACTTTTTCGGCATCGGGTTCATCGAGTATGCCAGCCGCATGATCGTGCCCAACCTGTTCGCGGTACTGGCCAGCCTGGTGGTATTGTACCTGGTCTACCGGAAGGATATCCCCCGGCACTATTCCATGGATGACCTCAAGCAGCCAAATGACGCCATCCGCGACCATAAAATGTTCCGGATGTCGTGGATCATTCTCACGGTGCTGCTCATCGGCTATTTTGTGGCGGAATTTGTACATATCCCGGTTTCGATAGTCGCCGGAACCATCGCCATCATCTTTTCCGTGATGGGCATGAACAGCCCTGCCGTCGATACGCGGAAAGTGATTAAAAATGCCCCGTGGGCCATCGTGGTTTTCTCCATCGGTATGTATGTGGTGGTGTACGGACTGCAAAACGTGGGGCTGACCGGCCTGCTGGCAATCGTAATCCAGATGGGCGCCGACGAAGGGCTGTTTGCCGGAACCATGCTGATGGGATTCCTCGCGGCATTCCTGTCGTCGGTGATGAACAACATGCCAACGGTGATGATCGACGCGCTGGCCATTCAGGCAACCGATACGGAGGGATTGATCCGCGAAGCGCTGATCTACGCCAACGTGATCGGCTGCGACCTGGGACCGAAAATCACGCCCATCGGTTCGCTTGCAACGCTGCTGTGGCTGCACATCCTGTCGTACAAAGGCGTCAAAATCACCTGGGGCTATTACTTCAAGGTCGGCATTATACTGACCATCCCCACCCTGTTCTTTACCCTGCTCGGCCTCTATCTGTGGCTTTCGTTCATCGGGTGATGATGAGCAGTTTCATGATGCGGGGATGGCGCTCATCTATGAGTATAAGCAACAATGGTTTACACATAAGCAGGATTCGAAGAACCGAGAAGCACCACGCTTGTTATGATACCGGTTAATCGTAGTGAGTCCACATTCTTATCACTTTTACAACTTTCTCTTTTTCGTAAACCTGGTACACTAAGCGATGCAGGATATTGATTCGGCGGGAATAAGCCCCTTCCAAATTACCAACCAACTTTTCATAAGGGGGATATTCTTCAAAAGGATTTACCTCAATGATCTCCAACAAGTCTTCTATCTTTGACTTCAATCCCGAGGAAGCTGCTTTTTTAGCATCCTTTTTAGCCTGTTTGGTATAAACGAGTTTGAAGGTACTCACCAGTCAAGTTCTTCATCTGTTTCATCCAAAGGAGTATTCAATCCTTCGACAATAGAATCCTGCATTCCAGGTATGGAAGTGAGATAAAGCGTCTCTTGAATAGCTCGCCAATCCTCTTCACTGATCAATATAGCATTCGAGCGTTTTCCGGTAATTTGAATGGGCTTGTGTGTATCAGATGCCTCATCCAATAATCGATAGATCTCTTTACGAGCCTGAGTAGCTGTTAGTGTTTTCATTTTTGGGGGACTTAAATTGATTTACAAAAATAACGTACGTGATTCCGTACATATTGTCAAGTCTTAAAGTGGGGTAGCATAACATTAGTACGTAACGAAAAGGCGCAGGAAGTTTTGGATGATGCCTCTCAAATAATTGTTATATATACGGTTTGAAAAAATTATTGATGCTGTTAAATTACTCCGGGCCAGTGTGGCCGCTTAAATGCCAGGCCGTTATACTAATAATTCAGACTTCAGATTCTCACCCCTGATCCAATGCAAAGAAAATTCTTACCGATATTGATATTGATTATTGCAACCGGCTGCCAGCAGAATACAGGAGAAGTGCAGTTGGATCAAACCATCGTCAAACTTCAGGAATACAATGTGTTTGTGTCGAATGAAGACTATGAAATGGGAGTGCCTTCGATACTTCGGGCTGATCATTCCGGCAAGCTGTGGATCTATGATTCTTCGTCCGGATTGGTATACCAGATTGACACATCAGCCAAAACCAGCACAGCCACAGGAAGAGCGGGAAGAGGCCCGGGGGAATACGTGCGGGTACAGAATTTTTTCGTCAATGACCGGCATCTGTTCATCACAGACAACAGTCAGCAGTTAATTCACAAATACCACCATGATGATGGTTATATCTCCTCGTTTAATTACCGTCCCGGTCAGACACCGAGGGTTCCGCCCCCTGCCCCGTTACCACCATTAGACCTTGCCTACATTGATATTGGCCCAACCGCAAATTTCAACAATCAACCTCATGTAACCACCGATGGCGATGTATTGATCTACGATATTGCAGATCAGCAAACGCTGTATACGATGTTCAGCTGGCAAGGCGACTCACTCGGAACAATCGGGAACATTCCTGATAACAGATCCTTCGATGCCGACTATGAACGGTTCAGGAGTGAAATTTATAACAGACAAACACCATCCCTTTTTATTCCGGATACATTTGTTGTAAATGACCGGTCCGGGTCTGACGAATTTTTTTTAATCCACAGTTCGATACCTCTCATCACAAAGTACAGTACGGACGGCATCAAACTTTGGGAAAAAAGGATATCAGACATCGCTGAAATTGAATATATCACTGAGCGGTATTTTGAGTCGATGGATGCCATACTCAACATCACCGACACCATGTTTCCGCTCAGAAAGTATACAACAGGTGTGAGCACTGATGATGGCGGGCTGTTTCTGGCTGTCTATACCTATCCGGGATTGCCTCTGTGGATTCATCACTTCGACAACGAAGGCGAATTGCTTGCCCGTTATGAAATTGAATCCGCAACACACCTTTACCCGGTTTTTGACATCGATCACGAAAACAATGCTTTTCTGATACCCGATGAAGATGGCGATATTAGATCGTATACATTCTGAAATGTGCAAGTGTGACCGGAAACTGCTGGATGCAGCTCTGCAGGATGTTTTAGCCATTCTTCGAACCTGATATGGTTGACTCACCTGTTATGATGTGTTACATTGCAATACAACGAACACAAAACCATTGCCATGGATACAACTCTGACCATTCGAATTGACAAAGAACTTGAAAAACTTCTTGAAGAGGCATCAGTACGATCCGGCCAGTCAAAAAGTGAATTGGTCCGGCAGGCTTTAAAGCGTCAGCTGTCAATTGAATCATTTCAACAACTGCGCAAAGAGCTTTTGCCCTATGGAGAAGCAAAAGGATGGCTTACGGATGATGATGTTTTTCGTGAAGTATCATGAGTCTTGTTTGTTTTTAATTTTAAGGTCTCATGGTGCACTCCTGAAAATATGAGCTTCTTTCGACTGATAATGAACCGGAGTGTATCATGAGCCTTGTTTGTTTTTATTTTTAAGGTCTCATGGTGCACTCCTGAAAAGCATGAGCCCTAACCGTCTTAACCAATCAACCGGAGTGTATCATGAAGATTTTTGCGGATACCAATGTTCTGGTTAGTGCATTTACTGCAAGAGGGTTATGCGCAGATTTGCTCGAAGTGATCCTTGCCGATCATCAGTTGATGACGGGGGAATTTGTTTTACAGGAGCTAAACCGTGTGTTGTCGAAGAAACTCAATGTCCCCGAAAGAAAAATTGCCCTTGTTCTTGAGTTTCTTCGCAAGCATCATGTAGAACCGGTACCAGATAAACCATCCGGGATAAAAATCAGGGATGAGGATGACCGGTGGGTGCTGGAATCAGCAATAAGGGCAAAAGCTGATATTTTAGTAACCGGAGATAAAGACCTTTTGGCAATTTCAAAGAAAGTATCTCAGCTAAAGATTATCTCGCCACGCGGATTTTGGGCATTGTTGAAAAAGTAAGCCCGGGCTTATGCGCCGGCCGCCCAAAGCTTATGCACCAAACCGTTACCCGCAGGATTGCACTCTGCCGGATGTTACAGTCCGATGAACAGATTCGGTTTTTCCTAAAAGGCCAGATACAGCAGTGCTGCCAGAACCGCTCCGATTGCCGGCCCCACAACGGGTACCCATGAGTATGCCCAGTCGCTCCCGCCTTTTCGGGGTATCGGGAGCAGCGCATGGGCGATTCGCGGGCCCAGGTCGCGCGCGGGATTGATGGCATAACCGGTCGGTCCGCCAAGCGCCAGCCCGATTCCGAGAACCAGCAGGGCCACCGGCAGCGCTGCCAGCGATCCCAGGCCAAAACCGACATCCTTCCCCTCGATCACAATGGTCGAAAGCATCTCCCCGTTCATCGATACGAACCCGGGCGACGCCAGATACAGCACCCCGTATATCAGGATAAAGGTTCCGATCACCTCGGTGAGCACATTCGCGGGGTAGTTCCTGATTGCGGGCCCCGTCGAAAAGATGGCCAGCTTCAGTTCCTGGTTTTCAGAGACGGCAAAATGGTCTTTGTAGGCCAGCCATACCAGAACACCCCCGATAAACCCGCCCAGAGTCTGGGCAAGAATGTAGGGAACCACCATGGCCCAGTCGAACAGTCCGGCCACGGCCAGCCCGATGGATACGGCCGGATTGATATGCGCACCGCTGAACTGGCCCATGGCAAAAACGGCAACAAAAACGCCCATGGCCCATCCCCAGGTGATCACAATCCAACCGCTGCCATTCCCTTTCGTTTTGTCCAGAACAACGTTCGCCACAACGCCTCCTCCAAAAAGGATAAGGATGGCCGTACCGATTATCTCCGCGATTATTGGTGACATAGATCGATCTCCGAATTTGTTTTTTTGGTTGCTCCTCCCCTCTTCCCTGTACAGGAGAGGCTTTTCGGGTAATTTATCTGTTCTTGAAACTTTTCATATCCGTGTGTATGCCCCGGCCGGACCGGTGCATTCTTTAGGCCCGGATGTCCGACCTGGCCGGACGCGGTAGATTCTTGAGGCCCGGGTGTCCGACCTGGCCTGACCGGTTCACTGCTTCAGGTCAGTTTGTACACCCCGGCCATTTCCGTACACTCTTTCATACCATGATGTACGCCGCAGCCTGACCGGTACACTATCAGGCCAGGATGTATCCCGCGGCCAGATCGGTGTACTCCATCACCTGCTGTTTCTGCCATTTTCTGTTGTGACCGGCTTCCTTTGCCATCAGTCTGGCCACTTCGGGGGCCATCTCCACACTGGCTTTGGCGTCGAGCAGCAGGGCGCGGGTCCGCCTCGAGAGCACATCCTCAACCGTCATGGCCATCTCGTTGCGCACCGCCCACACAACCTCGGCCTTCAGGTAGGGCAGCCGTTCATGCAGCGGTTTTCCGAGTTCCGGATTCTCATCGATCATTTTGTTGATGGCAACCCGGTCGGACCCGTAATAGTGCAGCGGCTCATCCATATTCACGCTCTTCAGCCAGCCGTGGATGCGCAGCGTTTCGGTGATGCAGTCCCTGCGGTTCAGCCCGGCAACCGTTGATGCCTGGTCAACCACATCCTGCGCCATTTTGCGGTAGGTGGTCCATTTACCGCCGGTAATGGTAACCAGCCCGGTGAGTGAAATAATGAGCGTGTGGTCGCGCGACAGCGATGCGGTGCCCGAGGTTCCGTCTCCTTTTACCAGGGGACGGAGCCCCGCAAACACGCTGCGCACATCCTTGCGGGTCGGGTTGCCCGAGAGGTACTGTTTGGCGTGTTTCAGAACAAATTCGATCTCCTCTTCGAGCGCTACCGGCTCCAGTTCGGCTTTGTCGACGAGTGTATCGGTTGTACCGACCACCACCTTGCCGTGCCACGGTACGGCGAACAGAACGCGGCCGTCGTCGGTGTGGGGCACCATAATAGCGCTGTCGCCCGGCAGAAAATGCTTGTCGAGCACCAGGTGGATGCCCTGGCTCGGCGAAATGATCGGTTCGGCGTTTTTGTCGTCCATTTGGATGAGGGTATCAGTAAACGCGCCGGTGGCGTTGATCACTACCCGGCCGTTGATCTCATATTCCTCGCCCGACAGCATATCTTTGGCTGTCACACCGTCGATCATATCGTTCGATTTCATCAGGCCGGTCACCTTCATGTAGTTGATCAGTGTAGCGCCGTTGTCGGCGGCCGTTCGCGCCAGATTTATGGCCAGCCTCGAATCGTCGAACTGACCGTCGTGGTAGATCACGCCTCCACGGAGGCCCTTGGGTTTAATGGTGGGGAGCGCCTCTCTGGTCTTTTTCAGCGAAAGCACCTTCGATTTGCCGAAACCCAGTTTGCCGGCAAGCATGTCGTACACCTTCATGCCGACCCCGTAAAACGGGCCTTCCCACCAGTCGTAGTTGGGCACGATAAACGACTGGTTCCGCACCAGGTGTGGGGCGTTCTGCAGCAACAACCCACGTTCGCGCAGCGCTTCGAGCACCAGCGTAACATTCCCCTGCTGCAGGTAGCGTACGCCGCCATGCACCAGCTTGGTAGACCGGCTGGATGTACCCTTGGCAAAATCACTCTGTTCGAGCAGCAGTATTTTGTAGCCTCTGGTTGCTGCATCCACGGCTACGCCGAGTCCGGTGGCACCGCCTCCTGCGACGATCATATCCCAGTAGCCGGTGGTTTGTTTGAGCGTGTCGAGCATTTCGGATCTGTTCATGGGGGGGATTTTTTTTGGGGGGGGGATTTCGGTGGGATTAACTCTTCAAGGACCTCCGCTGCGCTCCGGACTCTTGAAGGTTAATCGGGGGGCGCTCCGGGATGTTGAAGGTTAATCTGAGCGGGATTCGGACCAAGTTTTGGCGGATTTGAGGGCGCGGTTCCAGCCTTTGGTGTATTCGGCGACTTTGTCGGGGTTCATATTGGGTTCGAATTTTGTATCGACCTGCCACTGCTGGCTGATGTCGTTCTGGTCTTTCCAGTAGCCGACGGCAAGGCCGGCCAGGTAGGCGGCGCCGAGCGCTGTGGTTTCCAGGATTTTGGGCCGCACCACCGGCACCTGAAGGATGTCGGCCTGGAACTGCATGAGCAGGTCGTTGGCGGTCGCGCCGCCATCCACCCGGAGTTCCCTGATTTCGATGCCCGAGTCACCTTCCATCGCGTTCAGCACATCCATGGTCTGATAGGCGATTCCCTCGAGGGCAGCGCGGGCGATGTGCCCGGCAGATGTGCCCCGTGTGATGCCGACCATGGTGCCGCGGGCGTACTGGTCCCAGTGCGGGGCGCCCAGGCCTGCGAAGGCCGGAACCAGGTAGGCGCCGCCGTTATCCGGAACAGATGAGGCCAGCTTTTCGATTTCTGGGGCCGTGCGGATCAGCCCCAGTTCATCGCGCAGCCACTGAACCACCGCGCCGGCAATAAAAATACTTCCTTCGATCGCGTACACGGTTTTGCCGTCCACCTTCCAGGCGATGGTAGTGAGCAGGTTGTTTTTCGAGATGATCGGCTTTTCGCCGGTGTTCATCACCATAAAACAGCCGGTTCCGTAGGTATTCTTCACCATGCCGGGCTCGATGCAGCGCTGGCCGAACAGCGCCGCCTGCTGGTCGCCGGCGATGCCTGCAATCGGCACCTTCGTCGCAAAAATGGTGGTTTTGGTATCGCCATACACCTCGCTCGACGACTTCACTTCGGGAAGAAGGCTTTCGGGGATGTCCATCAGTTTCAGGATGTCATCATCCCATTCGCCCGAATGGATATTGAACAGCATGGTCCGCGACGCATTGGTCACATCCGTCACATGCACATCGCCCCTGGTCAGGTTCCAGATCAGCCAGCTGTCCATGGTGCCGAAGGCCAGCTCGCCCTTTTCGGCGCGCTTTCTCACGCCATCCACATTTTCGAGGATCCACCGCACCTTTGTTCCGGAGAAGTAAGCGTCGATGATCAGGCCGGTTTTTGAGCGGATTTTCTCGGCCAGCCCCTGCGCTTTCAGCTCATCGCAGTATTCGGATGTGCGCCGGTCCTGCCACACGATGGCGTTGTAAACGGGCTTGCCGGTGGAACGGTCCCAGATAAGGGTGGTTTCGCGCTGATTGGTGATGCCGATCGCGGCAATATCCTTTCCGTTAACCCCGGCCTGTGCGATTGCCTCGGCAGCCACGCCGGCCTGGCTCGACCAGATTTCGCTTCCGTCGTGCTCCACCCATCCGGGATTCGGGTAGATCTGCCTGAACTCCTTCTGTGCCCGGGCAAGAACCGATCCTGCCTTGTCAAAAACGATTGCGCGTGAGCTGGTTGTGCCCAGATCGAGCGCTAAAATAACTTTATCCGTCATTTTTGGCCTCCGATAATAATGTGATTGTGTAGTGAGCCCTTGTGGGATTATAGAAAAGCGAAAGGGAAAAGGCAAAAGGGAGAAGGGGGCAGAAGGCAGAAGTGGGGCAAAAGGCAGAAGGCAGCGAAAAGGCAGAAAGCAGAAGGCAGAAGTGGGCGGGGTGGGTTATACTGTGGGTTCGAGGAGGGTGAAGCAGACGATGCCTTTGGTTTCGCGTTTCAGCATGCGGAAGCCGGCGCGGGTGAACATTTCGTCGCTCTCATCGGCTGTCCAGAAATGGATGCCTCCGATTCCTGAGCCCTGCTGCAATAATTTGCCGTACCAGGTATCGGCCCGGAGCAGGTGCATGATGAAGAAGCGTCCTTTTTTGGTGATTACCCTGCGGCATTCGTGAAGTACGCGCTGCGGATCGGTCAGTTCATTCAGGGTTCCGCCGCTCACGATCCCGTCGAACGTGCCGGTGTAGAAGGGCATCTGCCGGGCGTCGGCCCTTACCAGGTACATGCCGGCTCCATGGGATGCACCCTGCTCGCGGGCTTTGGCCAGCATGGGCAGGGAAAAATCGAGCGCCACTACCGAGCACCGCGGCTCGCGCTCCACCAGGCTGCGGGCGTAAAAACCGGTTGAGCAGCCTACATCCAGAAACCATTCGCCCTCGCGCGGCTTCATCCAATCGTTCAGCAGGGCCGCCTCGTCGGCGAGGGAATACTCATCGCCCGACAGGATGCCGATCGAGCGTTTCCGCCACAGGTTTTCGTAGGCCTCGGCCGTGAGCGACCAGTGGTTGGTGCTCTGCGCCATCGACATATCATCGGGCGCCGTGCCGATTACCGATATGATGTTGTCGGCGATATCAAATTCGGATCCGTCGGCTGCGCAGATGCTCCCGTTGAAAGGCTTGTCGAGCCTCGACAACTCCGGCGGTACAGCAAGGGCGTACTGCTCGTTGCCGGGCGACTTTAGTTTTAGTGTTTTTTGCATAGTGGATGTAACGTATGGAGAATTTAAAAGATTCATGGGAACAATAGAACAGTAGAATAGGGAATATGGAATATGGAATGGGGAAGTGGATCTGAGTTAGGGATCTGGGGAGCAATTGAGCAATTGAGTTTGGAAGTGTTGTCTCCAAACGTCATGCTGAGCATGTACTGAGCGCAGTCCTGAGCGCAGTCCTGAGCGCAAGCCTGCGCAGCAGGCTGTAGTCAAAGGGCGGAGTCGAAGTACGCAGCGTAGCGGAGTCGCAGGGCGCAGCCCGAAGTCGAAGTACGTGGGCTCAGCTTAAGCTGGGCCCAGGGGTTTTATATCGTTTAGTATGTTTTTATAAAAAACTCAGTTGCTCAATTGCTCCCCTATTCCCCAGATCCCTAACTCCCGCCCGGGCTGCATTCCCCTTCATTTTTTCCATCTGCATTCTGTTTATATTTATGGCCAAAATCAGACGACTGTTTTTATGAAGGAATATCTCGAAAAGATCATTATTGAGGCGCTAAGGGAGATGACCGGGCTGGACGAACACCCTCCTGTTATTATTGAAAACCCGCGCTCGCCCGAGCATGGCGATGCGGCCACCAATATCGCGATGGTGCTTGCAAAGCCCCTGCGGAAACCGCCGCGTGCCATCGCTGAGGAGCTCGTCAAAACCATCAAGGCCGATCCGTCTCGCGTTTCCGCTATTGAAATTGCGGGTCCGGGCTTTATCAACTTCCGTTTTGCCAACGATTGGCTGTATGTGGAACTGGCCGGGCTGCTCGGCAATCCCGATACGTTCGGACGGTCGGACATCAACGCCGGCAAACGGATTCAGGTCGAATTTGTGAGCGCCAACCCAACCGGGCCCCTTACGGTCGGTCATGGGCGGAATGCCGTACTGGGCGATACCGTTGCCCGGCTGTTTGAATGGACCGGCGCCACGGTCGACCGCGAGTACTATTTCAACAATGCCGGCCGGCAGATGCGCGTGCTCGGCGAAAGCGTGCGGTCGCGGTACCTGCAGCTCGTCGGGCGCGACGCGGAGCTGTCGGATGAAGGCTACCAGGGCGAATACATCGTTGATATCGCCCGCAATCTGGTCGGGGAACACGGCGAAAGCCTGACCGGCACCGCGGACCTTGGCCCCTTCCAGAAAATCGCCGAGGATCAGATTTTTGACGACATCAAAAACACCCTCGGTCGCATGAAAATCCGCATGGATACCTACTTTAACGAGCGCGACCTGTACGAAAACGGGGATATAGACCGCGTGCTGACGCGCCTGCGTGAAAAAGGGCTGATCTACGAAGAAGAAGGCGCCACATGGTTCAAAACCACCGAATTCGGCAAAGAAAAAGATACCGTACTTGTTAAAAGCAGCGGCGAACCTACCTATCGTTTGCCGGATATTGCATACCATGCCAACAAGCTCGACCGCGGCTACGACCTGGTGATCGACATCTTCGGCGCCGACCACATCGCCACCTACCCCGATGTGCTTTCGGGCATCGAATCGCTGGGCTACGACACGAAAAAAGTGTCCGTATTGGTGTACCAGTTCGTGACCATCGTGAAAGACGGCAAGCCCTACAAGATGAGCACCCGCAAGGCCAACTTCGTTACCCTCGACGAGCTGATGGATGAGGTCGGGGCCGACGTAACCCGCTTCTTCTTCCTTATGCGCTCGCCGGGCACGCACCTGGAGTTCGACATCGCCCAGGCCCGCGAGGCCGGCGAGAAAAATCCGGTATTTTACCTGCAGTATGCCCATGCGCGCATCAAAAGCATCATGCGAAAAGCCAACGAAGTGTACGCGCAGGAGTCGGAACCCGACCTTTCTCTGCTCACGCACGAGGCCGAAATTGCCGTCATCAAGCGCCTGCTCGGTTTCCCCGAAGCGGTTGCCGCCGCCGCCCATCACATGGAGCCGCACCGCCTCATCAATTTCCTGAACGAACTCGCCGCCGGTTTCCACCGTTTCTACCACGACTGCCGCATCATGGGCGAAGAAAAAGCGATTGCTGAAGCGAGAATTGCCCTGCTTAATGGGGTGACGATGGTAATGAGCAGTGGATTGGGGATATTGGGGATTGATGCGCCGGATAGTATGTGACAATTAGACAGATCATTGTGTTTTGAGTTAGGGATCTGGGGAGCAGGGGAGCAATTGAGTTTGGAAGTGGAGGGAGAGTGTGTCAATTTTAGAGTGACAGCTGTAAGGATGGCAGCTATTCAGGCTCTATTAATTTATTTGATTTATCAAATAGTGTACCTGCACCTGTAGCGGCAGCGGTGCATTTAGAAATTAATCAGGAGAGTGTGAGATGAAGGGGATTTTAAACCATGCTGATCTTGAAGAGCGGCTGGTACTTTTTTCGGTGATGGTGATAGCAGAATCCGGCAAGATCAAAATGAAGGCGTTTTCTGTGCATTTGGGTAAGCAGCTTGTCAGATCGGCTACATCGGCCGCTTTGAATTACGCCGAGGCCCGGTCTGCCGAATCCAGGAGGGATTTCATCCACAAAATGAAGATCACCCTCAAGGAGCTCCGCGAAACACATGTGTGTCTGAAAATTATCGGTCGTGCACAACTCCACCGGGATACGCAATCACTGGTCAACGCCATTCGCGAATGCGATGAACTTATCTCCATATTCGTTAAAAGTCTGCACACCGCCCGTAATAATTCCTCGTCCGCGGATACCAGCTAACCCTTCCTCCCGGAATACCTGCAAGTTATCCTCTCCGTACCCCCTGCCATCGCGAATTTGCAAACATCTCTGATAAACGACCATCTCCAACCAAGAGCATATTCCGGTTTAAGTCGACCCAAACCTCCAGAACATACTCCCAACCATTCATCAAATCAAAACTTCAAAACTCAATTGCTCCCCTGCTCCCCAGATCCCTAACTCACAAACGTCATATCCCAAAATGCCATATCACTTAAATAAATCTATTCCCACCGGAACTTCATTCCAACCATTCATCTCAACCAATACTTCAAAACTCAATTGCTCCCTTGCTCCCTGGATCCCTAACTCATAAACGTCATATCCCAAAAACCCTGATCCACCAGAAAAATCACCAAATCAAACCTGATTCATGAATTTCTCAAAAATCATCGTCCGCGACATGGATCCTTCCGACCAGCCGCGCGAGAAGCTGATGCAGCACGGATCGGGCATTCTCAGTGATGCCGAGCTGCTGGCCATTCTGCTGCGCACCGGGAGCCGGCGGATGAATGTGATCGATACGTCCCGGCATCTGCTCGACCGTTTCGGCGGGCTGGGCAACCTGATGCGCCGCACCTGGCAGGAGATGTGTGAGCTCGACGGAATCGGATCCGTAAAGGCCGTGACCCTTGAGGCCGCTTTTGAGCTCAACCGCCGCATTGAGCGCGGATCGCACCGTGAAAAGTTGTCGATGCGGTCGCCCGAAGAGGTGGTCCGTTTTTTTGGTCCGATGCTGCGCGACCTCAAGCGCGAGGTGTTCATCGTGGTTTTTCTGAGCGCGGCCCGCACCATGACCGGCTACCGGAAAATCAGCGAAGGCGGGGCCACGGCGACCATCGTCGAGCCATCCGAAGTGATGCGGCAGGCCATCATGAACGACGCGCAAAGCATCATCGTGCTGCACAACCATCCGTCGGGAAATACCGTGCCCTCAAAAGCCGATATCGCCCTCACCCGGCGGCTGAGCGACTCGGGACGCTTTCTTGGCATCAAACTCGACGACCATATCATCATTGCGGGAGACACGTATACGAGTTTGAAAATCGATGGATACCTTTGAAAAAGGAAATCAGAGAAGTTATTTGAGATTTGGGTTTTATGGAGTTTTTGAACAAGGGAACAGTTGAACAAGTGAACAATTGAATGAGGAAGTGGGGATTGATGCACCAGACTAAATGTAAACAATATCGTGCTATAAAATGTGTAAACTATGTTATGCTATCTATCAAATATGTTATAACAACCGTAGATAAATGCACACACAGCTAAAAAGGATGTGACGATGAAAACGTATGAATTTACACTTGTTTTAGAATCATCAGGCGGAATCTCCGACCAAATGGAAGATCCACTTTTTGAAGCCGGATGTGATGACGCGATATTGTCCTTTAGAAACGTAATTGCGTATTTGGATTTTGACCGGGAAGCAGAGAATCTGGATAAGAATTAGCTGGCCGACAAATCTATCTATGAAATTGCAACAACCTTAAAACAATTGAACGAATCTCTGGATGCACGAAATAATGAAGCTCAGTTCAAAAACATCCGGCGAATCACTAAACTTATTAAAAAAAAAGGTAAGATCTGAGTTTCTATAGCGGTGCAGCGGCTAAACGGTGCGCCGGGATTGGAGTACATTAGTAGCAATGTTTGATTAAGTAAACCCTGATTTTCCAAAAGGTCTCGCGGCGTGTCCGATTTGAGCCGCCAGTTATTTTACCTATCTTCGAAATGATTGAAACGTAAAAATATTAATGAAAACCTCACGTATTTATCTTGATACCTCTGTAATTGGAGGTTGACATGATCAGGAATTTGCCCCCTGGTCAAATGGGTTAATAAAAGACTTTCGATTGCGGAATTATATTCCGGTCATCTCGGATTTGACCTTTGAGGAATTAATTCTGGCGCCAGAACCTGTTAAAAAATCTCTACGCCAATTGGTAGAATATGAACCAGAAATAATTGAGATCAACGACGATGCGCTCAATTTGGCTGAGATCTATCTTGACAGAAAAATATTAACTCTAAAATATCGGGATGACGCCAGGCATCTCGCTTTGGCATCTGTAGCAAATGTAGATGTATTGGTGAGTTGGAATTTCAAGCATATTGTCCATTATGATAAGATTCGACTTTTCAATGCCGTTAACATTGAACAAGGACTCAAAACTATCGATATTTATTCACCCCGGGAGGTGACTAATTATGAAGAAAAAGATTGATACAATAAAATTGGTTCGTCAGATTAGAGATGACAATTACGAGAAAACCAAACAGTTGTCCCGAACTGAACAATTCATCGAAATAAAAAAAAGAAGTGCCGAGGCCAGGGAAAAATTCTTATCGGATTCGAAAACGATTCAAGCCTGATTTATATTGAATCATTGTTTAGTGTGTGGCAAAAATAACGGCTCAGTATAACGTTGAGGAGCTCCACTTCAGGACTAAGCTCTGCATGACATAGGGGACCACTTCGCCGTTCAATTGTTCACATGTTCAACTGTTCCCCAGTTCAAAACCCACTACCACCCCAAAACACCCAAAAAACCGCTATCTCCCAACACAGCTCCTCCTATTCCGCGCCACCCATCAGCGGTTCATCGATGGAGCGGATGCTGGCGTTGGGCAGGCCGGCGGGGTTTTGCTTTTTGCTCATTTCGATCGCGCGGATCACCACCTCAAGGTGTTTCTCTTTTGAGTTCTGGTAGAAGCTTTGGGCGGCGTTGGTCAGTTTGGGCATGCCGTGCAGGGGCTTGTCGCTCACGCACAGCAGGGTGGCGCTGGGGATGCGGTAGCGGAAGCCGTTGGTGGCGACAGTGGCCGACTCCATGTCGATGGCAATGCTCCGGCTTACGTGGATCTGGGCCACCGTCATCTTTTTGGCGAACTCCCAGTTCCGGTTGGCCGTGGTGTAGACGGTGCCGAGGCGGTAGTTCAGCTTGAACTCGTCGAGAACGGTCTTCAGGAAAATATTGAGCAGGTAATTCGGGATGATCGGCACGTTGAACGGCACCAGTTCATCCATCACGCCGTCGTTGCGCATATAGCCGGATGCCAGCACAAAATCGCCGATCTCCTGGTGGTTGCGCAGCCCTCCGCAGTGGCCCACCATGATCATCGCGTCGGGACGCAGTACGGCGATGTGGTCGGTGATGGTTTTGGCGTTCGACGGGCCCACGCCGATATTGACCAGCGTTATGCCCAGGTTATCGTCCAGTTTATGGTGGTAGGCCGGCATCTGCACCCCTTCGCGGATGGGTTTCACGCAATCCGGGTATTTGTGCTTGAACACCTCCACATGCATGTCGTAGTTCGTGAACAGGATGTAGCGCTGAAAATCCTCGGCTGCCGTTCCGGTATAGTGCTCCAGCCGATCGAGGGAAAGGTCGATCCGCTCGGCCTTGAACAGGAACAGCTTCTTCTGCGTGAAATCCCACTCCTCCTCGTCCACCGCGTCGAGCAGGGTGGTATCGCTCAGCGACATCCGCTCGCGCGAAGGCTTCACCTTTACCGAAGCCCCCATCTCGATCAGCTTCCTGAGCTCCCTTTTCAGGTACCAGCGGTAGACCGAAGGCTTGGCAAACTCCCCGGCGATGATCGGATTGAACTTCGACCACGACCGCCCCACCACCAGTTTGGGGTAGTGCCCATCACTATAGATGGTCTCCATGGCCAGATAGGCCTGTTCAACGAGTCCGGCGATATCTTCGGAGCGAACCGTATCTTTAATAATAAATTCCTGCATGAACGTATGACTTATAAATTTCTGAGTCGTTTAAGATAAGAAAATTGGCGGGAGATATGAGACACAAGACACAAGACATGAGACACAAGACATGAGACTCTGGGGAGGCTTTGAAGCCTCCCCATGGCATGTGCATTTGGGATGATATGGTTTATGGGTAGATAATCTCGCTTTTTTGCGTTTTAATTGTAAGGGCTGTCGTTTATTAGGCCCTTTAGATGGTAGTAAGTTCAGGCAGGTAGATGGGAAAACGTTAATAGTGATTTCGATGTAACGGTAATCACTATTTGATTTGCAGATTTTCCAAAGAGATATGCGGGAAGTTTTGCATCAGCCTGGAAAACCGGCCCGTTTCAATTATCACGAACATTAGTTTCTAAATTTGGAAACTAATGTTATCTTATTTACGTTAAGAATACGAATTGCAAGTGAGATATATTGAAACAAGATTTTTAGAACCTGCTCACGAGTTCATATCAGGACTTGATTCCAGGACAATCAAAAAAATTTTATACAATATTGACCTTGCTGAACAGACCAATGACCCAAAACTTTTTAAAAAACTTAAAAATGACATTTGGGAGTTTCGGACTAAATACGCAGGTCTTCAAATCAGACTTCTTGCATTTTGGGACAAAACAGATAATAAAGAAACATTGGTGGTTGCGACCCATGGTTTCATAAAAAAAGCTGACAAAGTTCCGGCGAACGAAATAGACAGGGCAATAAGGCTCAAAGACACCTATTTCAATAACAAACAGAAAACGTGATCATATGGCAACGAAAGAAATAAAAACGTACTCGCTTGCCGAAATGAAGGACAAGTATATTGGCAAAGTAGGAACAACTGACCGTGACGAATACGAATACGAACTTCGTATGGACATTTTGGGTAGAATGATCAAAACGGCCAGACAAGAACGCCATTTGACGCAGGAAGAACTCGGACAACTTGTTGGTGTTCAGAAATCTCAAATTTCCAAACTTGAAAACAGTGCCAATAGCGCGACAATTGACACCATTTTGAAAGTCTTTAAGGCTTTAAAAGCGGAGATAAGCTTTAATGTGAGGATTGAGGGGGAGTTTGTGGGGATAGGAGAAGCAAGACGCAAGACATGAGACACAAGACGCAAGACTTGAGACGTGAGACGTGGCGGAGGCTTTAAAGCCTCCCCGGCTCCCGGCCTCCCGGTGGTTTGGGAATGTGGGGTTGATATGGTTTTTGAGGGGGGGCAATTTTTTTTGTAAGGATGAGGGGATTTTTGGGTCTTATTGGGGTACGGTAATTTTAATCTGGAAGGTTGGGAGAGGGAGGGAAGGATTATGCATAATTTTTAAGAAGCTTTCGGTTTGGAAGAAATCTATTCAGCTTGCGACATCCGTTTACAGGATTACACAAAATTTTCCGGCAAGTGAACGTTTTGGCATCATTTCTCAAATCAGGCGGAGTGTGGTTTCAATCGGTTCAAATATTGCCGAGGCCAGCGGCAGATCCGGCGACAAAGAATTCAGATATCTCCTTAATGTGGCGTATGCATCCGCTCTTGAACTTGAAACCCAGCTCATCATCTCCCGAAATCTTGACTACATAACTGTTCCCGATTTCACCCTCCTGAGCCAAAACCTGGCCGAGATTCAAAAAATGCTCTATTCCCTGGCAAAAGGAGACGCAAGACATGAGACGCAAGACGCAAGACACAAGACATGAGATACAAGACATGAGACTCTGGGGAGGCTTTGAAGCCTCCCCATGGCATGTGTCTTGCGTCTTGATTCTTGCGTCTTGATTCTTGTGTCTTGTCTCTTGTGTCTCAAAAAAAAAGCCCCCCGCCTGAACACGAGGGGCTTATTAATCACAGCCTGTTTCTC
>RECM01000208.1 GCA_007694035.1 Balneolaceae bacterium
CAAAAAGCAAAAGGCGACGAAAAGGCAAAAAGCAAAAGGCAAAAGTTAGAAGGCGCGAGGCAAAAGGGGAGCACGCCCATACCATTCGATATAGAACCCCTGGGCCCAGCTTAAGCTGTGCCCACATGCTTCGACTTCGGGCTGTGCCCTGCGCCCTTCGACTCCGGCTTCGCTCAGCTCAGCCTGCGCTCAGGCCATGCTCAGCATGACGTTTGGAGGCAACACTTCCGAACTCAATTGCTCTATTACTCCCCAGATCCCCAACTCCCAAACCTGCCTGTTCAAAAATCCCGGTAAATCCCCGGATCATGCCCAAAACCCCACTTCCCCATTCTATTGTTCTAATGTTCACTTGTTCACTTGTTCAAAAGCATACTACCAACACCGCCGTTGCCACCTCCCAAAATCCCACCATTTCTACCCGTTTTTCCCCTGAATTTTCTTAAGTCGTTCCGCGTATTTGGCTTCGGCACCTTCGGTGCCCGGGCTGTACCAGCGGTTCTCTTTGACTGAATCGGGAAGGTATTGCTGATCGACCCAGTGGCCGGGGTACCCGTGCGGATATTTGTAGTCTTCGCTGCTGTTGTGCCGCTTGAGATAGGTGGCTTCAAGCTTGCTGGCGGTTTTGTCCCTGAGGTGGACCGGGATCACGCCGGTGCCGCGCTGGCGGATTTCGTCCATTACCTCAAATACCGCACCGGTAGAGTTGCTCTTAGGAGCAATCGACAGGCAGATACAGGCATGCGACAGGAAGTAAAGCCCCTCAGGCATCCCGCATTTATGGAACGCGTCGTGCGCCGAATTTACCGTGTTCAGGGCACTGGTGTCTGCCATGCCCACATCCTCGGAGGCAAAAATGAGCATGCGGCGGAATATGAATTCAGGATCTTCGCCGCCCTCAATCATAGCGCACATCCAGTACAGGGCCGCGTCGGGATCGGATCCGCGCATCGATTTGATGAAGGCCGACGCGTAGTGGTAGTGTTCGTCGCCGCCCCTGGCATAGCGCACAAGTCGCTTCTGGATCGATTCTTTGGCCGTATCCAGATCAATAACCCGCCGGCCCTGTGCATCAGGGGTTGATGTTAGAACCGCCATCTCGAGGGCGTTGAGGGCGTTCCGGATGTCACCGCCGGCGTATTCGGCAAAATGGTTGAGGGCATCGTCAGAAATCTCTACATTGTGTGATCCAAGCCCGTTTTCTTCATCCTTAAGGGCCCGGCCGATCTGCTCAAGTATGTGATCTTTCCCGATAGGCTGCAGCTCGAACATCTGGCAGCGCGAGAGCAGCGGGCTCACCAGCGAATAGTACGGATTCTCGGTTGTCGCGCCGATCAGGGTGAGCAGACCCGATTCGATATGGGGCAGGAGCGCATCCTGCTGGGCCTTGTTCCAGCGATGGATTTCATCCACAAACAGGATTGTTTTGAGCCCGTTGATCCTGAGCTGGTCTTTGGCCGCCTTCACTACTTCGCGCAGCTCCTTGACCCCATCCAGCACCGCGTTCAGGGTAACGAAACGGG
The DNA here is from genome assembly GCA_007694035.1 of Balneolaceae bacterium. GTDB lineage: Bacteria > Bacteroidota > Rhodothermia > Balneolales > Cyclonatronaceae > RECM01. The sequence goes on from RECM01000208.1 coordinate 1,524, forward strand.
CATTTACCTCACGTGATACGACCAGGGCTAGCGTGGTTTTTCCCGAGCTTGGCGGACCGTAGAAGATCATCGAGCTGATGCGACCGCTCTCAATGGCACGCCGAAGCAGCTTGTCGGGGCCGACCAGGTGCTCCTGCCCCGAAAAATCCTGAAGGCTTACCGGACGCATCCGGGTGGCAAGGGGCTCGTTTGCCGTTTTGCCTGCGGATGTGCCCTTGTTTTTGTCACCACCGGGCGACGCGAATAGGTCCATGGTTTATCCTGCTGTGTGTGAAATGTTTAACACATCAAGATAGAAAGCGTTGTGGAAAAAGTTCAGCTCAATTACGGATGCGGGTTGCACGGGAATTCACCCTGGCTGCCGCCAGCCGGTTTCACGAATACAGCCGCGCTGAGGGCGGGTACCGTGAATACGCCGTCAACAAAAGCAGCGGTACGGATTACCGGATCGGCACCAGCCTGCAGAACAGGATGCAGTTGCATTCCGGTGATGCCGAAAATGCCTGTAGTGCCAGTTTTACCCGTTGTGCCTTCAGTGACCGCAGTGCTTGTTGTACTTGCAGTGCCTGTAGTGCTAGTGCCTGTAGTTCTTGCAGTGCCTGTAATGCTTGCAGCGCCCGCATTGTCTGTAGTTCCCACATTGCCGGAAGTGTCCGCATTGCCTGACGAGTTTGAAGTGCCGGTATCGAAGCGCTGTGGTTCATCCGAAGCGTTGAATATGACCAGAATTCCATCCAGCTCGTCATCCAGCGGCTCTCCTGCGCAGGCCCCGTCGGATATGCTCATCACGATCAGGCCCGGAGCCTGGCCGGGCCCGGTATTGTGGAATGCCACCCGTTTATGGATTTCATCGGCCGTTGCGAGCCTGAAAAGGGGTGAACTGTACCGGACCTGCAGCTGCTCAAGGAACAGCCGGTGGGCGAGTTCCATATGATTCCGGTTTACGCTGATATTCGGATTTGTGAGGAAACCGCGGATTTCATCCCAGCGGTCAAGGTTGTCCCAGCCGGGCGGCAGGCCGATGCCCCAGTTGTGCGTTTCGAGTGTGAAATCGACGGCGTTGAACCAGTCGCCCGAATTGTAACTGTTCCGGTCAAGCGATTTGGACCTCAGAATGTCGGATCCCATCTGGTAGAAGGGCACTCCCTGGCCGTAAGTCACAAACGCGTTGCTGAGCATGTGAACACGGATGCGGGCGTCCATATCCATATCAAGTGGCAGTTTGGTCTGGGTGTTGTCCCACAGGGTTTCGTTGTCGTGCTTGTCGATGTAGTTCACCGACTCCTGGGGCAGCAGGGTATATCCGATCATTTCGTTGCCGCCGTCAACCAGCTCACCATGCCGGTTGATATACCGGTAGGTACTCAGGTTGCCTGCCATGCCAACGCGGATCCGGTCGGCCTGTTCAAGCAGATGGGCGAGATGCTGGCTGTTGCCGGTATTGCTGCCGGTATCGTTGCTGGTATTGTTGCCATTATCACTGCCGGCATCGCCTCCTGCATCCTCATTCGGGAACAGGTATTGCCCATTTGCGAAACCCTGAAAACGCCCGTTGCCGGTAAAATTGCCGCCCCTGACCCCATCCCGCAGCCGGTCGTTGAAATTTCCGATACCGGTGCCGCCCATGTTGAACTGTGTGGCCTGTTTGAAAATGCGGTTATCGGCCACCTCACCGAAATTCCAGCCCTCGCCGTAGATGTAAAGGTTGGGGCCATCCACACCGTCTTTGTCGAGGGTGAGCCCGGCCAGAGCATCGAGCAGGTTTTCCATTACATACCGCGGATGATGCCCCATCAGGTCGAACCGGAAGGAGTCGATTTTGTAGTATTTGGCCCACAGGATAACCGAATCGATGATCAGTTTCTCCATCATGGCATTTTCGGCGGCTGTATTGTCGCAGCAGGTGGATGTTTCCAGCGCGCCGGAATCGGGGTCATAGCGGTGATAGTAACCGGGCACGACCTTGTCGAGTACGGAAAAGGGCGATAGCCCGGAAGCGTAGGTGTGATTATAGACTACATCCACCACCACCTTCAGCCCAACTTCATCCAGGGCTTTTACCATCTCGCGCAGCTCAATGATGCGCGTTACACCATCCGGATTGGTCGAATAACTGCCTTCGGGCGCATTGAAATGAAAAGGATCGTACCCCCAGTTGAATCCGTCGAAGGCGGCCATGCCTTTGCTGATGCCCGGTGCATAATAGGGTTTCTGGATCTCACTGGTGGCGGGATCATCGGCGGCGAGGCGTTCAAACACCTCCCGTATCGGGGTGCTGCCGTACGTTTTGCAGTCTTCCCTGAGCGCTTCATGGTCGATGAGTTCACAGATGCGCTCGTAGGGATCATCCAGGTCGACGCGGTTTTCGGGGTTCTCGTTCA
>RECM01000030.1 GCA_007694035.1 Balneolaceae bacterium
CAATATCAATACCGGCATCGGCCAGGCATCTCCTGATAAAAGGGCGGGAAAACTCCCTTCTGATCGAAAGGAGGGTCCCGTCGATGTCGAATAGGAAAAGTGGTTTTCTGTGTGTTAACATCATTGTATGAACAGTCGTTTAGTAACCGGGTGCAACCGGTGATCATTAAGGTAAAACAGGCCCGTAATTTTGGAACCGGTTTGTAATCGGGCTGTTGCCGGAATCGTACCGTGGTAACCGGGTTAACCGTGGCAATGTAACCGCGGCTGGCAAAATACAAAACCAGAGCCTGCTTCGGAGCCACCCAATTCCGGTTGGCTGCATGTGAATAAACAAAATAGTGAAATCCATCATTCAAACGGAAAAGAGCGTGAAAAACGGTTGATTTCATTTACAGTTGAGGCGAATAAATCGTACCTTATGCCCGAACCGAAAGGTATATAAACCAAGGAAATTATTATGGCTATTATTGAAGATGTAATCGCGCGTCAGATTTTCGATTCGAGAGGGAATCCGACCATTGAAGTAGATGTTATTCTCGACGATGAAACCATGGGCAGGGCAGCTGTACCATCCGGTGCATCCACCGGTGAACACGAAGCTGTGGAACTCAGGGATGATATTAAAGAACGCTACCATGGCAAAGGCGTACTGCAGGCAGTAACGAATGTGAATGATACTATTGCCGACGAGATAATCGGAATGAACGTTCTGAACCAGGTTGAGCTCGACAACTTCCTGATAGAGCTCGATGGTACAGAGAACAAAAGCAACCTCGGGGCAAATGCCATACTGGGTGTGTCGCTGGCTGCGGCCGATGCAGGTGCAAACCTGATGGGCCTGCCGCTCTACCGCTATGTTGGCGGTGTAAACGCCAAATTGCTGCCATTGCCTATGATGAATATCATTAATGGCGGCTCACATGCAGATAACAATGTTGACCTGCAGGAATTCATGATCATGCCCTCGGGGGCCGACAGCTTTACCGAAGCCCTCCGCATGGGAAGTGAAATTTTTCACCACCTGAAAAAGGTATTGTCCTCGAAAGGGTACAACACATCAGTTGGTGACGAGGGAGGGTTCGCACCCAACCTTAAATCGAACGAAGAGGCCGTTGAGGTGATCCTCGCCGCAATCGAGAATGCCGGCTACAAACCCGGCGACGATGTGCTGATCGCCCTCGACCCCGCCGCATCCGAGTTCTACAACAAAGAAAGCGGTCTGTATGAATTCCGCTGGAGCGACGGCTCGAAACGCGATGCCGACGAAATGGTTGAGTACTGGAAAAACTGGACGGAAAAATACCCCATCATCTCCATCGAAGACGGCATGGCCGAAAACGACTGGGAAGGCTGGAGCAAGCTTACCGAGGTCCTCGGCGGCAAAATCCAGCTGGTGGGCGACGACCTGTTTGTTACCAACACCAGAATTCTGGCACGCGGTATCGAAGAGGGTGTGGCCAATTCCATTCTGATCAAGGTAAACCAGATCGGAACGCTCACCGAAACCCTCGATGCCATCGAGATGGCGCACAAAAACGGATATACTGCCGTTATTTCGCACCGTTCAGGCGAAACGGAAGATACAACGATCGCCGACCTGGCCGTGGCTACCAACGCCGGCCAGATCAAAACAGGTTCCATGAGCCGGTCAGACCGTATGGCCAAGTACAACCAGCTTCTGCGCATCGAAGAGATGCTCGGCGAACAGGCTGTGTTTCTCGGCCGCGATGTTTTCGGATTCTGATTAACGGAATTCCGGCAATTGTACATTTAAAGGCCACTCTCCCGGGTGGCCTTTTTTTATTCGCCATGGCTGACCCGATAACGCCGATGATGAAAACCCGCCGTAATCCGTGTTGACATAGCATGGCGTATAAGCTAAATTCACGTGGTACATTCAATGCCGTGGGGCGGTTGGTACACGGTTATTGACACTCTATAAAGAAATAATTTTATTCACCTTATGAATATTTATGTAGGCAACCTCGCCTGGAAGACAACCGATCAGGATCTTGAAGAACTGTTTCGCAATTTTGGCGAAGTAGACAAGGCCTTTGTTATCCGCGACCGCAATACCAAGCGCTCGAAAGGGTTCGGATTTATTGAAATGGCCGATGAAAATGCAGCAAAAGCCGCGATTGATGCTCTGAACAACACCATCTACATGGAGCGCACACTCGTTGTAAATGAGGCTAAACCGAAGGAAGAAAGTGAATAGCCTGCTGCATCCCGGATTTAATGGCCGGTATCTTCGGAACCGGCCTTTTTTGTTTTGAAAGCCTGCATTGAACGTGTTCAGGGAGATTCGAAAACCTGCATTGCCCGTATTCAGACAGCTTCAAAAACCTGTAATGCCCGTATTCAGGCAGTTTCTAAAATCTATTATGCCCGTATTCAGGGAGATTCGAAAACCTGCAATGCTCATATTCAGGTAGCTTCGAAAACCTGCAATGCTCATATTCAGGTAGCTTCGAAAATCTGCAATGCCCATATTGAGGCCGATTCAAAATGTTAATCGGGCCAGAGTCTCATACCTTCATCACGTTATCCGTTCCGGCCACATCCACCAATAACCCATGAACATCCGGCACCTTAAACTCAGATTTTTCCGGAATCACGCCGGCAGGGACCTCCGATTCAGTCCGGGACTGAACCTGCTTACCGGCCCCAATGGCACCGGTAAGACTAATATTCTCGATGCCATTCACTATCTGTGCATGAGCCGCAGTTTTGTTTCGGGCAGCGACCAGTACGTGGTGATGCAGGGTGAGAGCGGATTCCGGGTCGATGGGGAGTTTGAGGGCAGCATTCGCAGTTCATTCCGCGTTACATGTAACTATTCGAGGGGCGAAGGCAAGAAAATATTTGTGAACGACAGCCCGCTCGACCGTCTCGCCGACCTGATCGGGATGGTGCCGGTTGTGGTACTGTCGCCCGATGATAAACGGCTTACCAGCGAGGGTCCCGCCGAAAGACGCTCATTTCTGGATGCCATGATCAGCCAGATATCAAAATCCTACCTGTCGGACCTGATCGACTACCGCAGAATAGTGAAACAGCGCAACAGGCTGCTTTCCGACCCTCGCTACCGTTCAGCCGAACTCAATGCATTTCTGGAGCCCTGGAACCGGCAGCTGGTCCAGACCGGCAGCCGTATCATCCTGAAAAGGGCATCCGTTCTCAATCAGTTTGCGCACTACCTGCAGGAAACCTACGACCTGATTTCGGGCATCGGCCACAGGCCCCATTTCTTCTATAAGACGATTTCGACCGAAACCGGGAATCTGGATGATCTTGAGCAGCACTTCAGCAGTATCCTGGCCGATGAATACGAGCGCGAGCGCGATCGCGAACAGACTGTTGCCGGGCCGCACAGAGATGATCTCATCTTCTATCTCGACGATCAGGAACTCCGGAAATTCGGGTCGCAGGGCCAGCACCGCCTGTTTGCCCTGGCGCTGAAACTCGCCCAGCTCCGCTTCTACTCCGAACACCTCGACGATCTGCCGGTGTTGTTGCTTGATGACGTGTTCGGAGATCTCGATCCCCATAAAACCAATATCCTTGTCCGTACCCTGATGGATCAGAATGCCCAGACGTTCATCACAGCGGCCAATCCCGAGCCGTTCAGAGACCTGGTTGAGCATGGAGACGATTATATGTGGTACATCATGGAGAATGGCGAACTGAAACTGCATAACTGACGCCCGGATGATGAGCGACAGCACAAAAAACAGGGCGTCGACCGGTGGAACATCGCCTGCAACCGGTATACTGCGGCTTCGCAAAGAGGAGCGCGCAAAACTCTGGACCCAGCTTACGGATGAGGCGGAGCGTTATTTCGCCGATGTGGAAGGGCTGTCGGT
>RECM01000139.1 GCA_007694035.1 Balneolaceae bacterium
CGGCCGGCCGTCGAACTGGATCAGGCTGTATGAGGAAGGACGTGTCGCGCGAGGACTAATGGATATGGCTTCGGCAAACAGCATTGTTACCGATTCTGCTGCAGCCGCCTCATCCTGGGGATGCGGAGTTCGCATAGTGAACGGTGCAGTTAATATGGGGCCCGACGGTGAAGAATTCCCCATCCTGCTTCCGATGTTCAGAGATGCCGGCAAGGCCACCGGACTGGTTACCACAACCCGCATCACCCATGCCACACCGGCCGGTTTTTCGGTTCATGCAACTCAGCGCGGGCTCGAAGATGAGATTGCTGAAAAACAGATTGCCGGCGGTTTTGATGTTCTTCTCGGTGGCGGAAACACCCATTTTGATCCGGCCATCAGGCCCGACGGGAAAGACCTGTACGCGCAGGCCAGCTCTTCGGGCTACTCGATTTTCCGTAACAAAAGTGAGATGCAGGCCTGGAACGAAACAGGAAAAGCCCTGGGAATTTTCCATGACAGCCATGTGCCTTACACCATCGATCATCTGAACACTCCTGAATATCTGGAGAATATTCCGACCCTGGCCGAAATGTCCCGGGCAGCCATCAACCGGTTATCCCGAAACCCGAATGGTTTCATCCTGCAGATCGAAGGCGGGCGCGTGGACCATGCCGCACACAGCACCGATGTGGCCGGACTTATTTTTGATCAGATCGCTTTTGATGACGCGATCGGGGCTGTGATGGAATTTACCGAAAACAGGGACGATACTCTGGTCATTATTACAACCGATCATGGCAATGCCAATCCGGGCCTGAATGGACAGGGACCCGGTTATAACGATTCGAATACCAATTTCGACAAGATCCGGGATTTCAAATATTCCAATTACTGGATATTGTCCGGTTTAAACCGTGACAGCAGCATTTCACAAATACAGGAGAGATTTGAGGAGGCAACGAAGCTGCAGGTGAGCAGTCGTCATGCCGGAATTCTGCGCCAGGCGTATCGTGGTGAGCATCAACCGGTTTACTCCATGATGAGCAGTCCCTGGGCCACCCTGGGTCAGATTCTCGCAGAACACACCTCGGTAAACTGGATAGGTACAGCTCACACCTCCGATTATGTGGAACTTGCTGCATACGGCCCCGGCAGCGAGGCCATCGGTGCTTTTACCCGCAACACCGATCTGTTCGGGTTAATGAACAGAGCTGCCGGCATTGAGATACCGGTGTCATCCGCCTATCCGGCCTGAATGCGATGAATTTTGTTTATTGAGTTTTTTTAGCAGCGCATGCCTGGCCTGAATTGGCTGAATTCAGGTTATTGAATTTTTTCAGCAGTGCAAACCTGGCATGAATTGACCGATCTCAGGTTATAGTCGCATTTCAGCAGCATCTGTGCGGCCTGAATTGGCTGAATTCAGGTTATTGACACATCTCAGCAGCGCCATGCGGATGGGTACTGAACGCCGGTGGATCTCCAACTGCAGTTCGGCGTACTGTTGCCGCCCGGCATCGGTCTCAATGGGGATGGGGGCGTAGCCGAGTGCGCTCAGGTCGTAGGGGCTCGCCCGCATATCCACATCCCTGGTAAACAGGGCCAGTTCGAACGCGTCGGCGATCAGGTCACTGCCTGTGAACGGGAACAGCTTGTAGGCCCATTTGTACAGGTCCATATTGGTGTGCAGGCACCCCGACTGTTCATTTTCAATCATGGTGTCGCGGGTGGGCTGAACCCGGTTCATTGGGCGGGCGGCATCAGTAAAAAAACGGAACGCATCGAAATGCGAGCAGGTGATTGGCCTCGATTCCACAAAACGGTCCAGATCGTTCTGTGGCATGCGCAGCGGCCACTTCTGGTGCCGGCGTTCATCCGCCTGGTAGACCATAGCCCACTCATGCAGGCCGTAGCAGCCGAACCGCGGCGGACGGTTTAACGTGGTTTCGAGCAGCCCGGTAACAAACGGCAGTGCGCGCAGCCGGTTTTCTGGCATATCTGCAGGATCGATGTATGCGCCGCCATGTAACCGGGTAAACGCGTTGTGTTCAAACGGCTCATCCGGGCCGGCATCCTGCAGCAGAATACCCGCTCCGGGCGACCACTGCCGCAGCTTTGAAGGCCGGAAACTGTAGTACTCAAACAGAAAATCGATAACGGGATGCTTTTGGTTATGCCGCCTGTGTTCGAGATAGTCGCCGATGAGCCCGTCGATGCGTCGTTCGTGATCGGCAACCATACGCGCCCACTCATCCCGGCTCAGGCTGGTGAGTTCGGTGGTGGTGGTGTTGCTTATAATTCCGGCAGATTTTTCGGGCACCGTTTCAACTTTTATACTACATTTGCGCATGGTTACTGCCCGGCAAATTACCGATTTTCTGCTGCATTTGCGATGGCACTATCAGCTGTTCATCCTGTCGGGTGGATTTCTGATGGGTGGGCTGTTCAGCGGTGTTCATGATCCTGCCATGTACCTGATGCAGTTCGGCAATGTTCATTTACTGCTTTTTGGCGGTGCCACGGCCTTCAATTCATGGTACGACAGGGATACCGGCCCTATCGGAGGCCTCAGAAATCCGCCGAAGATGCAGCCGTGGATGCTGCCGGCATCCTGGTTGCTGCAGATTGCCGGGGCCGTGGCAGCCCTGCTGGCCGGCTGGCTGTTTTTCGGGCTGTATCTGCTGTCCATGCTCTTTTTCTGGCTCTACAGCGCTCCCGGGCCGCGCTGGAAGGGCCATCCTGTGCGCAGTCTAATCGCGATTGGTGTGAGCACCGGAACCGGATCTTTTTTGATGGGCATTGCGGCTGCCGGGCATGAGTTTGTTCCACTGCACGTGATCGGCGCATCGGTGGGTGTTGCACTGGTAATTCTGAGCCTGTACCCGCTCTCCCAGGTATACCAGATGGAGGATGACCGGAACAGGGGCGACCAGACGTTTGCCATCCGTTACGGGCTGACCGGGGTAAGGCGATTCTTTGCCGGGGCCTTTTTCCCCGGGCTGCTCATCCTGGCCCTGGCGCTGGGTTATGAAGGTCAGCTGGCGATAGCACTGCTGTTGCCCGCTGCCGGTTTGCCAGCCGGCGTGCTGATCGCGGTATTTCTGGGCCGGCTTACCGGGAAAAGGGAGGAGTATACGTCTGTTATGCGAATCAAGTATCTTACTTCACTTTTGTTCGTTATCTTTATCCTCACCTGCTTCGTGATATTTTGATGATAATCTGTTGATTGTTTGTTGATTCAGGTTGCGCTACAGACAGGTATTATTGATGTGCGAATGAAATAAATACGCCCGCTGTTCCTATATAGAATAGTATTGATATAGAATAGTATTGAGAGGATAATCTGGAATAGTATTAGAGGATAATTTTTTGACAACTATAACATCTGCAGACCATCCCGTAACAAGGGATGTGCTTGATCAGGCCATAAGCTACGATCAGTTCCGGGCCTTAACCGACCGGCTGCTCACCGCGAATAAAACCACGGGCAACAACCACAGTGAAGCAATGCTGCACTACACCCGTATGAACGTTCACCGCATGAAACGGCTCGACAAAGGGCCTGACCTGATACCCGGCCTCCTGGAACTTCTGAAACCGGCAGACCGCAAAATGTACTGGCTTGTTCTTGTGGAAGCCTGGTGTGGCGATGTGGCTCAGAACCTGCCGGTAATTGCAAGGATGGCCGGTGCATCAGACCGTATTCAGCTCGGTCTTCTGATGAGGGATGAACATCCTGATATTATTGATGCTTTTCTGACCAACGGTGGGCGGGCTATTCCGAAACTGATCGCATTCGACGCCGAAACCCTGGAAATCATGTTCACATGGGGCCCGAGGCCTCAGGCGGTGCAGGATCTGTCGTTAAAACTGAAATCGGAAGGCCTGCCATATAATGAGGCGGCTGTAATGGTGCATGGCTGGTACGCCAAAGATAAAACCCTGAGTTTGCAGAACGAGTTTGCCGGCCTGCTTGAAACCCTGCTGGCGCCTATTTGATCAGGGTCATTCGCCGCACAGCCGATATGGCGCCTGATCCATCTTCGGGCACTACCCGCATGCGGTACAGATAGATACCGCTGGCCACATTGCTTCCGTCGAACAGGGCCGTATGGAGACCGCTGCCGAAGCGGGTTCCGTTGGCGAGCGTGGTTATGTGCTGACCGTTTACAGAGTAAACATCCAGATACACGCTGCCGGGCCTGTCGAGATTGAAACGGATACTGGTGGATGGATTGAACGGGTTCGGATAATTCTGCAGCAGTTCAAAACGGCCGGCCACATCGCCTCCGGCATCGGCGATGGATGTTCCTGTTGAAAAACCCGTCATTGTTGATTCATTTCCGGGAATCGTGAACAGGTATTCGTCCAGTTGCGTGGTGAGAACCGTTGCGGTTGCCCTCACCTCGTATACCTCAGAAAACCGGTAAACCAGCCCGAGACCTTCGGAGTACTCATTTCGGATTTCGTAATCGCGGATCAGGGGCAGGGTGATTGTCTGCTGAGAGCCGAAGATCAGATAATATACCACGGCAGTCAGATCGATTACGGTTGTATAAACCTCCACATCAACCTCGCCGAATGCCAGGCTGCGGGTTTCATTTTCCCCGCGGATACCGGATATGGTCACAAATACATCCATGGTATCCCTCGGTTCGGCGAATGACGGGAAAGCCGATTTAAGGTCTTCGGTCAGCGGCACTTTCAGCATAAAATCCGAAACCGGCCACTCGCCTCCGGGCTCGATGTCAGTTCTCACGAAACCAACCCATGACTGTTCAAACTCAAGCGATTCGGCGTCAATTTCTTCGGGCAGCAATCCGCTTATTGCACTGCGGATATCGGTGAGCAGGGTGTCGCCGTGGGCCCTGATCTGGTATGTGCTTCCGGGATCGCGCCGAATGGTATATGTGAAATCGCCATCAGCATCCTGGATGTTATCGAGGAATTCCTGATAGGTATACAAAAAGTCATTCCCGGCGCTGTCGGTCTGCACGGCATCGAATGTCCACGAGGAGCCTGTAATGTTCGGCAACAGTGCAGGGGCCCCGTTTTGGGCATAGGCTGCCGGCAGGGAAATCAGCAGGGAAATTAGCAGTGCAATAGCCGGTATGGTAATAAATTTGAGCATCAGCAATTGTAATTCATTGGTATTAAATATGCCATTCGGCTTATGCACCCATCAAACAGTTTCTCTGTATAATGGCTGCATCTTATGATCGCCAGATTTGACGCCTTACTGACAGTCAAAACCGGATTCTGCAATCTATTTCAACAGCATCAGTTTACGGATCTTGGTACTTTCACTATAGTTTGCCGATATCGGGTTCATTGTGAGGCGGTAGAAATAGACACCGCTCGCAAACCCGTTGGAAAAGTTAACCGGTACATTGTTTCGCCCGGCCTGGTACCGCCGGTTCCGGAAGATGTCGGCAACCCTGCGGCCGGTCACATCATAGATCTCGAGGGTTACGTTGCTTTCAGTCGGGAGCACAAAACTGAAGGTAGTGGACGCGTTGAATGGATTGGGGTAGTTCTGAAGAAGTTGAAACTCGGGGGGAGCAAGGCTCAGTTCAGCGATGTTGCTTTCAACCGAACCTGCAAAATTACTAACAATAACGGAATAAAAGCCCACATTGGCCTGGGTTATATTGTTCAGGTTCAGTGTTTTACCATTCGCACCGGGTATGCTTTCGCCGTCTTTTCTCCACTGTATAAACGGCGTGGGAAAACCTGTAAAATCGACACTGAACGAAACATCGCGCCCGATAGACGAGAAAACCGTCTGAGGTTGTGTTGTGATTACAGGGGCCTGGGAGGGCCCGTCGTAACGGCCGGCAAGATTCACCGAGGCGAGGAAGTTGTTATTGCTGCTGTATCTGAACCAGCCAGCCTGTGAAACCGATGGCGGATTGATGAAGAGGCGGGATCTGGCCGGGAAGTAGTTGGTGTCGGTGGTATTAGTGGAACCTGCATCCAGCAGAAACTCGATCCGCGCGGCTCCGCCGTTATTGATCACTTCGAAGGTGATGTGGTACTGACTGCCCGACTCGACCCTCCAGTTCTGGCCTGAAACATCGATCACGTTGCTGCCCCGTGCCAGGTTGCCCATGGGAATATCAATACTGCTGGTGAATGGGCCGGGGATGAACTCTCCGGATGCGGGTTGTGTACCTCCAAACCAGATCCGGAGATCACCGTCGGGTATAAGGCCGGAATCCCGGTTGTTAATAATAAACTGAACACTGCTGATGTCGGAAGAGATATTGGGGCTGATGCGCAGGCTGTAGGCCTGAATGCCTTCGCGGTCGGTATTGCCCGGGTCGCCGGGCAGCTCGGCGAAAAATGCAGCCCCGGCGCTGTAGTTTAGCGTTTCAATAGCATATGGCAGGGAGGTCCAGTTACTGGTAAAGCTGTAGCTGCGCTGGCCCGGCGAGACTTCTGATCCCTGCGCCCGGGTGTTGGCGGCAACCAGGGCAACCGATGTGAATTCGCCGTTTAACTGGTGGTTGCCTGGCTGAATGCGTGTTACCGAAGAGGCTCCCCCGTTGAACGGTTTGGTGATCAGATGAAAGACAATGCCATCGTCACCATCCAGCGAAAATTGCAGGTTTTCGGCAGCTATCCATTCCACATACTCCACACCGCCATAGTTCACAGTACGGTTGCCCTCACCGCTGGTCTGCCCCGGCAGGAAGGGTACAGTGCCAAAGGGTACACTTACGTTGCTGCGGCGGACATCCTCATAGCCAAATCGCGAGCCGTTTATCGAGGAATCGTTCACCCAGTTGGCCGTGTGGAATTCACCTATCACATCCTCGAAATTGAGGCCCGATGACGTCAGGGCAGATTCATAGGCCATTCTGCCGGATTGTGTTGCCCGTGTTATACGCCCGGTTTCGTGCGGGCCGACCCTCTCGGCGATGTAGCTGTGCAGCAGCGATGCCCGCTGATAATCCTTGAGCACATCAGCAGAACCGGAGCGCCAGGTGTAGAGCACGCGGTTGAGCTCTGCAGGTTCGGAGAGGTAGGCGGGCCCGCGCCCGGGAAATCCGTTCAGCAATTCTGCCCACTCAGACTGCCCTTCGTTCATAAACGTGTTGAGCGATCCGTAGTTGGCATGTATCAGATGCTGGTATTCGTGGGCCAGTACACTGAGCGCCCGCGAAGGGTTAGCCGGCCTGCCCTGCGTGTAGATACCGGGTAGGGCGTCAATATAGATAATGTCGGCCGCGTTGCTGTTTGCGTTATTGACATTCAGGTCAACCGGGTCGAAAAAACCGGCAGTGAAAGAGCCGCCCTCCGCTTCCGTCCAGCCGTCTTTTACATCCACAACAAGTACATTCAGATAACCGGAACCGTCTATGTTTGGCGGATTGCCGAAAATTTCCTGGTTGATTTCAACCACACCCTTCTCGGGGAAATACGACAGGGGGTTGGTTCTCGATTCGAGAGTTACCATCATCTGGTCGACCACATCCTGCGTAACCTTGTTCTCTCCGAACTGGTCGTTGGCAACCCAGATATAGGTGAGTTCACCTTTGGCCCGAAGGGTGAACTGAACGGTATCCCAGGTATTCTGGCTGGAGGGATTTGAGAGATTCCTCACCCTGAATGTGCGGGATGCACCAACCTCGTACTGTGTTACGGTCTGATCCTCCAGTATTCCGGTATCATCATTTTCACGCAGTTCCCGCCATTCATAGTACTGGCGCAGTGCTTCCATCCCCTCTTCGCTGCTGATCAGGCCGATCGTTGTGCATACGAGCGGGTCTTCATCATTGCTGTGATCATGAACGTGGTTGAGGGAGTGTATCCCTTCGATACCGGGGGATGGCTGGTGTATGGTCTGTGCCTGCAGGCTGAGTGTGATGCCAAGTGCAAGCACGGGCAGCAGGAGCAGTTTACAGATAAATCTATTGGTCATTTTCAATCCATTGGTAAGATGTTACCCTGATGAAAAGGGCTCTCTTGCCCGACCAGTCATCCTGATAGACACGGCCGGTAACAACGACTCTTTTTCCGGCATTTGATGCCATATCACTCTTCACTTCGTCGGATACACTGAGAAAATAGCGCTTGTTGTTCTCATCATAAAGCGCAGGAACCGAAAAAGGTTCATTTCCGACAAAAATTATTCCGCCTTCCACCGTGATTTCCGGGCAGGGCGGACCGGGGATGGCAGCCGTCATTATTATTAGAAGTAAAAAGATCATATTTCAGAACGTATAACTGACAAAATCGGTTTTTGTTACCGCGGCTAAAAGATTGTAACGTAGATGTTATGCTTTTCTGTGCTGAAGGTACAGTTTCTTATCTTTATTACGATACCATGAACAATCGCAATTCAAACCGGGAGTCATTTTACGGCCACATCGCGCAGACAAGCGATGCCCCGATGGGTCTGGAGATCAGCCACGCCGAGGGCCCCTGGCTGTATACAACCGACGGACGCCGCTATGTCGATTTTATCTCGGGCATTGCGGTCAGTTCGCTGGGCCACCGGCATCCCGAGGTGGTGGATGCGATCAGGGAACAGCTCGACCGCCACCTGCATGTTATGGTGTACGGGGAGTTCATCCAGAAACCCCAGGCTGAATTTGCCTCCCTGCTCACATCCTTGCTGCCCTCTTCGCTCGACCGCATCTACCTGGTGAACAGCGGTACCGAAGCTAATGAGGGAGCGCTGAAACTGGCCAAAAAGCACACCGGCCGATCAGGGCTTGTGGCTTTCCGGAACAGTTACCACGGCGATACACACGGATCGCTCAGCGTAACCGGCCGCGATATCTACCGCGATCCCTACCTGCCTTTGCTTCCGGAAGTAACCTTTCTTGATTTCAACGATCCCGCGGGGCTCGAATCTATAGGCAGGGATACCGCGGCCGTGATCCTCGAACCAATTCAGGGCGAGGGGGGCATTATAGAAGCCGATCCGGAATGGCTGAAAATGGTAAGAGCGCGCTGCAATGAAACCGGCAGCCTGCTCATTTTTGATGAAATCCAGTCGGGTTTCGGGCGCACGGGCAAGCTGTTCGCATTCATGCACTACGGCGTGGTCCCCGACATCCTCTGCATGGCCAAAGCCATGGGCGGAGGGTTGCCGATCGGCGGATTTGCATCATCCGGCGCAATTTTTGAGGCGTTTAAGCACGACCCGCCCCTTAACCATGTTACCACCTTCGGAGGGCATCCGCTCAGCTGTGCGGCCGCTCTGGCCAATCTTCAGGTGCTGCTCCGGCCCGGTGTGATGGACCGGGCTGCGGCCATTGAAAAGCGGGTAAAGGAAACGATCCGCGGCAAGGGCGTTGTTGAGGTAAGAGGCAAAGGGGCCATGCTGGGGATGCAGCTTGAAAATTTCGACATCACCCGTAAAACCGTAGAATATGCCCTCGAAAGGGGTGTACTGCTGGGCTGGACCCTGCACTCAAGTACCCTGGTGAGGCTGGCCCCGCCGCTGATAATTGACGACGATCTGCTCAACGAGGTGCTTCAGATCATTCTGGAGAGCCTTGCCAGGGCACATCTGTCTGTCGGGCAAACATAAAACGATACAACTATACCCGATGAATGAACAGTGAGGTAACTAAATCTGTGTTGAAAAGGCATAAAGGAAAGTGCCCCGGTTATAAATACCTTTACAGGGTACGATTATCGGGTACATTTATGGGGTACCCGAAATGGGTATTATTAAATGGTATCATTGATACCGGAGAACCTGATAACCGGTTTAATAAATTAGCCGGACCGATAATTAAACGAGGAGAACATTATGGCTGTACAATCGACCATGCTTGAAATCGGAACAACGGCACCCGATTTTACCCTTCCTGATACGGATGGGAAGATGCTGAGCCGCGATCATTTCAAAGGTAAAAAAGGGCTGCTGGTAATATTTTTGAGCAATCACTGTCCTTTTGTGAAGCATATCCGCCATGTACTGCGGGATGTTGCAGAAGAGTATCAGAAAAAGGATGTGGGCGTTGTGGCCATTATGAGCAACAATGTGCAGACCCACCCGGACGACAGTCCCGCGAAAATGGCCCAAGAGGTAGAAAACATCGGCTATACCTTTCCGTATCTGTACGATGAAACCCAGCTGGTGGCCAAAGCCTACCGTGCGGCCTGCACACCAGACCTGTACCTGTTTAACAGTGAATTCAAACTGGTCTACCGCGGCCAGTTCGATGGCAGCCGTCCGGGAAACCAGGTGCCGGTAACCGGTATGGACCTGAAAAAAGCCCTCGATGCCATGCTTGCGGGCGAACAGGTTCCTGAAAACCAGATTCCCAGTGTGGGATGTAATATAAAATGGAAGCCCGGTAACGAACCCGACTATTTTGGATAAAACCTACAGGTCTCAGACCAGTCCCATGCCGTTGAATTATCTTACCCCTGAAGAGCTTGCTGCCATGCGCAGCGATTACAAAATGCACACGTTCGATGAAGAGGATGCCGGAGCTGATCCGCTCATGCTGTTTGACCGATGGTTTAACGAGGCACGCAAGGCGGACATCAAAGAGCCGAACGCCACCGCACTGGCAACGGTTTCGGCCGGGGGCCTGCCTTCTTCGCGCATCATCCTGATCAAAGCGTTCAATGAGCGCGGTCTTGCATTCTATACCAACCTGGGCAGCCGGAAAGCTGTTGAACTGGAAGATACCGGCCGCGCGGCCCTCTGTTTCCACTGGAAAGAGCTTGAGCGGCAGGTGAGGGTTGAGGGAACTGTTGAGCGTGTATCAGACGACGAGGCTGAAGCCTATTTCAAATCGAGACCGTTCGACAGCAAGATCGGTGCGTGGGCTTCAAAACAGAGCGATGTGGTTGCCGGTGGCCGGGAGGAACTGGAAAAACGGTTTGATGCGCTTAAAAAGCAGTACGAAAATCACGATGTACCGAAACCGCCCTTCTGGGGCGGGTACAGAGTGGTGCCCCATGCCTGGGAGTTCTGGCAGGGCAGAACGGGACGGATGCACGACCGTTTCAGGTATGTACTGCAGGATGGCACCTGGCGGCGCAGCAGGCTCAGCCCGTGAGATATTGGTTCGGAATGAAGGGACGGCGGGGAACCCAACGGGTTTCAGGATGTATTTTATGCTGATGGGAATTTTCGCCGGGATGTTATAATTTCGGTCATCTTCTACAAACATAACGGCAACAGGTTCGATATGGCCAAGAATAAACTGCAGCGTTACGAGGATATCAAATATCTGGATAACGTTATTGAGATGGATGAGCACAATTTCACCGAACCGGGCGAGGTAAGGGGGCGCTGGTCACTGTATTTCGGAAATGATAACCCGATCGTGCTCGAGCTGGCTTGCGGCAAGGGTGAATACACCCGTGAGCTCGCCAAACGGAATCCCGGCCGGAACTACATCGGGATCGACCGGAAGGGCGACCGGATCTGGAAAGGGGCGGTTGATTCCCTGGAAAATGAACTCGATAACGTGCGGTTTCTGCGCATCCATATCGACCACATCACCAGTTACTTTGCACCTTCAGAGGTGGATGAAATCTGGATCACCTTCCCGGATCCGCAGATGAAGAAAGAACGCAAGCGGCTCACCTCGCCCATGTTCATCGACAGGTACCGCCAGATCATGAAACCGGGGGGCATCATCCATCTTAAAACAGACAGCCACGTGCTCTATGAGTACACCTCCGAGATCATCCGTGAGCTGAACCTGGAGATCATCAGGGTAATTCCCGACATCTACCGGCTCGACAGGCTGCCGGATGACCTCGACATACGCACATACTACGAGGAGAGCCATTTGAAGTCAGGTAAAACGATTCGCTATATCAGTTTTGCGGTCTGAGTTCGGGGGGCCTTATGTAAGAGCCTCTTTACTTAAGATTGCCGGTCTAAGGCTATGCCACAGATGAATGCGGCTGAATAACCCGACCTGCGCTACGGCATTTTCGAGGTTTTACAGTTCCGTATTCCCAGGATTGTCGTTGTGGTGTGAGCGCATCACCTTGCCATAAAACCACCATCCACCAACATGATTGCACCGATGGTACTTCTGGATTCGTCGGAAGCCAGATATACTGCCATGGCAGCGACTTCTTCAGGCTCGACCATTCGGCCATGCGCCTGGCGCTGTTTCATGGCTTCCCGTTTGGCTTCAGGGTCTGCCATCTGAGAGGTTATATGTTGTACCCATGGCGTGTTGACCGTTCCGGGCGCTATTGCGTTAATGCGAATGCCCTCTTTGGCGTGGTCGATAGCGGCAGCTTTGGTGAGCGCTGTCACCCCTCCCTTTGTTGCACAGTATGCGGCCCGTTCATACAAACCGGCCAGGCCACCAATGCTGCTCATATTGATTACAGAACCACCGGATTGCTGTTTCTGCATGGCCTGAACAGCATATTTCAGACCAAGGAAAACACCTTTCAGGTTAACACGCACCATCCTGTCGAAATCGTCGGGTTCCGTGTCGGTTACAGTTCCGGCCATTCCTATACCGGCATTGTTTACCATAACATCAAGACCACCGAACAGGGCTGTTGCCTTTTCAACAAGCTGCCTCACTGAATCAGGGTCACCCACATCGGTCATTACATATTCGGTCCCGTCAAAGTCGGGCGGATTGAGGTCACCGACCATAACACGGGCACCCTCATTCAGAAATCGCTGCACAATGGCTTTACCGATGCCGGCCGAACCACCGGTTACGATGCATCTTTTTTGATCAAGTCGCTTCATAGGGCAAGAATCCTGTTGTTCAGTTCACCAATGCCCTCAATGCGGGTGCGCATGGTGTCGCCTGGTTTCAGATAGATTGGAGGGGTACGGCTAAACCCGACTCCCGAGGGAGTGCCCGTCGCTATGATATCGCCGGGTTCGAGTGTACACCATTTCGACAACTCACTGATGAGTGTGGCCACGCCGAAGATCATATCTTTTGTGCTGGCCTGTTGCAAAATCTGCCCGTTTACTTCGCAGCTGATGTCGAGGTTTTGTGGATCGGCAATCTCGCCGGCCGGCACGATAACGGGACCCATTGGGCAGAAGGTATCAAGTGATTTTCCCCGCACCCATTGTCCGTCGGCGAACTGCAGATCCCTGGCCGATACGTCATTAATTACAGTATATCCGAAAACGGATTCGAGGGCGCTTCCGACAGGTATATCCCGGGTTTTTTCACCGATAACCACCCCGAGTTCAACCTCGTAATCCACCCTGGAGGTAATTTCTACGGGTATGCGAACCGGGTCGGCCGGCCCCGTGATGCTGCTGCTGAATTTGGTGAAAACGAGAGGTGATTTGGGCACCTCCATCTTCGATTCGGCCGCGTGGTCAATATAGTTCAGGCCGATGGCGATTATTTTGCCGGGATCCGTGATGGGTGCAGAAAAATCAGAATTTCCCGGCAAAGCGGCGAAGGTGGCATCAGTCAGCTTGTTGAGAACACGCTGCCTTCCGGGATTCCCGATACGGATAAATTCCCTGAGTGAGCCGGTAAATCCCAGGCTTTCAAGCGTTGTGTAACCGGCATCGACAATAACGATGGCACTTCCGTTTTTTAAAGTTGCAAACCTCATAAAATCAATGTTATTCGTTAAAAAAATTTGTATTGAAAGGGATGTTGATGGCTATTCCATTGCCGGACAGCTCTAACGATTCACCCGAGAAACGGATGTCTCCGACTTTTTCCAGATTTTGTGGACGTTCAACCACGCCGAAAGCGTACCTGATTTCGGTAGTATCTCCATTAAGGTCGAGGCTGGTGGGGATACCGGCATCGGAAACCGGATTCGGGGCAACTGAAGCCCGGTGCCCGAGGTGGAAATACGACCGGCATTCCTCTATACCGATCACTCGTTTATGTGTGCCGTTAAATGGAGGGTAGTAGCGCCCGCCGTTGCTCATCCACAGTGTGGTTGACGGCAGAACGGAAGCATCTTTCAATGCAAACCAGATCCAGTTTTCGTCACGGCACACTGCAGCCGACCAGGCTGGCAATATACCCGGATCTGAACTTAGCATGAGTAGGTCTTCATGGGGTTCAGGCAGCGGATAAACAGACAGGTCCCGGGTACGGCCATCGGCGAGCGGTGTTTGTTCCAGTTTACGGAACCGGGTGTTGTAAGCGAGAAGCGATTTTCCCATGGCGGGATCAACCTCGACCGGATCCGGTGGGGTTGCAATATACCGGTAGCCGGAGAAGGAGAGCTGCAATCCGGATCTGGCTTTCAGCATCAGGTGGTGTGCAACGGGCAGTTTTCCGCGGCCGCCCTTAAAAACATGCTTTTGATAAACAACGGGATGATCGGGTACAAGTTCAATGTGTTTAAACAGTGTGGCACCGCAGATTTCCGGCCGAAGTTTCCACTGGCCTTTCTGATCAAGGATTTCGACAGGTTCCCAGATATCGTTAGCCGATGCGCCGTGAGGACGGGTTTCGGCCGGATCTGCATCAGCCGCGCCGAAAGGTGCACAGAAAAAATCGCCCCGAAGGTTTTTCAGCATGGGGGGCAGATCGTTTAAATCGTCGCGCCCCGCCCAATGCGCGGTATGAAGTGGCGAAAAACGACCGTCGAAGGTGACCTCGTCGAGAAAGCCGCAGAGCTCATGGAAGATGAGCTGTACCCGGCCGGATTTCAGCCGTGTTGCCATAACCCACCCTCATTTCTGATCAGACCTGCATTCTCAAGTTCGGCAAGCTGCACGCTGATCATGGCATAGCCCCTGAATTCAAGATCTTTATGCATTTTACTGCAAACTGTTTTCCAGATAGTGGTTAAATCGTTTCCATTAACCGCATCGAGCGTATGATCGCGGACCTGATCTAAAAATGACCGGGTTTCATTTATCACAGCCATGGCCTGGCCCGCGTCAAGAGGGTTAAAATGTGCGGCATAAACACTTTTTGCCCGGCCGCTTTCCAGTAAATTCTCAATTTTGTGAAGGCTGTTGTGAAAACCTGAGGCAGTTTGAAAACCGTGAAAGAAAGGGGCTTTCAATGCCAGGAACAGATCACCCATGAACAGGATTCCGGTGCTATGCTCCAGAAAGGCAAGTTCCTCCAGTTTGTGGCCGGGCACGGCAATGGTTTCCAGTACGGTTTCCCCACCGGGTCTGATCAGGTCGCCCTCCCGTAGTGTGATATCGACCCTGACCGGCTCATCCATAATGCTTCTTACTTCGGCTGCCTGTCCCGGGGTGTAATCCCCGGTCTCTTCCTGCAAGCAGAATTCGCGGATGTGGGTTTCATAGTCTTCAATCCAGGGCAGTGCGCCGCCTGCCAGGAACGTTGCTCCGGTATGATCGCGCACCGCTCTGTTACACCCGATGTGATCGGCATGGGCATGTGTAATAAGAACATACCGGATGCCTCCGGCCTTATCACACATGGAGAGGATTTCATTTTTCATGGGAGTGATACCGGTGTCGATGAGTACGCTGAAATGTGAACCTTCGATGGCATACACATGCAGGGGTACATCCGGCATCAGTACGACTCCTGTATGGTGGATTTTCGGTTTGTTCATGGTTTTGCAAATCGGGTTTCGGGCATGATGCAGTACCAGCCAGGTCGCTGGGGGTCGCGGTCGTAGGGATATCCACCGGTTTCCCTGAACAGTTCGGCATACCTGGCAATCTTATCGGGATCGGGTTCAACTCCGAGGCCGGGACCCGTGGGCACACTGATACATCCATTTTCATACTGGAGTTTGCCGCCTTTGAGAATGTCGTCGGAGAGGTGATGGTAATGGGCGTCGGCGGCGAAGGAGAGATTGGGTATGCATGCGCCCAGGTGAAGCATGGTGGCCAGTTGTATGCCCAGTTCGCCGGAGCTGTGCACCGCGGTTCCCCATTGAAAGGTTTCAAGAACAGCCGCCGCCTTCCAGGCCTGGCGAAGTCCGCCCCAGAAGGTAGTGTCGAGCAGTATTACATCTACCGATTCTGTACGGATATTTGCGGCCAGCTGCTCGAAATTAATCACTACCGTATTCGTTGCGGTTGGTATTCGTACAAAATGACGGACCCTCCGCATGCCCTCGAGACCGAAGGTGGGGTCTTCGAAATAGTCATTGTTCAGGTGCTCGATCGCTTTTCCAACGCGGATGGCCTCTTCGACGCTCCATACGCTGTTGGGATCAAGCCGTAGTCTGTCGCCGGGAAATGCTTCAGCCAGCGCGTGATAAACCTCAATATCATGGTTGGGCGGGAATACTCCGCCCTTGAGTTTGTGCGTGGTGAAGCCGTGCTGTTCATTCAAAAGGCGGGCATGTTGTACGATCTGTTCCGCCGACGTTTCACTGCCGGTACTGCCATCGGACGAGGGCCCCCGGTAGAAAATGTAGCTTGCAAAGGGGATTTGCTCGCGCAGGGAACCGCCTAGCAGGTCACAGGCACGGATATCCAGGAATTTGCCTGCAATATCGATGCAGGCAAATTCAATGGCAGCATGTAATTGGTACCGGTAGTTGTACAGCGAACCGACCGGGTTCATGATCTTCCAGCGTAGTTGTTCAAGTTGCAGGGGGTCGTGGCCAATCAGGTAGGGTTTCAGCCCTTCGATGGCGTCGCGGGCCGAAGCGCCGCCTCCGCCCATCTCCCCCCAACCGGTGATACCGGCATCGGTGTGGATTTCGACCAGGGTGCGTACAAACCGGCCCCAGTGTGAACCGTTGGCGTGCCTGAGTGGAGCTTCAAGCGGTACGGCTACAGTTGTGGCTTTAATATCGGTTATTTTGAGTTGTTTCATGATTACTCCGCCGGTGATCCGCTTATGGGCAACAACAATCCGCCGTCTGCTATTAGTGTTGATCCGGTTACATTTGCAGCTCCTGGTCCGGCAAGAAAGGCCACAATTTCGGCAATGTCAACAGGCTGCGCGATACGTCCAAGCGGGTGCATCTGTTCGATCACCTTCCATAATTTTTCAGGATTTGGATCCGATTGAACAGCATTCTGCAACATGGGAGTGTTAACGGATCCTGGAGCAACACCATTAACCCTGACGCCATATTCGGCCATATCAAGTGCCATGGCCCGTATAAACCCGATGAGCGCATGCTTGGACGTGGTGTAGGCAAGCACATTTTTCTGAGTGGCAAAACCCTGTACCGAACTCATAACCACGATGGCTCCCCGGGTTTTTTTGAGGTGAGGGATGCAGGCTTTACAGGAATGGAAAACACTTTTCAGATTTGCGTTCATTACCTCATCCCACATTTCGGTTGTTGTGGTATCGACGGTGCCATAGCGCTGAATGCCCGCGTTGCAGCTAAGTATATCGACACGTTCGTAGGTGTGAAGCACTTCTTCAATGGCTTTCACCACATTCTTCCACACGGAAAGGTCTGCAGCATGGAAGGAGGCGATTTGACCATTATCTGTTATCGTTTTGGCGAGCCGTTCACCTTTATCACTGTCTTTGTCTAAAATGGCGATGGATGCGCCACGCGACGCGAGCAAAAGGGCGACGCCCTCGCCGATTCCGCTAGCCCCACCGGTAACAACAGCCACTTTATTTCTGAAATCTTCGCGCATATATAAGGACATGATATATAAATTATGTTAGAACATAACAAAGTATGTACCTAATTCTGAACATGTATCAAAGTTTGTATTGGAACCGCTTTTCTAAACCATAATCTGATATTATGAAAAATATAACAGTAATCTTGTAATGTTCAATTCACTTTTTTACTTTGATAAAACAAACCATATGTATGAACATTCCAACAAGCAAATCAACAAAGATCGGACCGCTGGATCATGACAGCTATATTCCGCTCTACATTCAGGCTGAAACCATACTCAGGGAGCTAATCCAGGAGCAGGAATATCAGGACGGAAAGTTGCTTCCCGATGAAATGTCGCTGGCCGGTATGATGGGTATTTCCAGAAATACGGTACGTCAGGCCATGGACCGCATTGTGAATGATGGCCTCCTTAGCAGAAAGAAAGGTGTGGGGACCCGTGTTTCGGTTCGTACTGTTACCACCGACCTGGATCACTGGCACAGTTTTACCCACGAAATGACCGGGCAGGGCATTCCCATAGAGAACCTGAAAACAACTGTGGAATGGGAACTGGCGCCAGATTCCGTTGTGACTTTTCTTGGCATACCGGAAAACCGGCCGGTACTCAAGGTCGATCGTCTGCGCAGGCTCGACCGTGCCGGCCTTGTATACTTCAGCTCCTGGCTGCATCCACGGCTTAACCTTAGTGGAACCGAAGATTTCGCGAACATACCTCTGTATGATATTCTGGAAAAAGAGTGCAGAACTGTCCCCGAGTTATCGGAAGAAGAGATTCGTGCGAGGGGTGCAGAAACCGCCGAAGCAAAACTGCTGAAGATTCGCCCCGGTGCTCATGTGCTGCTGCGTACCCGCAGGGTATATGATGAAGCAAACAGGCCCATCGAGTACAACACGGGTGTGTACGATGCAGAACTGTTCAGTTACAGGATCAAAATAAAACGACCACGTTAATGCTTCGATCCGTCTCCCTTTACCGGGTGGTTCTTGCTGTCGCACTGTTTACAGTCGCTATGGTCGCGGCATGTGGACCTGTTTCGCGGGATACGGTATCCGACAGGGTACAGATTAAGTATTGGTATGTGTCGGGTGCCACGGAACAGGTGCCTCTGAGTGTTACCCTTTTCAATGCATCGCAGGATTCGATCGAGGTGATTCCGGTTGCCATTCCATGGAAAGAGCATGAAAAAAAGGTGCTTACGGCAATTCTGAGTGGCGATCCTCCCGACATCATCAACCTGGTTACACCAATCGTGAAATGGGCGTCGCGCATGGCTCTGCAGCCCCTTGATGAAAAGATCGCCGGATCGGATAGGGGCGAAGAAGATTTTTATCCTGCCAACTGGGACGATGTTACCTGGATGGGCAGTGTTTTCGGGTTACCCATGCATACCGCATCGTACGCTTTCTTTTTTAATAAAGACCATTTCAGGCAGGCCGGGCTCGATCCCGATATGCCACCCGATACATGGGACGATGTACTGAATATGGCACGCAAGCTGGATACCCGCGACGCGATGAACAGGATAACCCGTATGGGGTTTCTGCCGGATTATGGTAACCTTCAGACCCCCATCCTGATGGCATGGCAGCAGGATATGGATTTTCTGAAGGGTGATACCCTGGTAAATCTGAACGACAAAGCGCTTATTGCTGCCATGGACTGGATGGAATCGTTTTATGAGCCGTTTACCCTGCACGAACTGCTTGGTTTTCAGGCCGGTCTGGGACTCGCCGATCAGCACGGTTTTATATCAGGCAGGATCAGCATGATGGTGCTTGACAATACTTTTCTCGATCAGATTGGCCGGTATAATCCCGGCATAGATTATGGTGTTGCAGCTATACCAACCTGGCCCGGATATCCTGAGGTGAGTTCAACAGGTACCTGGTGGGTGGCCATACCACGGGGAGCTGCAAATCCGGAAGAAGCCTGGGCATTTATGGAATTTGCTACCAGTGCCGAAACCCAGATTTACGAAGCACTTAATATGAAGGAAAACCTGTTTCCCGCCAACCGGGCGGCCCTTACAGATTCCACCTTCCTGATGGTACATCCCACTCATGAAATGTTTACCCGTATGCTGGCCGTGGCCAGGTCACCCTCCGTAGTGCCGATGGCACACGATCTTTTCTGGAGGGAATACGGAGCGGCAAGAGAATCGATAAAATATGGCAGGCGTACGCCTGGTCAGGCCCTGATGCAAGCCGAGAGAAGAATACAGAGAGAGCTCAACGATGCCATAGAATACGACCGTTTTGTGCGTTCGCGGATGGATTTTGGGGGTATGCCATGAGCAAGGTTCTTCTATTCGAAAAAAGAAAAGCGCTTTCCGGATGGTTATTCGTATCACCCTGGCTGTTCGGGTTTCTGATATTCGGCCTCTACCCGATGATCATGTCATTCTACTACAGCCTCACCCGCTACGACGTACTCAGGATTCCACAGTTCATCGGTCTGCAGAACTATTCAAACCTGCTGTTTAATGATCCGGATTTCTGGATCTCAATCTGGAATACCATGTTTTATACGGCATTCCGGGTGCCGGCGGCAATCATCCTGTCGCTGCTGCTGGCCGTGCTTGTGAACCAGGCGGTGAAAGGTGTGAGGATATTCCGTACCATGTTTTTCATCCCCAGTATTGTTACCGGCGTAGTACTTTCGGTATTATGGATGTGGCTATTTAACCCGCAGTACGGACTGATCAACAGCGGTCTGGCCGGTTTGGGAATTATCGGTCCTCTATGGCTGCAGAGCCCCGACTGGTCGAAGCCCGCCATGATCGTAATGAGCCTGTGGTCGATCGGGGGACCTCGAATGCTGGTTTTTCTTGCCGCCCTTCAGAATATACCGACCCAGCTTTATGAGGCAATCGAACTGGATGGAGGTGGATGGTGGGATAAATTCCGCCATGTAACCCTGCCATCGCTGTCGCCCGTTATTTTTCTGTGGGGTATTCTCGAAGTAATCGGATCGTTTCAGGTATTTGTGGAGGCCTATGTAATGACCGAAGGCGGCCCGCTGAACAGCACGTTATTTTACAATCTGTATCTTTACCGCAGGGCATTCGATGATTTCGAAATGGGGTATGCATCGGCGATGGCGTGGATTCTACTTGTAATTACACTGGTTGTTACCGTTGTGCAGATCAGGCTTAGTAAAAAGTGGGTGCATTATGGGTAAAAAGCTCATCCTTTATATCATCCTGAGCCTGCTGGCCGTCATTTTTGTGATGCCGTTTCTGTGGATGCTGTCCACATCGCTGAAGGCCGATCAGCAGATATTCACCATGCCGCCGGTATGGATCCCTGAAACCATTGTCTGGAGCAATTATCTGAGGGTTTTTGAGGTGATGCCGTTCTTTACATATCTGTACAACACTACACTCATAACCGGTCTCACCATTCTGGGTTCGGTGCTGTCGGGCTCGCTGGTGGCGTACGCTTTTGGCTGCCTTGAGTGGCGCGGCCGCGACGCCCTTTTCCTGCTTGTTCTGGCCACCATGATGTTGCCAATGCAGGTAACCATGATTCCTGTGTTTGTTTTATTCAAAGACCTCGGCTGGCTCAATACCATAAAGCCGTTAACAGTACCCGCATTCTTCGGTGGGGCAGCTTTCAATATCTTCCTGCTCCGGCAGTTTTATATGACTATCCCCAAAAGCCTGCTGGATGCGGCAAGAATTGACGGATGTCCGGAAATTCGCATTTGGTGGTCGATCGTAATGCCTCTGGCCAAGCCGGCACTGGCCACAGTGGCCATAATGACGTTCATGTTCACCTGGAACGACTTCCTTGGCCCTCTTATCTACCTTTCTGACCAGGCACAGGGTACACTGGCACTGGGACTTGCATCACTTGTTGGGCAGCACCAGACAGACTGGTCGTTGCTTATGGCCGCTTCGCTTCTGATGATGCTGCCAATCATACTGCTGTTTTTCTTCTTTCAACGGTTTTTTATCCAGGGTTTTACCATGAGTGGAATCAAGGAATAGAACAATGAGAACAAACATACTCATCATATTACTGTCTCTGATCCCGATACTGGCCTTTGCACAGACCAGTGGTCGTATAACAGGCACAATTACCGAACGTGCTACCGGTGAACCTCTGGTAGGTGTTAACATTACCATAGATGGTACATTTATCGGGGCTGCGGCCGACGAGGATGGCTATTACAACATCATACAGGTACCATCAGGCACGTATACGGTGGTTTTCTCCATGATCGGCTTTCAACAGGTACGGGTTACGGATGTGGTGGTTCGTACGGGGCTTACCACAACCATCGATATGCAGATGGATGAGCAGTTAACCGAAGCGGATCAGGATATAGTAGTGACCGCCGAAAGGCCGGTTATTCAACAGGATATTACCTACAGTATACAATATATAGGATCTGTAAGGCTTGAAAATCTGCCGGTTACCGATGCACGTGAAGGCCTTTTCGTTCAGGCCGGGGTGTTCCTCGATCCCATTCCCGTTGCCGGTGGCCTGGGGTCGGCCGGGCGGGGAGAAAAGCGGTTCTCGGTACGGGGAGGGCGCCAGGATGAAGTGAAATGGTTTATTGACGGTGCCCGTACGGCAACTCTTGTAGCAGGGCGGGCCGACTGGGGTGGTTCATTCACTAACCTGAATATGGACATCATTGAGGAAATACAGCTGATGACGGGTGGATTTACGGCTGAATACGGCGATGCACAGTCGGGTATCGTGAATGTAATAACCCGAAGGGGGGGCAGCCGGCTAAGCGGTTCGTTCAATTATATGTACGGCCTGCCCGGACAGAAACACTTCGGTGAATACCTGTATGACCGGAATACGCAGCGCGAGTTTCTTGACAATACGCTGCCCGATGGCACACTCAACCCGAACTGGTGGACACCCGAACGTCAGCGGCAGGTGTATGACTACCGGGATGTGGCCGACCACAGCCTGAATGCCAGCCTGGGTGGGCCCCTGTTCAGTATCGGGTCAAAAGAGGTGCGTTTTTTCGCAGCTACCCAGATCAAACAGCATGCGTATGCTTTGCCGAGGCCACGCGATTCACGCAATTCGGAAAACTACTTTGCAAATATTTCTACTGCCGGCAGGGGCTGGACAATGAGGCTCAACCTCATGGGCGACAGGGACGCACATTCAACCCTTCAGGAAAACGGAGATTTTACGTCACAGGCCAAATACTACCGCGGGTGGGGTACCCTGTTGTATAATTATACCTATAACGCATCGCTTCATTTTACACGGGTTCTTGCCGATAACCTGTTTCTGAGTTCCAAACTGAGTTATTACCGGGTGGAATTCAGGGAAAAACCGGGCGATTACACCCAGCTTGGCAGAAGTGCAAATCCGACTCTGTTCGGGTTTCAGCGCTACGACGGCTATGAAGTAGAGCCATTTGATCAGTTCGCACCTATTTTGAAAAACAATATTGGTACGGGCGATGTATCCCTCACAATGGCGCTCAACTGGCAGGCCGACCGTAACAACCAGATACAAACAGGATTTGATTTCCGCTACCATTCATACAATGAAAGGTACAAATATCGCCTTTCGTCCTATTCAATGGATGAACGGTTGTGGCTGAACC
Organism: Balneolaceae bacterium; assembly: GCA_007694035.1. Lineage (GTDB taxonomy): Bacteria > Bacteroidota > Rhodothermia > Balneolales > Cyclonatronaceae > RECM01. The sequence goes on from RECM01000139.1 coordinate 23,075, forward strand.
GTGGCCTGCACGAAAATTACAACCCCATTCAGTTCGCTGGTTACATCCAGAACAAGATGGAATTCGACAGTATGATCCTGAATTTCGGGGTACGCTACGACTATTTTAATCCGAACAGAGACTGGTTTGTACCCACAAATCTGTTCAATACCTCGATTAATCCCGACTATGATTCCGCTCTGGATCCGCAGAATACCCAGGTTGACAGCAACGGAAATGTGAAGTACAGCTTTGAAAATGCAGCCGGTAAACCACGTGAACCACACAGGTCTTACCATATGATCAGTCCGAGGTTCGGGGTTTCTTTTCCAATGTCGGTGAATACCCTGCTGCATTTCAATTACGGTCATTTCTACCAGATGCCGGCCATCGATCAGATGTTTGAATTTACGTACTTCCGACCGGTCTATATAACAGACCAGCTGGCAGCTGAACTTGTTCTGGCCGATGCCGAAGGCCGTGCACCCCGGCATATTCCATCTACCGACGGTGATCCGGAACGCGTGGTCGAGTATACAAGGGAACCTCTCAAACCCATGTTAACCATACAGTTCGAAGTGGGGATTAAACACAATTTTTATGATTTTGCCGTACTGGACGTGACCGCTTTTTATAAGGATGTTTTCGATCAGACCGAAGAAAGGGTCGGTTTGTTTGACCGGTCGATACGGGGCTATGATCCCTGGCGCGACCGAATTAACCCGAACCAGAGTTATGCGTCTTTCCTGTCGGGCGATTACGGAGATTCCAGGGGATTTGAAATCAGTCTGGCCAGCCTGTTCAGCCGCCGGTTCAATTTCGATATCAATTACAGTTTCAGCCGTTCAACAGCTGGCAGGGCAAGTCCACGTATTGTTACCATTCAGGAAGATGGCAGTACCACATTTGAGTGGGATTCCGACGTGAACAAGAGAATTCCGGTTGAGCGAAGTTTCAGCCGTCCCCACATACTCAGAACCACGGTATCCTACACAGATTACGGGTTCAATACCAGTTTGATGTACCGGTTTATTAGTGGTCAGGCATTTACGTATCTGCAGCCTGCCGATCCCGCAGATACCTACAACAATTATCGGTATCCGGGAAATCACAATGTTGACGCACGAATAGAGAAAACCTTCAACCTGGGCCGTCTGCACCATATTTCGGCCTACATGCTTGTAACCAATGTGTTGAATATCCGGAATTTGCGTGCCTATGGCGATATCCTGTTCGATGCGGATGCAACCAGGTTGTATGTCGAAGAGGGTGTGGTTTCGAGCATTGACGGGGCCGGATACGATATGAGCTGGCAAAATTACTTTGAGCCGCGGCGTTTTTATTTCGGAGTTAAATATGGTTTCTGAACAGATGAAATACATACCATTTTTGCTGTTTCTGGCATATCTGCCGGCAGTTGCAACCGGGCAAAACCGTGTGGCCGAATTTGAAATTCATGCGAGGGGCAACCTGTGGGAGACCGTACGTGATGATGGCCGCCTGGGAGCGCCTGATCCGAATAACCGTTTTCAGAACTTTCCAAGCCTCGACTGGCCGGGCGGCCCCACTTTCATGGATAAAGATGATCAGCGCCATTACCGCGTATCAGCCGGGTTGTGGATAGGAGGACGCCGCGCCGATAATTCGATATTCTTTGTTGAAAACGGCCCGTTTCAACTGGTGAATGTGCAGTCGGTTCAGCCGATGCAGAAAATAACCAATTACATCGAAGACCCCGGCTTCAGACCGGAAGAGGCTGAAGAGACCATCATTGCCGATTTTACGACCACCGAAAACCTCAGGGTCGTTCGCAAGAGCAGGGTGTGGAGCTTCAGGGGGTACACGAATATGATCCTGTATGAATATGAAATTGAAAATTCCGGGTCACAGAATCTGACCGATGTCTTTGTTGGTTTTCCGAACCTGCTGCGGCCCAGCTACCAGGATTTTGTAGTACATAATGGATGGGGCGACGATTTTAACCGTGTCGACGATCAGGTCCGGTTCGACCCGGATCGCAGGCTGATGTACACATGGGATGATACCCCCAGCTTCGACCTGCCATCAGATGTTGGTAATTATCTGGCATCAGCGAATGAGCTCAGAACAACCGGCTACGCGGGTTATGCAATCGTGGATTACGATCCTGTATCCGATGGCCGTCAGCAGCCTGCCGCAGCGCTTTATGCTCAATACCTGAATAATGAACGCTTCTTTACCGGTCTGAATACGCCGGTTAACGATATGTACAATCTGCTGAACGGAACGGATACAAGCCTGCAGGCTGATGATGATGAAAGGCTCGCACCATTTATGCTGATGTCGGTAGGGCCATACAACCTGGGTCCGGGACAAAAGGTGCGTATTGTAGTAGCTGAAGCTGTAAATGGCATCCCCCAGCAGCGGGCTCTGCTCGGTTTGTCGGCACAGCCACAATTACCGGCCGGTCTCGACTCCCTGCGCAGAACCATCGACCGCGCTGCCGCACTTGCAATGGCTGATTTCAGGGTCGCAGCGGTACCCCCTCCCGTTCCGGATATTACGATAATACCGTCGCCATCTGACCAGTCTGTAACCATATACTGGACTCCAATTGAACAGTCATGGGTCAATCCACTTGATCCGTCCCGGACCATACGGGATTACCGGGTTCTTCGAAGCAGCCGGTCATTTATCGGTCCTTATGAAGTTCTGGCTACCATACGACCGACCCGGCCCATAGATATTACCCGTTACTACGATGAGTTGAACAACCGCTGGGTTTTCCGGGACGAGTCGGTGAGCCTTGGTGCAGAATACTATTACGCGGTAACATCCGTGGATGTCAGAAATGTTGAAAGCTGGATGACCAACCGCAACGAGGAAGGAATCCGCGCTGCAAGGGATCCGGCCGCCGACGCGGCAAATGTGGGCGTTTTCCCCAACCCGTTCAGGCTCACATCCGGTTTCCCCGGCACAGGTCAGCAGAACGATATCATATTTACCAACCTGCCTGTAAAATGTACGATTCGTATTTATACCAGCAGCGGTGAGCTCGTGAAGGAAATACGCAGGGATAATCCGAATTCGGGTGAGGAAGCATGGAATCAGCTTTCCGATGCGCGACAGCGACCGGCACCGGGCATCTATTTCTGGACGGTAAGCTCCGATGTGGGCACGGCAACAGGAACGTTATTGATAATCAAATGAAATCAAAACCTATCATACTGGCGATTTTCTGTGCAGGCATGATATCGCTGATCCCGTTGGCCGGCCATGCCCAATACGATTACGGTTTTGAGTTCAGCAAAGCCGGCTCGGGCGGTCTGCAATTCCTCAAGATAGCCGTTGGCCCCAGAGAAACCGCGATGGGCGAGGCGGGTACGGCCATTTCAAACAACATCAACTCGGTATTCTGGAATACATCGGGCCTGGCATTTATCGACAAAACCCAGTTTATGGTCAGCCATACCAACTGGCTGGCCGGATCCACCCATAATGCAGCAGCTGTGGCGTTCCCGATCAGGGGGATCGTTATCGGTGTATCTGTTATTTCGCTGAATATTCCGTCGTTCGAAGAAACCACTGTTTTTGAACCCGATGGTACCGGACGGATGGTCAATGCCGGCGATTTGCTATTCGGTCTGGCCATTGCCCGCCGTTTTACCAATCAGCTGGTGATTGGCGGCCAGCTCAAATACGCATATGAAACCCTTGACGATTATCAGTTTGGAAACCTGTTGCTCGATATTGGCGCGGGGTACGATACCGGCTTCCGGGATTTGCGATTCGGATTTTCGCTGCAGCATTTCGGTCCTGATATGAAAATTGCCGATCAGACATTTCGTACACCGCTGCTGTTCAGGATCGGTGCATCCGATATTCTGGTAACGACCGACAACATGAACCTGCTGGCTACAGCAGAACTGGTGCATCCCACCGACAATGTGGAATGGGTTAATACGGGTCTTGAGCTCACCATCATGTCGACCCTTGCCCTGCGCGGCGGGTACCGGTTCAATTCCGATATATCTGATTTTACCATGGGTTTCGGTTTAAAAGGCAGGCACCGGTCGCTGGGCGCGCTGAGTGTCGACTATGCCTACGTGCCATCCGTAACCGTATTCAAACCGGTACATCAATTCAGTGTGAGTATAAGTCTTTAAAAAAATGAAGCAATTTATCCTTCTAATAATATGTCTGTTCATGCTGCCTGCAGCCGGATCAAGCCAGTATATTGATCTGTTACCCGATGGAACAGTACCGGTCTGGATGGTAAGCGGACCATATGAACAGCCGCACATCGGTTTTGGAACACCCGCAGATTTTGATCCTGTCGATGAAGCCACCGTGAAACCGGTATGGGATGATAACTGGTTTCCGCAGCAGGTCTCCAATAATGGTTTTCTTGATTTCAACGACATAATCGGATGGAAAGTGAATACCAGCGAGCCCGAAAAGATTTGGAGCGCGAGGGCTGCGTATGCTTCGGCCAACATCATAAGCGACAAAGCGGGGGAAGCCACATTATGGTTTGGAGGTAATTCACGCATCAAAATTCTGCTGAATGGTGAACTGGTGTTTATGTCCGATTCGGACGAAAATGCTGTTGTTGACGCCCGGTCGGTAACAGTGCAACTCAAAGAGGGCAGCAATCTGTTGCTCATACGCACTACCCAGTCGCATATGAACTTCAATATTGTGATTTTCGAAGAACTGAGTTATGATTGGGGATTTTTTGCCAGGCTTGAGTCGGATTCACAGCATCTGAAGGTGGTTCATCCGGCATCACGTGCTCTGAACGCAGAACTTATTTCCACATTCTTTTACCGTGAGCTCAATGGCAAACTGCATCAACGTCACGATGTATATGTGACTAATACACAGCAGGGCCAATCCGGCTCGGTTACCCTTGATATGAAGGGCAATCACATTAATCTGGATCTGCCGGAGGTTCCGATGGGGGTGTCGCGTCACGAGTTGTGGGTACCGGAAACGGACAGTGATCAAAGGCTTGGTTTAATGATTCGTGTGGGGGATACCAGCAGAAGGGTGGGTGTAACCCTTTACCCACGACCTAAATATGAACTCCATCTGATGTTTCTAACACACACCGATATCGGATATACCCATACTCAGCCCGTAGTGCGCGAAATTCATATGAAAATTCTGGATGATGTAGTTGCCCTGTGCGAATCCGATGAAACCTTTAAATGGACTATAGAGACGATCTGGTCGTTGCAGGCCTACTATGAAGGGCGAACAAGCAATCAGTTCCTGAAATTAATTGAACTGATCCGTTCAGGCAGGGTAGCAGTTTCACCATTCTACACCAATCCCTTCACCGGCATGGTCAGTGCCGAAGAGTTGATCCGCTCTTTCGACAGGGCAAATTACTTTGCAGAAACCTATCAGATCACCTATGATGCGGCTGTATATAACGATGTGCCCGGGCAAACCTGGTTCCTGCCCCAGCTGTTGCGCGATCAGGGGGTTTCCTTTCTTGTAAACGGCCTGAATGAGGTGTATGGTGACTATAAACTGCAAAAAGCCATACCTAAAGTGATGTACTGGCAGGGCGACGATGGTACGCAGATTCTGCACTATAGAACCGAATCGTATAACGAAGCAATGGCCTACGGTTTGGAACGCGGCAACAGTGCAATTGAACACCGTATGTGGCAGCGAATTGCAAAACTTGAAGCGGCAGGATATCCCACGAACAGGATTCTGCTGAATTCTGCGTTTGGCGATAATCTTGGAATCCCGATGCGCCAGTGGGAAGCGCATAAACGCTGGAACCATGAATATGCCTGGCCAACATTCATACCTGCTACGGTGAGCTCCTTTGCACAGGCACTCGGTGACTTATCCGGCAAAGAGATACCGGTAGTTACCGGCGACGCCATATCTGACTGGGATATCTATTTCCAGGGCGAACCGGACCGTATGCAGCGTTACCGGCAAACTCAGCATAACCTTTTTGCCGCGGAAAACCTGGCTGTGATTTCCGCGATGCAGCATCCCGACATCAGTACCATGAAAGAGTCGATCGACCGGGCTTACGATATGCAGCTGCAGTACAGCGGGCATGGCAGCGGACTGGAATACGGGTATGGGTCGGATCTTGAAAATGAGCGTGCTTTCGATTACCGGGAAGCCTATGTGAGTGAGGCTTTTATTGAAACATTACAGGCGCTGGAAAGGTCGGCTTACCGAACTATGAACAGGCAGGCTGCTCTGGAAGGGGAATTCGCCGTCGTGCTGAATCCCCATGAAGTGAATGTGGATTTTATAGCAGAACTTGGTCTGAAACCTGCATGGGGAGAACACTATGGTGTTGAAGATGCCATTTCGGGTAACTGTATTCCTTCAGTAGTAAGGGACCATATACTCAGATTTCTGGCTGAAGATATACCTGCGCTGGGGTGGAAGAAATTCAGGCTGGTTCCGGCCTGCGAAACCTCAAAATCCACAGAGCTTAAGGCGGGCCCGGATTATATCGAGAATGGTGAGTATCGCATCAAAGCCGACATCGCTGTTGGCACAATTGTTTCGGTATTTAACAAGAAGCTGAATAAGGAGCTTTGGTCGCAGGAAAACGGTTTCGCTTCACCAATGCTGCAGCAGGGCGGGGCCGATAAACCCTTCACACGGCTGGTAACCGGAGGTGCCCGGGTCCAGATTACAGATGATTCGCCGGTGGCCCTGCACATGATATTGAACCGTGATGATAGCCTGTTTCCATCAACACGGTTTACCCTGCATGATGGTGGTTCGTCCCTCGACATTGAAGTGGCAATGGACCTTAACATGCTGGAGTCTGTTGAGCAGCCGCATGCGTACTCCATATCATTTCCGGGACTGACCGACAGGAAACACTTATATGCAGAGACAGTTGGCGGCTTCCTGGGCGGTATGTGTGATCGAATGCCGGGTCTGGGTTCCAGTGCATTCTCCATACGCGGGGTACTGAGTGTTGAAAATGGTGCACAGACACTGAGCATTGCATCACCCGAAACGCGAATTGTATTTGTTGATGAGCAAAGCATTCATTTTAACATAGCGAATAATTTTCCCGGGAATTGGAACCGGCGTGAGCCTAACGACCGGGTCATTACATCAACTTTTTCGGTCATGTTAGAAAATCAGCCTTTTCATCATGGCAGGGCGGCACGGTTTGGAAGGTTAACTGCCATCAAACCGGTTGTTCTGAGAGGTTGGTTTACGCACGATCCCGATTCATTCGGGGCTATGGATTTTAAAAGTGATAACATTGTATTGCAGGCTTTGCGGCCATTGGGCAGCTCCATACATGATGGTATTCTGATCCGCCTCAGAAACACGCATACCGAAAACGAAGAAACAGTCTCTGTAACAGCTCCCTGGTTAGATGGGGGTACAATAAGCCGGTCTGATTTCGCTGGGAAACATGAAATGAAACTGGACTCAGCAGGCGGTAAGATAGAAATCAGACTCAAACCAAACGAAACCGCTACACTAAAATGGATACCCGAACCCTAAACAAACACATGATACCATGAAAACTAAATCTATACGAACACTGATACCAGTAATGATCATTACTGCAATAATGGTGAGTTGCATCATTGATGAAGTTGATCAGCCAGAGAGCGTCGAAGCCGGGGCGTCATTCCTGATCACACTTGAAGCCAGAACCACCAACTCTGATGCCGCGGCGAAGTACGGGGTTGTTGGCATATTTCTGCCCATTGAATTTGAGGTCGATTCCGTGCGTTTTTCAGGCACCATGGGCGGCGGAAGTTTTTATGAACTCATGAACGACAGCACCTCAAAGTACCCCGGGGAAGGCGGTATCAAAACAGGATGGTCTGATGTTCTGGCAGATCTGTTTGGTGAGCAGGAAGGCTATACCTGGAGAGTATTCGAAACTGAAGAACCCCATTCCACGGGCGATACAGAAGAACATTCCCATACGATCGAGATTTTCGCCAGGGCTGGAATGACTCAGGGTGAGTACGGGCTCGGTTACGTGATTACCGAATCCGCTCTCGATTTTACCGACGATAGCATGTGGGGCGACAGCTTCGACAACATGATCACCGTGGTTGAAGCTACATCGATCGAACGCCATGATGAAGTGGCTTCATCGTTTACCCTGAATCAAAACTATCCGAATCCGTTCAACCCTACTACAGTCATCAGCTATACGCTTGCAGAACACAGTGATGTGGCTCTTGAAATTATCGATATCAACGGCCGGGTTGTGAATACCCTGGTAAATGGGCCGCAGATGGCCGGTAAGTATGATGTGACAGCAAATATGTCGCAACTGCCCAGTGCTGTCTACATGTACCGTCTTACGGTGAATGGGCAGAGTCAGGTCAGGAAAATGACCCTTTTAAAATAAATAAAGTGAGGTTGCCGGATATGCATCAGTGTTCCGGCAACCCGCTTACCTTCTATGATAAAAGTAATAAATGTAGCGGATCTTGGGCCTTTGTTTACGGAAAACGATCATCAGATGGTCGGGCAGGACGGTGCTTACAGTATCCCCACCGATAAAGGACTGCTCTTTTTTTTCGGCGATACCATAATCGGCAAGCGCACTCCCAAAGTTAGCCTGTGGTACCCCGATGGCAAGCCCATTGAAAACCGCCCTATGGAGCGGTTCGGTGAAATTATCGACATGCCGGTAAATTGCGGGCTCCTTTTCAGAAGTACGAATGATTTTGAATACATACTGAATGAGGAGGGTAAAATTCGTGAACTGGTTCCTTCATTTCCCCATGAAACACCCGACAAATGGCGGGTTTGGTGTATGCACGGTATACAGATTGGCAAAAAACTCTACCTGTCGTACATAAAGGTGAAGATGCTCGAAGAAGGAATGGCCCCGGTCAATTTTGAAATTCACGGGTCGGGTATTGCCGTGGGCGATACAGACACATGGAAGTTTACACGCATTCTTGACAACGGGCACCGTTCAATATGGACGGCCGATCAACCCATGTTCTCATCAGCCATTCTCGATGGCAACGACGGATGGATCTACCTCTATGGTGTTCGGAATGAATCGGGTAATCAAAAATGCTACCTGAGCAGGGTAAAGCCTGATGATATTGAACAACCGGAGAAGTACAGATATTGGGATGGATCGGGCTGGAACAGGGATATCAGGTCGGTACAACCGGTAATGTTCGATATGCCCAATGAAATGTCGGTATCGTGGAATATTTATCTCGGCTGTTGGCTGGCAGTCTACAGTGAGGGCACCGGCGGGCGCATTGTAGCATGTACCTCGCAAAGACCTGAAGGGCCATGGAGCAACCCTGTGCTATTGCACACAGTTGAAATGCCGGAACATGATCTGCCATATCCACGGCTTATTTATGCGGCGAAAGAGCATCCGGTGTTGTCGAAGAATAATGGCAGCATATTATGGATTACCTACATAGAATTTGAAGAATATTTTCCTCATCTGCTCGAAATAAAAATCGAAAAATCAACTACTTAATCGTTTAATTTTATATGATTCCAACTTCAGCCCGCCTGGGCAGTGATGTGCTTGTTCACCGGCACGGCGATATTTTCAACCCGCCGGGGCTCACTAATTTTATCGGTACCACACAAATCGATCTTGAACCGGTGGCCATCCGGTCAGTCAACTTTCCGCCATTTGGCAGTGGCGATGCCGTTACGGCAGGGCTGTTTCTGAACGACCGTTTTTGGGCGTCCTACGGGGTTCCTGTACACATTCAGTGGTTCCCCGACCGGATTGTGCGCAGTACTGAGGCCGACGGACTGCGTGTTGAAACCATAACTACCATACCGTTTCACAGTAATGCGGTACTCATTAAAATCGCGATAAAAAATCTGAGCGGAACCCGCCGCGATGTGCCGGTGCGACTGGGTATAAGCGGCTATGTTACAAAAGCGGTAAGGCCATGGAATGAGCCAACCGCTCCTGCCGAAGGTGATAACATCGTCGAAACCGATAACAGCCGACCGGCCATAATCCATAAAGCGGCAAACAGCAGCGCTGTTAGGATACAGGGACTGGCAGATGCCGGGAACGCATCTGCCAATCCGGTGCAATTGAAAACGGTACTGGGGCTTGAGGCCGGCGAGGAGAAAATTTTCTGGTATCTGAATGTGACCGAAGATACCACTGAAAAAGCGTTCAGCACGTTCGATGAACTGGCCGCGAACCCCCAAAGGGTACAGGATGAAGTACGCGCAGGCTGGGATCGTGAAATTTGTGACATTTTTACCCCAGGTAATGCTTCATACTCCGGGTCGATGCCCGTACTTGAAACCGATGAAGCCGATATCCTCCGAATGTACCATATGGCCATTCTTGGTGTTGTCTATTTCAGGAGAGACAATCCTGCATCGGTATACGGCCGCGCTTACGATACCCTCATGCCCAAATACTGGCAGACGGTTACTTTCATCTGGGATTATGCCCTGAGCGGACTAACACACGCGCTTCTCGATCCGGGAGTAATGACCAGGTATATGGAGACCTGGATGAACATGGACATCCACAAACATTTCGGTACGGAATATCTGACGGGCAAACCGGTCGGCCCCTGGTACTCAGTAAACGACTTTGCGATGACATCGCTCATCAAAGATTATCTGCGTTGGAGCGGTGATTTGAAATGGCTGGGAAAAGGAATTAAAACGGAGTCTGGTGAACAGCCGGTTTCCGACTTTCTGGTAAGGTTCTCAGAAAATTACAAGCAATTTCTCACCCCCGCCGGGCTGGCCGACTATGGCGGGCTAAACAATCTGCTTGAATGTGTTAGCACCTACATCCACGAAGTGGCCAGTTTGAATGCTGCCAATGTATTTAATCTGCGCTATACCTCCGAAGTGCTCGACCTGCTGGGGGAAAAAGAAAAAGCGGCTGCCCACAGGGCCGAAGCCGGAGCGCTGGTGGGGCAGGTTAATAAATTGTATGCCGATGGCAAGGGGTTCTGGCATACCCGTTTCCCCGGCAATAAATTGGTCGAAGTTCGCCATATCTACGATTTCATTACCATTCTGAATACCATTCCCGACGACCTCACGGCCAAACAGAAAGAAGAAATGACCCGCTTTTTTGTTGAGGAGATGCAGACCCCTACCTGGTTGCGGGCATTATCGCCCAAAGATGCCGATGCCATGTTCAGCGTCCGGCCAGATCATCAGTGGAATGGTGCCTACCCGGCATGGCCGGCCCAGAGTGTTACCGGGCTGTACAGGATCGGGCAGCATGAACTGGCATTTCAATGGCTGAAAGGCCTTGCAAAAACAGCAAATCAGGGTCCGTACGGGCAGGCACACTTTACGGAAGAGGTGCTGAAACCCGAAAACGGCGGTGCGATCAAAGCATCACCGGATATACCATGGATCAACGACTGGATCTGCTCAAGCAACGGCAGCTGGACCAACATTATCATCGAATCCATATTCGGGGTAAAAGCCGGGTTGGGTGGAATTACAGCTGAACCCCGGTTCGGCGCATTCGACAAAAACGCGGTTCTGCGTGGGCTCCGTTACCAGGGTAAGTTGTATGATGTAACCCGGAAAGGGATCAGTAAACAATGATTGTAAGCATCAAATGGCCTGTTAATGCGGGGGAAACCCCGCCTGTTCTGCTAGGCGATTTTACACAGTGGGAACCTGTTGAGGGTACTGCCGTGAATGGCCGGCTGGAGTGGCAATTTGATGTGGAATACGATGCACGCCTGGAATACTGTTTTATGACCGGTGATAATCGGCTCATACCCGATCCCGCTAATGAAAACAGGGTGATGAACGGACTTGGTGCCATGTCTGAACTTGTAATGCCGGGTTATGAGTATCATCCGGTTTTTGAACCGTTCCGGCACGGTGTGAAAAGTTCCACTGACCATCTGAATAAGATCAGCATCACAAGCAGGCATCTGGGATATATAAAAGAAGTCTGGATTGTGGAAGCAGGCAGGGATGCGTCACTATTGCCAGGCGGACAAAACCCGGGAATAAGTCTATTATCGGGGAAATTGACCGGCCGGATGTTTGAAAAAAAGGGTACCGGGTTTATAGATAACCCGGGAAAATCAGGCATAGCCCCGTTTCTTCTGGTTTTTCAGGACGGGTTGGATTACCTGGAGTTCGCGCATGCCGAAACGGTTCTTCATTATTTGTTTAACAACAAACTGATACCGCCAACAGTGGCCCTGTTTGTTAACCCGCCAAACCGCCATGCCGGGAAAAAACCCGACAGGATGACCGAATACGGCATGAACCCGTTATACGCGGCCTTCATAGCCGAGGAACTGATTCCGCGGTTCAGCAACATTACCAATCGTGCAATCATTGGTGCCTCCTATGGTGGCTTGTGTGCCATACATACCGCCATGCTCTATCCCGGTTTATTTTCAGCCGCCTACAGTCAGTCGGGTTATGTGGGATATAACAGCGACGCTCTGTTTGAACTGGTCGGTCGTTCAGATAAATCGGTAAGCATATACACGGATATTGGCACCTGGGAACGCTCGGTGGGCAGGTCGTTTCTGGATAACCGTGAACTCGACTTTTTAGCTGCGAACCGGCGATTCCGTGATATGATGCAGCAATATGATATCCCCCATACCTATTGTGAACACCATGAAGGGCACACCTGGGGGTACTGGCGGAACGGGTTGGTAAGAATGCTGCCGGCAATCATATACGGAGACAGATTATGAGAATGGGAATTGATCTGGGCGGTACCAACCTGAAACTGGGATTGTTTGATAACGATGGTGGGCCCCATTCATTCAGAAGCACTCCGGTTTCAGGCCTGGGCGGTGATAAAGGCCTGTGGAATGCCATATGCAATTATATTGAAGGGTTCAGAAAAGACGTAGAATTAACATCTGCCGGGCTCTCAATTAAAGGCCTGGTGAGCGCAGACGGAGTGCTGTGCGACGATATAGGCCTGGCCGGTCTCTTTCAGGGTATGAACCTTAAACAGGACCTTGAGGCGCGTTTAGGTGTTCCCGTTACCGTAGCAAATGATGCGCGCTCGTATGGATGGGGCGAATATTGCTTCGGTGCCGGCCGGGGCTGCACTATCATGGTCTGTATAACACTTGGTACCGGCATCGGCTGCTCCATTGTGGCGAACGGCAAACCATGGATGGGCAAAGATCCGACCAGCGGCATCCTCGGTGGTCACATCACCCTCGACAGAAACGGTCCGGAATGCCTTTGTGGCAATCGTGGATGTTTTGAAGGATACTGCTCGGCTACCGCGTTCAGGTCCAGAATCCTTGGGCAGCACCCCGGTCTGATGGATTCTGAGGATGTAATCGTCGCTTTTTTTGAACACTACCGGAACGATCCGGCTACGTATCAGAACGTACTGCACGAGTGGACTGACGACCTTGCCCTTGGTATTGTATCACTCGTGCATACCACGGGGGGTGATCTGGTGGTTATCGGTGGCGGATTAACCGGCAGCAGCGACCTGTTTATGCCGCGGCTCAGGGAAATTGTGCACAAGCGTGCCTGGACCTGGCCCCGTGGAACCGTAAACATTGAAACATCGAAGCTTGGGAACATGGCGGCTGCGCTCGGTGCCGCTTTTTTAAATGATATTGACAACCATCTATAGCAATTATTATTTCACATGAATGTTACGTCAAAGCAAAAATGGCCCAGAGGGCACTTTAACATGTTACCAGCTCATGAACTGGCGGGTGGCAGACTGAATTGTGGTTATGCCGTGCTGGGAGCGGAAATTGCATCTCTGCAAAATGAAGGTATACATCTTCTGGCCATCGATGGCTACCATGGAACACTATGGGATAGTTTCAGGTCGCACCTGACCAAAGAACTGAACCATGGCGGTATCAATCACGAGTGGATCGACATATCCGGATACCTGCACAGCAGTGGTCGTCTGTCGGAAATGCTCGAACCGTTTCTTGGCGGTGATGACCCGATATTCGGCCGTATCTGGCCTCTGGGTGTTGAACCGATGTTCAATCCGGAAAAGCTGGCTGAACTGCACCGGCAGCTGCTTATTAAGAAAGGCAATGACTCCGCCTCTTTCGTGATTGTTTACGGTACAGGTGCGTCACTAATCGGCTGCCAGCAGGCGTGCTGGTACTCGGATGTATCGAAGCAGCACATCCAGCAGTTTTTCAGGGAAGGCCGTATCAGTAACTGGACAACCGGTGCCAGCCTTTCGTTTGGTGATTTCTACAAACGTTCCTACTTCATAGAATGGCAGGCACAAAACAAGCTGAAGCAGGCTTTATTGCCCGTACTTGACCTGTTTATCGATATGAACAATCCCGATGAACCAGTATCTGTTCAGGGCGGGGTTTTCAGGCAGTCACTCGATGAACTGACCCGTTCTCCGTTCAGGCCACGTCCCTGGTTTGCCCCCGGGCCCTGGGGAGGTCAATTTATGAAAGGCCATATGGGCCTGGATCCCAATGAACCCAATTACGCGTGGTCGTTTGAACTGATTGCCCCCGAAAACGGTGTTATGCTCTCGTCTGGTAATCTGCAGCTTGAGTTCAGCTTCGACTATCTTCTTTATAACAACAGTGAGGGTACAATGGGCAGGGAGGCGGCGGCAACATTCGGAACAGAGTGGCCAATCCGGTTCGATTACCTTGATACCATCGACGGGGGAAATCTGAGTGTTCAGGTACATCCGTCGAATGAATACATCCGCAGGGAGTTCGGCGAAGCCTTCACCCAGGACGAAACCTATTATATTTCCAAAGCCCGCCCCGGATCCAGGGTTTATCTTGGCTTACAGGAAGGCATAGATCCGGCCGTATTCCGTAAAAGCCTGGAGAACTCCGCCATAACAGGTCAGGAAGTGGATATCGATAAATTTGTTCACAGCATTCCATCAAAAGAGCACGACCTGTTTTACATTCCGAACGGTACCATTCACTGCAGTGGCAGTGGCAATCTGGTACTTGAGATCAGTGCCACGCCCTATATCTATACCTTTAAGTTGTACGATTACCTGCGTCGAGACCTGGATGGGAACCTGAGGCCTATCAATGTAGATCGCGGGTTCGATAACCTGAAATTTGAACGGAAAGGCAATTGGGTGGATGAAAATCTGATAGCGAAACCCAGGGCTCTGAACACCAATTCAGGTGCGGTGGAGTTGGTTCTGATGGATGTGCCCTATATGTTCTATGTTATTCACCGGGTTGATTTTGAACAGGAGTGCGGCTGGGATACCGGCGGGTTGGCGTATATGGTGAATCTGGTTGAGGGCGATCAGGTTGAGGTGATCTCCGAAAATGGCCGCAGTACAACACTATCTTATCTGGAGAGCATGGTTATACCCGCTTCAACAGGTTATGTAAGGTTCGTAAATAAAGGAAGTACCGCATGTAAACTGGTTAAGGTGTTTGTCAGACCCCGTAAATGAGTAAAAAACCTGAATGGATATATCACCCTGTTCCTGAAGACCCGGCCGGCCTGGTTTTTGAAAAAGATGTTGATATCTGGATCTGGCATGACAGGGAGCAGATTTTCCAGCTGTCGTTTCAAATTGTGAATGTACATAAACTAATCTCGGCCACCGTGCTGATCAGTGTGGATGAGGGGTATGAGCTCAGAATTAATAACAGGGAGGTTTGCCGGTCGGATGGCAGAATATTCAGCTGGGCCCGTCCGGCGCGCAAGCCGGTATTGGATTATCTGAAACCGGGCACCAATACCGTGATAATCAGGGCCACCAATTCCTATCTTGAAAAACCGGGAGCCTGTTTTAAAATGAAGCTGATATTTTCGGATGGTAGTAAAGAAACCATCAGAACCGGCCCGGACTGGGTTACTCCTGGTGGTGATAAGGTCAGGGTTGCGGCCCGGATGGGCGATATGCCCTGGCGCATTCCTTCGGCAGATGTTTGCCCGCTGCCGGCCGTGCACTTCCGGAAGTCTTTCCATCTTACCAGGTCTGTAAAAAACGCGGTGCTGGAATTGTCGGCTCTTGGCATTGTGGAGGCCCGCCTAGACGGGAAACGACCTGAAGCCCACCCATCGTTGTTACCCGGCTGGACCGACTACCGCAAGGTTGTGCCACTTCATAAAATCGAGTTGTCCGAACTTGCCCCGGGTGATCACATTCTGGAACTTATTCTCGCCTCAGGCTGGTATGCCGGGTACGTTGGCTGGGAACGTGGCAAGGGGTACTATGGTCCTCATCCTGCTGTTATTGCTTCTCTAAAACATGGTAACGAAACGCTGCTTTTTACAGATACCACATGGGATTCGGGCACCGGCCCTTGGCTCGGGGCAGACCTGTTGATGGGCGAGGTTTTCGACGCGCGGAATGATGTGCTTTTTCAGGGAAATGCCCTGCGATTTGAAAGTCCCGTTCCTGAACTGATTGATGTGGAATGGGAACCCGTAGGGGTGGTAAGTAAGCTTGAACCCGTTTCCATTGTTCAATCGGCGGGTAACCAGTGCATGATTGATTTCGGCAGGATAATTGCAGGATATGCTGAAATCTGGGTATCGGGCCGGGCAGGTTCGCGCGTAAGGATGCGTCATTCCGAAGTGCTCGATGAACAGGGTGCGCTCTACGTGGAACACAATCGGATGGCCCGTGCCGAAGATGTGTACATAATCAAAGGTGACACCAATGAAAACTACCGGCCTTATTTTACATACCACGGTTTCAGATATATCGAACTAACATCCGAATCGGATAACGCAGATCTTGCAATCCTGGAATTCGATGCAAAAATCTCCGGTTTGTGTAAACCGGATGCATCCAGGCCCGGCAATGATGAACCGGTATCCGCCAAATCGGTCCTGGATGGAAACGGGTTTCGCCGGGCCGGGCCTGATGTCGTTTATCTGCATACTATCAAAGCAAATCAGATACGCAGTTCGCTTAAACGAACAGGCTTTTTTAATTGCAATGTACCTCTGGTGAACAGCATTTATAACGCGTACATCAGCAGTGCGGAATGTACACTGGTCGATATTCCCACTGATTGCGCTCAGCGTGATGAACGCCTGGGCTGGACGGGCGACGGGAGCATACTGGCCGAAGCTCACTGCCAGACATTTGCGATGGGATCATTTTATGCAAGGTGGCTCAACGAACTTTTCAGGGCACAGAAAGATGACGGTTCACTGCCCGATATCGCTCCCTGGGTGGAGTTCGGATCAGGAATTGCTGGCTGGAACAATGCTGCCTGGCCCGATGCCTGTGTATGGGTTACCTCGCAGCTCATCAGAGAGTATGGAATGACATCGTATGCCGCGACGGTTCTTCCCAACCTCAGGGCATACTGCGGCCTGATCTGGGATAAGTCAGATAACGGATACCGCCCCGGAGGCCAATACGGCGACTGGCTGAATGTGGATGCTCCTACACCGGTTGATCTGATAGGTACTGCATATCATGCAATGATGAATCGAGAGATGCATTTTATAGCGTCCAAATTAGGCGATCGTGACCTGGCAGCGTTTTACAGGAATCGTTATGACATTATACGCGGGATATTCTGCGGGAAATTTTTACCGGATCATGCAGCCATTGACCGGTTGAGCCAAACGGCCTGTGTGTTGTCATTACATTTCGGGCTGGTTCCTGAAGACCGTCTTTCAAAGGTCCGAAGCCGCCTGGTATCCGACATCATCGGGCGTGACACGTCCCTGTCAACCGGTTTTCTGGGTACGCCATGGCTGCTCGATGAGCTGTCTGAAATGGGCCGCAGCGACCTGGCAGTGGCACTGCTCGAAAAAGAGACCTACCCCTCGTGGGGCTTCATGATCCGGAATGGCGCGACTGCGTTGTGGGAGCATTGGGACAGCTATATACCCGGCCGCGGTTTCAAAGACCCGGTTATGAACTCATTCAGCCATGCATCCCTGGGGGCTTTCGCATTTTGGTTTTACAAGAGGGCCGGCTGGCTGCATCATACAGACCCCGGTACACGTACTTTTTTTCTGAGGCCGGATGTAGCCCCATACCTTAAACATGTACATATTAACAGGTCTACCATAATCGGTGATATCGATATCGCCTGGCAATGCGAAGATGATTTCATCAATGCAACGGTTTCGGTCCCTGACAATACACGGGCTGTATTGGCCACATCATATCAGCAAATATTACAGCCCGGCCTTCATCAACTCAGTATTCCATACCCTGAAGCGAATAAATAATGGCAACTATAGAATTCGACAATGTCTCAAAATGGTATCGGGAAGCAGAGCCGGTTGTTAAAAATGTCTCTTTTCACATACGTGATAAAGAGTTCATGGTGATAGTTGGACCATCGGGATGCGGCAAATCGACCATGCTCCGAATGATTGCCGGCCTTGAAGACATCAGTCTCGGCGAACTGCGAATAGACGGCGTACGCGTTAATGAAAAAGCGCCAAAAGACCGCGATATCGCCATGGTTTTTCAAAATTATGCCCTTTATCCTCATATGACGGTTTACGAAAATATGGCCTTCGGTCTAAAGCTGCGGAAGATGCCCAAAACGGAAATCCGCAACCGGGTGTTTGAGGCCGGTAATATTCTTGGCCTGGCCGATTATATGGACAGGAAACCCAAGGAATTGTCGGGTGGGCAGCGGCAGCGTGTGGCCGTTGGCCGGGCAATAGTTCGCGATCCGAAAGTTTTCCTGTTTGATGAGCCTCTAAGCAATCTGGATGCTAAGATGCGGGTACAGACAAGAGCTGAAATTTCGGCCCTGCACCGTAAGCTGCAGGCTACCATGGTTTATGTGACCCACGATCAGATTGAGGCCATGACTATGGGCGACCGAATTGTTGTTATGGATTCAGGGAACATCAGCCAGATAGATACACCGCTGAACTTGTATCACCACCCGGTAAATATTTTCGTTGCCGGTTTTATTGGCAGCCCTTCAATGAATTTTATCGAGGGAAACCTTAGCAGCGAATCAGGGCAATTCAGCGCGGAGAACCTCACTGGCAGTATATTGCCCCGATCGTCAGTGAAATCGGTTTCTCCGGTATCCAACCAGGGGGCTGTAACACTTGGTGTGAGGGCTGAGCATATGGAGATTACATCCCCGGGAACCAACGGCAGCATAACCGGGGTGGTCGAGATCAGCGAGCCACTTGGCAACGAAACGTATACCTATGTTAAATCCGGGGGTAAAATTATCGTTGCCCGAACCTACGGCAGCCTCATTCCCGAAGCTGGATCAACTATTGCACTGTTGCCTGATCCCGGAAAGGTTCACATCTTCGATCGGGAGACAGGGCAAAACCTGGTGAAACAACCTGTATAATGTTGCAGGCATTTGAAAATTACCCTT
Organism: Balneolaceae bacterium; assembly: GCA_007694035.1. Lineage (GTDB taxonomy): Bacteria > Bacteroidota > Rhodothermia > Balneolales > Cyclonatronaceae > RECM01. The sequence continues at coordinate 42,328 of RECM01000139.1, forward strand.
TGTTCCAGTTTTACCTGTACTTATGTCAAATCATGGTCGGACATTTTTTCCTTCACATTTTTCCACATTTTTTTTATTAACATACACCATGTAAGCAAGTGAAATTTTTATCAAAAATATTAGATCATGGATAACACAGAATTAAGAATAGACGACAAAACTATTCAGCTGCCTGTAATTACCGGCAGCGAAAATAAAAAAGCCATGGATATCAGCCGGCTGAGAGCTGAGACCGGTTTCGTGACAATGGATTACGGGCTGAAAAATACAGCGGTAACGCAAAGCAGTATTACTTTTCTGAACGGAGAAGAAGGCATTCTGCGCTACAGGGGCTATCCTATTGAGCAGCTTGCCGAAAAGGCCACATTTCTTGAGGTCGCCTACCTGCTCATCTATGGTGAACTCCCCACAAAAGACGAGCTGAATGCGTTTGTGTCGGGTGTAACGAATCATACCCTCATCCATGAGGATATGAAAAAGTTTTTCGAGGGATATCCCCAGCGGGCACATCCGATGGGCGTACTTGCCTCAATGACATGTGCCCTATCCTCGTTTTATCCGGATTCGCTCGACTCCAAACAAAAAAATGAGGATGTGGATCGTACGATACTCCGGTTAATAGCCAAAACGGCCACGATCGCTGCATGGTCGTATAAAAACAGTGTAGGTCACCCTGTCATGTATCCGCAGAACCGTCTCGATTACAGTGCCAACCTGCTGTATATGATGTTCGCCAAACCAACCGAACCCTATGAGATTAATGATAAGATGGTTAGTGCATTAAACAAGCTGCTGATACTGCATGCCGACCATGAACAGAACTGTTCTACGTTTACCGTTCGTGTTGTAGGGTCGTCGCAGGCCAGTTTGTATGCGGCTGCTTCTGCCGGAATTATGGCCCTGTGGGGTCCGCTTCACGGAGGTGCGAACCAGTCAGTTGTTGAAATGCTGCAAACCATTTATGATGACGGTGGTGCCAGCAAGGAAAACATCAAGAAATGGATTACCCGGTTCAAAGACAAAACGACCGATCAGCGTTTGATGGGCTTTGGCCACCGCGTCTATAAAAACTTCGATCCGCGGGCTACCATAATAAAGAAAGCCGCCGATGAGGTTCTGGAGGATCTGAATGTTAATGACCCTCTTCTTGATATCGCCAAAGAGCTCGAGAATGCCGCCCTGAGCGACAATTATTTCATAGAGAGAAAATTGTACCCCAATGTGGATTACTACTCGGGGCTGCTTTACCGCGCCATGGGTATACCCACAGATATGTTTACCGTGATGTTTGCGCTCGGCAGAATGCCCGGCTGGATAGCAAACTGGAAAGAGATGGTTGCTGAAAATCAGCCGATAACCCGCCCGAGGCAAATATATATCGGTGAAAGGAAACGGGATTACGTACCTGTGGATAAAAGATAACCGGTGCGGTTAACAGGTAATAAAAAACGGCTGCCCGGTATAATCCTGGCAGCCGTTGCTATTTTAAGTTCCTGGTAACATTAGCCGGCAAAAGCTAACCCTGCACGTGTTACGATAATGCAATCGTGCTGTCACATCTTAATGCGTAACCGTTGCAGCGATTATAAGTAGCGTACTGGTGTATCTGCAGATCACTGTGGGATCTTGATCCTCTGCCCGCGCTGTATCTGCGTATCCAGTTCAACCTGGTTTATGATCGCCAGATCTTCGGCATCCATGCCTATTGGCAGTTTTGAGGGAATAAAATCCCGGAACGGTGCATTTCTGTCGGCCGAAACGATACGGATACGTGATGGCTGTACGTTGAGCCGCGCCTGATCGGTAAGCGCGTTGAAGCTTTCCGACTGGGTGATGAAAGCCGGCAGATAGGTCTGGTATCTGGCTGCGGTTGTATAGGATATGAGACGGTAGACCCGGCCGTCATATTCTATTCCGTGAAGCACAACTTTAAGTGGATTGCCCTGCTGGTCGGTTGCATCGGCCATGGCGCGATGGGCAACGAGGCCGTTTATGCGCAGGTCGGTCCTCTCAGTCATGGTAATGCCATCGCTTTCAAGCACTTTATCGACGGCCTGCCGGGCCGACGTTACATCAGAGGCTATGTTCAGGATCTGCACGCCGTCCTGGGCTTCGGTGAAGGTAACCACCTGGCTTCGGTCGTTTTGCAGCCTCCAGCCGGCCGGCACATTGAACCGGAATTTCAGCTCCGGATGGTAATACACATTGTTGTCAACAAACCCGTTTCTGGGGTTTTCACCGATAACGATTCCTTCGATTTTGGAAAGATATTCGTCGCGCCCCCTGTAGTTCATTTCGGTGCCTTTGTCGCGCCATTCCTGTGCCATGCGTTCAACGGCTGCTTCACGGTCGCCCGGATCGGGGTGCGATGAGAGATAGAAAGGCAGGCTGCCGCCGCCTCTGGCGCTTACACGCTGAATGACCCTGAAAAACGCGGATCCGTCTTCGGCGGCGTAGCCGGCAAGTGCAGAATATTCAACTCCGAGTTTGTCAGATTCCCGTTCGGCATCGCGGCTGTGGCTAAGAAAGATAAGTTGCGCTGCCGTTCCCCCGAGCTGCAGAATATTGCCGGCCGGAATGCCGAGGGCCTCCTGGCCGATGATGGCTCCGCCGATGAGCAGTATCTGTCCGGCCTGTTGGGTGAGCGCCCTCTGCGAGGCGTGGCGGGCGGCTACGTGTCCGATTTCGTGGCCCATAACCATTGCAAGCTGGGCTTCGTTGTTCATGTGGGCCATTATGCCGCGCGTGAAATAGACATAGCCCCCCGGCAGTGCAAACGCGTTAACTATCGGGCTGTCGACCACGCGAAAGGTGAAGGGAGTTTCACGGAATTGACGGTCGGCATCAGGGCGCCTCAGATGACTTTCGGCCAGCACGCGTTCGCCAATTGCGGTCAGGTAGGCATTGAGCTCCGGATTATCATAGATGCCGTAATAGGCTATAACCTCACCGTCGGCCTGCTTGCCAATCTCAACCTCCTGCTGCCATGAATAGGCAAAAGCGCGCTTCTGCCCGGTTACAGGATTGGTCTGTATCGATACGCAGGAGGTAACTCCGAAAGAGAGGATCAGTATACCTGTGAGTAGTCGGTATTGCAGTGATCTCAAAATGCTGTACATGGCGGTATTCCTTATTTGACGGCCCGTATAAACGATATTTTCTTATTGATGAGCATGAATCTGAATATAATAATTGAACTCATGTAAAAGTGTACATCAAAGCTGATCAAATTAACAGATTTTACAGGTCTGCTAATGGGTTAACGATTTCGCAACCTATTCGCCTGTCCATATCACATTGAACCCTGCCTGAAACGTACGCCCTGCTGCAGGTTCAAAATAACGGTTATTTGCAGCATTGATAATCACCGAACTGTTGTAACGCACATCGGCAATATTGCTTATCTGCAGAAAGGGGAGTACCGAAAAGCCTTTCCCCCCGATCCCCGTATGGGAAATCCTGAGATCTGCAACGGTATACGCGTCGTTTTTAACGGTATTGAGGCTATTCACATAGTAACTGCTTACCCGCTCGGCCTGCAGCGATGGCCGGAATCCGTAAAGGATGCCTTCAAGGCGGATACTGAACCGGTGATCGGGGAGCCCTGGAATTGAATTGTCCCTGAGCGATTCACCCTGAATCTGTTCATCGGCACTCCTGAACCGGTTGTTGCTGAAAGAATAGGATCCGCTTATGATGGCGCTCCGCCAGGGAGTAATGCCAAAAAAGACCTCCAGGCCCTGGTGCAGACTGCGCCCCTGGTTGCGGAAAAAATCTCGGTCGCCGCCCTCTTCGGTACGGAATGGAAGAATACGGTCACGCACGCTCATGGAATAAACAGCCAACTCGTACCGGAACAGGCTTCCGCCAAACTCACCGCGCACACCGGTTTCGAAATTGACCGTGCGCTCAGGCTCAATGTCCTGGTTGAACCCGCCAGTCATATCGGGACGGTTTACCAGTTCGGTAGTAGTTGGGGTTTCGTAGGATGTACCGGCGTTTAAAAACAGAACCGTCTGGCCAAGATCCAGTGAGATACCGGCCGAGGGGCTCCAGGCCTGGAACAGGCGGGAACCGGAATTATCACCACCGGCCTGGAAGAAATCGTCGCTTTCGAACCGGATCCAGTCACGGCGCAGTGCCGTGCTCAGGGTTATGTTCTCATAACTTCCGCGAAGGGCCGTGAAAAGTGCCGTATTGAGCACGGTCTCTTTCTGGTCGAGCCGCAGGTCGCCGCGCTCACCGCCGCTGTTGCCCCAGTTTTTCCGGTCGTCGATCTGCCGCGACATGTCGATCCCGCCGGCAACCGACAGGTATTCAAATGTCCGCTCCACGTTCGACCGGAACCCGTAAGCGACCCTGTCGACCTTGATCCATGCAAAAGCGAGCGGATTTTCAAGGTCCCTGAACACCCCGTAACCAGTGGTATTGATTTCATAGTCGTCGCTGCGGAAACGGTAGGTAATGCCCAGCTGGCCCTGCTCGTTCATTTTTCCTGCGTTCTGGTTCACATTGAACGGATTGGCCGAGCGGGGCACATCAGAAGCCTGTTCTTTGGTGAGCGATCCCGGATTGAAGCTGGTGGGGCTGTTCATCCAGGTTGATGTGATGCTCAGCAGGGAGCGTTCGCTGATCAGCCACCGGGCATTTGCCCCAAGGCGCGTAGTGATGAATCGGCTGTGGTCACGGAAACCATCCTGCTGCAGATGCGATCCCCAAAAATGATAATTCACGTTTCCGGAGCGGAAAGAGGCTTCGGCATCCGTTTTGTACAGGCCGTCGGAACCGGTGAGGCCGCGCACCCTTACGGTGGGCCGCGCTGTAAAGCGGTCCGACCTGAGCATGATTACCCCGCCTGATGCATTGCCCCACATGCTGGATGAGGGCCCGCGGATAATCTCCATGTTGCTGATGAAGGCCGGGTCGACCACATTCGTCACCGTCTGCCCGTCGGGCATGGTGAGTGGTACTCCATCCATGTACATCTGAATACCCCGTACTCCGAAAGCCGCCCGCCAGCCCATGCCGCGGATCGATATCCGCTCGCCCAGCGCCGGATTTTCCCGGTTGTTGATCCATACGCCCGGTACTTCGAACATGATGCGGTCGAGGGTAAGGGCGGGTTCAACAATTGCATCATACGCCGAACGGTTTCTGATGCTCACTGAAAAAGGTGCCGTTTTCCCCGTTTCGGTAATTCGTGCTGCTTCCACGCGGATTTCGTCGAGCCGGACCTGAAGCGTGTCGGTTGCGGGTTGTTGGGCTTGTGCAGCCGGCAGTATCCCGAAGTAAACAGCCGGAAGCAGTAAACCTGTTATCAGATGTATGGAGGTGAAACGGGTCATGGTTCAGATTAAAATTGTAAAAAAATTGCAAGTTATTACAGCATCCTGAAGATACGCAAACCGGATGCACAGATCATCTGACGGATTTTCCGCCTTTCCCATGGGTCAATTCTTCATACCGTTGAGTTGCCTGCATTAATGCGGCGAACACCACAAATGCGGGATTCTTGTACCGGTTAGCAAACCGGATTTTCACGTATCCGCAGGTTGTGACCGGCTTTTCACATACCCATTAAGGTTGAGGCCGGTTTTTCACATACTCATGCAGGGTGAGACCGGATTTTCATATACCCATACATGTTAGGTTGTGATATGTAACAATTCCCGGGAGCCGAACCGTTCAGATATTGGCATAAAATTTGAATTCCACTATATTCTAATATCATTATTATATTTTCCATGAAGCCATGAGCCTTTCTGCCGCTTTATTATTGTTATTACTGGCTTTTTATGCCCAAACAGAAACCGATTCGCTAAACCCTGAACTGCAGAAACTATTTGAGAAGCACAGTTCACCGGGTGCGCTGGTAGTCTGGGTGAAAGACGGCCAGGTGGTAGTCAATACGGGTTTTGGATATGCAGATATCGAACAAAAGAGACGGGTTGATCCGGCCAGGACCCTTGTCCGTGTAGGTTCTGTCTCCAAGCCATTCACCGGTATCGGTGTTCTGAACGGTGTGGAGGCCGGAGAGCTTGATCTGCATACCGATGTGAATCTGTGGTTTGATGAACCCGTGGTTGACCATCGCTTTGCCGGCCCGGTTACCCTTGAACATTTGCTCACGCATACGGCGGGTTTCGACGATCGTTATATCGGGAAATCGGCCCGCACATTTGAGGAAGCCCTGCCGCTGCGGGATGCGGTACACACATTGCTCCCTCCCAGATTTATAGAATCGGGGCAAATTGCCACCTATTCCAACTTTGGTGTAGCCCTTGCAGGGTATGTTCTTGAACGGGTATCCGGAAAGCCGTTTGACGATGTGATGAATGAACGTGTATTCTCCCCGCTCGGAATGGCCGACACATCATTCGAACCTGACAGAGAGGCATTGCAGCATTTCATGACCGGTTACCATGAGGCTGGCGGGCAGCTCAACCCCCTGGAGTATGATTATATTCTGGATGCCCCGGCCGGTCAGCTGGTAACCACCGGCAACGATATGGCCCGTTTCATGCTTCAGCTGCTCGATCCCGATGGCTTGCAGAACGCCGGTGTGCTGTCGGCCGAAATGACCAGCAAGATGATGGAAGTCCGTTTCACGCATCATCCGGAACTGGGCGGAGGGTATGGGTACCTGTGGAATATTTCAGAGTATGGCGGTCATCACACGGTAGGGCACGGGGGCGGATATATCGGGGTAGCAGCACGGCTGCTGTTTTTCCCTGAGCATAATGCTGCATTGTTTGTGGCAGCCAATACCATGGATTTCGGCTTTATCGGAGATGTGACCGACTTTTTTACCCGGAATTACCTGCCTGAACCCGATGCAGCAATAAATCGCCCCAGGCGGCCGGTTTTCAACGACGGGCATAAGCTTTCTGCATTTACCGGAACCTGGCGCGATACAAGATACAGCAGGAATTCATTCACAAAGTTCGCTGTACTGGTTGGTATTATGGGCAATGAGATGAAAACCGGTGCTGTCGGCGACAGCCTGCTCACCATGCCGACCCATACCGGCGAAATGAGACGTCTGCGGCGGGTTGGCCCGGTTCTGTTCCAGTCGCTGGATGATGATTATATGCTCGCATTCAGAGAGCATCAGGGTAAAATCACCCACATTTTCACAAGCGGTACTTCTGCGCTCGAACGACTGCACCCGTTGGAAACCCGCATGTTTCATATGGTTCTGATATCAGTACTGTTCACCCTTTTTATTGCCATCACCCTGTTCTATCCCGGCATCCGGGTGTACCGGCGGATCAGGGGTGTCAGGACATCCACAAGAAGAAAGAACCTGTTTGAATGGGGAATTGCGGCGTTGTACACATCCGGGCTCATATTGTACGTACCGGTTATGGCACAGGTACCGGCCCATGAATTTATGATCGGGTTCGGATACGGGATACCTGCCGGAGTTTTCGTTCTTACCCTGTTCCCATGGGCGGCGCTTCTTCTAACGGCTGCGTATGTACTGCATCTTTTCCGGAGAAAACCACCCGCAGACCGGGAAATGGTTCGGGCAGTTTTGATCATTTTTGCATCCGCGGTTTTCTTTCTGGTCCTGAACTACTGGAATCTTGCAGGCTGGAGGTTCTGAGGCCGGCAATCCGGGATTTCAGGCATTCCGGGTGGGATACGGATTATGCCGTAAACCTACCCGCCCAGATCATCGGTTATTTTTCCGATAAGTCTGTCGAGTTCATCATTTGCCTGGGCCAGTGCATCCGCTCCGGTGATGTGACTGTTAACACTGATGTAGAACTTGATCTTCGGTTCCGTGCCCGAAGGGCGGGCTGAGATCACCGACCCCGACCCGGTAATAAACTGCAGCACATTCGATGCGGGGAAACCGAGTTTCGTTTCGGTGCCCCGGGTTCTGTTTTTTTCGATGCCGCTCAGGTAGTCTCTTACAAGCTCGATCTTTTCACCACCGAGTTCTGCCGGCGGCCTGTTTCTGAAGTTATCCATCATTGCGCGGATCTCCTCGGCGCCTGCCTTTCCTTTTTTGGTGAGTGAGACCAGCTTTTCCCGGTACAATCCGTACTCAAGATACAGCGAGATGAGGGCATCGTACAGGGATTTGCCCTGCGATTTGTAGTATGCAGCCATTTCGGCGATGAGCAGGCACGAGACCACGGCGTCTTTATCGCGCACATGTTCGCCGATCAGATATCCGTAGCTCTCTTCACCGCCGCCAATAAAACGCTCTTTGCCCTCCAGCTGCGTCATCAGGGCGCCGATATACTTGAAACCGGTGAGCACATTATAACAGGTTACATCCATGGATGCGGCAATTTTATCGATCATGCCGGTGGTGACAATGGTTTTCACTACGTACTCGCTGCCGGTGAGCCGGCCCTGCTCCTGCCAGGCCTGCAGCAGGTAGTGGATGAGCAGGCTGCCGGTCTGGTTACCGTTCAGCAGCATATACCGTCCGTCGGGGCCTTTTACAGCCACGCCTACGCGGTCGCAATCCGGGTCGGTGGCCATCACCAGGTCGGCACCGGTGGCCCCGGCCTTGCGGAGCGACAGGGTCATGGCTTCCTCCTCCTCGGGATTGGGATAGACCACCGTCGGGAAGTCGCCGTCGGTAACGCACTGCTCTTCAACCAGGTTCACGTTGGTAAAGCCGGCCGATTTCAGGGCATCCGGAATCAGTTTTACACCCGCACCGTGGATGGGGGAAAAGACAATGTTCAGATCGGGGTTCCGCCTGATGACCTCCGGGCGCACCAGCTCCTGCTTGATCCGCTCAATATACCGGGCGTCGATTTCCGCCCCGATCATGCTGATGTTATCATCCACCGCGTCGAATTTAACTTTGCTGATACTGTCGACCCTGCCGACCTCCGCGATAATGTTTTTGTCGTGCGGGGCGATCACCTGCCCGCCGTCGCGCCAGTAGGCTTTGTACCCGTTATATTCACGGGGATTGTGCGATGCGGTGAGCATCACCCCGCTGTGGCAATTCAGCTCGCGGATGGCGTACGACAGCTCCGGGGTGGGGCGGAGGGCATCGAAAAAATAGACGCGGATGCCATTGGCCGAAAACACCCCGGCTGTTACCCTGGCCAGTTCCACGCCGTTGTTCCGGTTGTCGTGGGCGATCACCACGCTGATCTGTTCGTTGGGGTAGACTTTTTTCAGGTAGTTGCTCAGCCCCTGGGTGGCCATGCCAATGGTGTATTTGTTTACCCGGTTGGTTCCGTGCCCCATTATCCCCCGAAGGCCGCCCGTGCCGAACTCCAGATCACGGTAAAACGCATCAGTGAGTTCCTCGTACTGCTTTTCGTCAAGCATCTTCCGGATAGCCGCTTTGGTGCCCGCATCGAAACCGCCCTCGAGCCAGGTGTTGATACGCGCGGCAACGGCCGCATCTACTTGTTTAATACTCATTATTCAGTAAGAATGGTTAAAAAATGTGGCCAGCCGTGTTAGCCTGAAATGTTCTGGTATCCGGAACCCGGCAATCAGTTCCCTGAAATTTTTAAGATGCACACTAACAGGCTGCGTGACCCGGCCGGCAAAAAAAAATCCGGCCGGCTAAAAATAAAGTATAATTCCAGCAACTGGTAATCTTCTTCATCATACTGAAATCACCGTAGATCACCGAAGATCACCGAAAATCGCTGATAATCAATGTGAATCACAGCAAATCGATGCAGACCGCCACAAACAGCTGCAAACCGTTGCAAAATAGTCCGCAAATTACCCGGCCGGTACACCTGGTATTTTTCCCGCAAAACCCGGAACAAACGTTTCTTCTGTTTCAATATCGGGTATATGATTGCCCGGGGCGGCCCAGTGGAAAAACTCGCCGGCCGTTGTAACGTCGAGGTCCTGTGCGGTAAACGAATGTCCGCTGTTGCCGGAAGCTACCGTTGCCGTGAACGAGGCCAGGTCGAGCCTGCGCTGAAACGGATTGGCGACCAGATCGGCCGACTGGATGCGGTGTTTCCTGATGATGGCGGTGGTAAGGGCCAGGGCACGTGAACGGATCACCACTGTATGGTCGAAAATGCCGGCGGTCAAATCGAGGTAACGGCGTATACCCAGCCAAATTCCGAAGGGCAGAAGCAGCAGCGGGTACCAGGCCAGATCCAGAAATATCAGGGCAGGAACGACAAGGAACAGCAGGATCGGTCTGACGCTCCTGAACACAAACCGGAAACGTGACCTTTTTGGCGGTTTTACCGCTCCGGCGCTCACATCAAATTCCGGCAGCATCTGCGCGATAAAATGCTGCAGGTCGCGCTTTTTTATGAGCGGTGCTATAATGGTAGACTGGTTACCGGCCTCATCCCCGTAACCGGCACTCTCAAGGTAGACGGTCGCGTAGCCGAATGGTTGTCGCAGTATGCCCTCAACCACCCGTACGGCCTGAATTCGGTGAAAGGGGATGGATAACGTTTTTTGTTCAAACAGGCCGCTCTGTACTATCAGCCCCTGTTTCTGCTTGGTGAGCCGGAAATTGTAGAATCGGATGAGGGTGCCGAAGAACGACAGCAGCCATGCCGCAATCACGAGTCCCAGAATGATGGTAACCCAGAACTGACCGGCCGAAAGGATGAATCGCTCCATGTATTCGGCCATCTCTTCTTCGTCGATGGTCTGCTGCACCTGCGAAAAGATGGTGCCTATAATGGAAAGGGCAATACCGAAGCTTCCAGCGGTTGTGGCGGCAATGATCAGGTGCCGCGGGTTCAGCACCCAGGCCTCATCCGGCTGCGGTTCGGTGGCTTCAAGCCCGGTGCCCGGCCCGGAACTGATCCCGTCGGCCGGTGTGGCGGGTTGTTGCCGTTCGCCGTTCAGCAGTTCCTTGATCTGTGCTGCGTCCTCTTTGGTGAGTGCGTTGATCTCGGCGCCCGAACGGTTGTCGCCGGCGGTCTGCACGGTTAGGCTCACAAGCCCGAACATCCTCTGAATAATGCCGGAACGTACATCAATCACCTGTATCCTGTCTTTCGGGATGTACTTTTTTTTGCGGACCATCAGGCCGTGTTCAATGCGCAGTTCATCGTCTTCAACCCGGTATGTGAAACGGTACCAGCGTACAACGCCACCGATGAACAAAAAGGCGATGAAAGCCATCGCGATCGACAGGTTGATGATCTGCGAATCGGATCCGGTGCCCACAAAAAGTACAATGATCAGCGGGATCAGCATCTCCCGAAGCGAACGCAAAGCGCCGGTTACCGCGGCTACTGGGTGTTGGCGTCTCGGTTCAAACATCTTCGCGGGCTGTCCTGGCAAGTTTGGATATGTGATTGCGCACGGTGTCGGCCGTCTCATCGTCGAGGGCAGGAATCTCGTGCACGGTGGCCGCTGTGGAGATGGTTACCGACGATAGGCCGAAATACCTGAGGATGGGCCCCTGGCGGGTATCCACGTGCTGAATGCGGTTAACTGGGATCAGGGTTCTTTTGATGATGAATACTCCGCGCATCAGGTCGATCTCCGACTCGGCTACCGTATAGCGCCATTTGCGCCAGCGCAGCTCCGGAATTATGGCGATATCGAACAGGGCAGTCATCAGTACAAAAAGGATTCCCAGCCATGCCGGCCACATAGGGAAATCTTCCGTAAAGACGAAAAACAGGTAGACGATGAGCATCGTTAAATAGAACATCAGACTGAACGCTGCATTGATCCGCCAGGCTGTTATGGCTTTGGGGTGTATATGTTCCCGGGGTTCTGGCCTCATAATTTATCTAAAAAAAGTTCGGTACCTGCGGCAAATGCCGGCTGCCCGGTACAAATAATAGTAATAATAAAGATACATAGAGTTTTGAAAAGCCCTCACGTGCTTCGACTTCGCCCTTCGACTCCACCCTTCGACTTCACTGCGTTTCGCTCAGGGTTGAGCTCAGGACTGCGCTCAGCATGACGTTGTCTTGTGTCTCAAGTCTTGCGTCTTGCGTCTCATGTCTTGCGTCTCACAACTCTTCCATTCCAGCCTAAAAATACACTTTGACGAACTCAATAAAAACGATCGGCATTCCGGGGCATACCCCTTAACGACCGGTTTGGACAAACAGTACTGCCATTTGCCCGTGCATTGCGTATCTTTGGCCCTGGTTAAAAAAAGGACGATTTGAAAAAACCCGAATATATTTACTTTGATCTTGACGATACGCTTCTGGATCATAAGCGTGCCGAAAAGGCTGCGCTGCGCGATATATGGTATCATTACGATTACCTCCGGCAGATTAGTACGGTAAAACTGCAGACCGAATACCAAAAGGTGAACAAACTGCTGTGGGATGAGTACGGCAGCGGCAAAATTGACCGGGATGAGCTGCAGCGCAGACGTTTCCAGGACACACTCGAAAACCTGGGCTTCGACGGCTCTGTACACCGCGAGATGGGCCGGCGCTATATGGAGCGTTACCGCATGCACTGGCACTGGATCGAAGGGGCCGAGGAGGCGCTGAAAGATCTCTCGCGGCGGTACCGGGTAGGTTTTCTTACCAACGGGTTTTCGGAAACGCAGAAGCTGAAAGTTCGCAAGTTCGGGCTCGACCGTATATCCGATCACATCGTAATCTCGGAGGATGTAGGGGTGATGAAACCCGATCCGCGTATTTTCAAACACGCCACAAAACTGGCCGGAGTGGATGCCGCCTCCATACTGTACGTGGGCGACTCATGGACATCCGATATTCAGGGCGGAGCGGCCGCCGGCTGGAACACGGCCTGGTACGTAAAAGAACCGAACGGGGAGGAAGCGAAAAAAGCGCAATTCATTTTCAGCGATTTCGCCAAACTTACCGCCAAACTCCTCGATTGATCCTACCACGTCGTTCTAAGTGCTAAATCTGCAGACCATTATGGGCTGTAGATTTAGGAAAATGACACGCGGTTTTGTTGGTTGGCTTTGAGTTAGGGATTCAGGGAGCAATCGAGCAATTGAGTTTGGAAGTGGATGGGAGAGTGCCCCCCTTCTGCCTCACGCCTTCTAACTTCTGCCTTTTGCTTTTTGCCTTTTTACTGCCTTTTACGTCTTGTGTCTTGCGTCTTGCGTCTCATATCCAACCGGGATGGAACAGCATAACCCTCTCAATTATCATGCGCATTCGCTCGCATTGGCCGTGACGATAATCTGAAAATACCAAGTGCAAAACCTCTTATATTTGCCTGTCAGAAATTCGAACTTCCAAAATCCATGATGATGAAAGAACCCCTGGTCACCGCTGAACTTGCAAGGGAACACGGTCTGAACGACGAAGAATACGCCAAAATACAGGAATACCTGGGCCGCGTACCAACCTTTACCGAACTGGGGGTCTATTCGGTGATGTGGAGCGAGCACTGCTCCTACAAAAACTCCATTGCCGTGCTCAAAACCCTGCCGAAAAAAGGGCCGCACCTGCTGGTGGAAGCGGGCGAGGAGAACGCCGGGCTCGTCGATATCGGCGACGGCCTTGCCTGCGCCTTCAAGATCGAAAGCCATAACCATCCCTCGGCCGTTGAGCCCTACCAGGGCGCCGCAACCGGCGTGGGGGGCATCCACCGCGATATTTTCACCATGGGTGCGCGTCCGGTGGCGTCGCTGAACTCGCTGCGGTTCGGGTCGCTCAAAAATCCGCGCGTGCGCTATTTGTTTGATGGTGTGGTGCGGGGCATCGCAGACTATGGCAACTCTTTCGGGGTGCCTACCGTGGCCGGCGACATCTTTTTCGACGAAAGTTATGAGGGCAATCCGCTGGTGAACGCCATGAGCGTGGGACTGGTGAAAGTGGGCGAGACCGCCTCTGCCATCGCGAAAGGCGAAGGCAATCCGGTCATCATCGTGGGCTCGAGCACTGGTCGCGACGGCATCCACGGGGCCACGTTTGCCTCCGAAGACCTCAGTGAAGACAACGAATCGAAACGTCCGAATGTACAGGTGGGCGACCCCTTCACCGAAAAACTGCTTCTGGAAGCATCCCTCGAAGCCCTGAAGACCGGCGCCGTGGTCGGGATGCAGGACATGGGCGCGGCGGGCATAGCCTGCTCCACTTCCGAAATGAGCGCCAAGGGCAAGAGCGGCATGCGAATCGACCTCGACAAGGTGCCCATGCGCGAGGAGGGGATGAGTGCCTACGAACTGCTGCTCTCGGAAAGCCAGGAGCGGATGCTGGTGGTGGCCGAAAAAGGCCGCGAGCAGGAGATCATCGACATCTACGAAAAATGGGACCTGAACGCCATTGTGATCGGCGAGGTGACCAGCGACGACAAGGTAGTCTATTACCGCGACGGTGAGATGAAGGCGAGCATCCCGGCCGATTCGCTTGTGCTGGGCGGCGGCGCACCGGTGTACATCCGCGAGACCAGGCGGCCCGGTTATCTCGACAAAAAGCACGCGTTCGATTTCACATCCCTAAAGCCCCCCACCGACTATAACGAAACCGTTCTGAACATGCTGGAATCGCCGAATGTGGCTTCGCGCCGCTGGGTGTTCGAGCAGTACGACCACATGGTGCGCACCAACACGGTAGTGGGACCGGGCCCGTCGGATGCGGCCGTGATACGCATCAAGGATTCAAACCGGGGCCTGGCGGTTAAGACCGACTGCAACGGCCGCTATGTATACCTGAACCCCAGGGTAGGCGGGCGTATTGCCGTTGCCGAGGCCGCGCGGAATGTGGTCTGTACCGGCGCGAAGCCTGTTGCTATTACCAACTGTCTGAACTTCGGAAACCCCTACAAGCCGGAGGTATACTGGGTGTTCAAAGAGGCGGTGGGTGGTATGGGCGATGCATGCCTGGCGCTGCAGACCCCGGTAACGGGCGGCAATGTGAGCCTGTACAACGAAAACCCGAAAGGCGCGGTCTTCCCGACGCCAACCATCGGCATGCTGGGCATTATCGAGGATATGGACCATGTGACCACGGCCGCGTTCACGGGCAAACACGAAATTCTCTATGTGGGGGCGCCCCGCCGGGGCCTTGGCGGATCCGAATACCTGAGCCACATCCACGGCCTCACCGAAGGCGACGCTCCGCACCTTGATCTCGATTTTGAAGTAAACCTGCAATCGGCCCTGCTCGATGCGATCCGCGCCGGGTTGATCTGTTCGGCCCACGATATCTCCGACGGTGGCCTGGCCGTAACGCTGGCCGAGATGTGCATTTTTGGCGGCATCGGGGCCGGTATCGATCTGAACAAGCTTGGGGATGATCCCGTGGAGGTACTTTTCAGCGAAGCCCAGTCGGGTGTGGTGGTGGCGGTTACCGGGGATGACCTGGAAAAAGCGACGGCGCATTTCGAGCGGGCGGCTGTGCCGGTGGTACACATCGGCCGTGCCGGTGGCAGTACCCTTGATCTGGGAGAACTCGTCTCGCTGCCGGTCGAAGCGATGAAGGATCGATATGAAGGAGCGATCCCGAAAGCGATGGAGGGACGGTAGGCGGCCTGCCGGTTGTGCCGGTACCGGCTGGATCAACTGGATACCTGATCAGGGATACGGATTGCCATATTTTCACCAATATAGTGCATTAATTAAGCACTATGTAAAATGGGAATTGTGACGGATGCATACCGGAATGTTATCGGACACAAGAGCAGTTTTCAGCCGGATATAAAACGACAAAAGTAAAGGGGTTGCTTGTGCAAATCACTGGTTTGGACTATTATGCGACACACAGGGGAAAAGTTTATATGTCGCAGAATTATATGTTATAGAGCATGGTTACCGACAATGAGAAAATTCATATTCATATTAGCTGTCCTTTTTTTGTACACTCAGCCTTCTTATGGTTGTACATGTTTTGAAACACCTTTCCAGGAAGCAATCGATTATGAAGAGATTTTTTTGGGTAGAGTTGTCAAGATTGAGGAGAAAAGAGAATTTTTTTCATCAGATTTTGACAAATATTGGGTTACGCATCTGGATGTTACAGAAAAGTGGAAGGGGGGCAGAAAAACCA
>RECM01000071.1 GCA_007694035.1 Balneolaceae bacterium
GTCAGCTCATTACACTGGAAGATGCGATGAACTCCAAAGAGCTGCTGGTGAGTGATGATCTCGACTGGGACAGCAATCCTCCGGTAATACCGGATGCCGATGGTAACTATCCTGTACCGGTTCCGGGTGTAACCCCACTGGTGTAACGATAATTAGATATCATGCCAAATTAGCCAGTTTTTCATCAACACTGCGATCCCGGTCGAGGGATTGTTGGAAAAACTTGTTATGGTGTCTTTGGGACGTTGGACTTGATTTTCCTGTATATCATCGGGATACTTATCGCGTCTTTGTTTCGACCCCGGCCGATGATGGATTTGTGCTGACCCCATAACCCGGGGCGATTGCCCCGGGCTGTGATCTTTTGCACTTTCAGTGCGGGGGCGGATGTTCAACGGGATTTTTCATCAAGAAATTTTACATCATTCCGTGCTTCCGTGGCATTTTTTACAGCCTCTCAAGAGGAGATTTCACTTGATGTGTA
Source organism: Balneolaceae bacterium (assembly GCA_007694035.1). Lineage (GTDB taxonomy): Bacteria > Bacteroidota > Rhodothermia > Balneolales > Cyclonatronaceae > RECM01. Next base: position 485 of record RECM01000071.1, read on the forward strand.
AAAGACGAGCATCGTACTGAATAAGATTTGTTTAAATCAAAAACTCTATTTCACAAATATGTCACCGGCAGGGATCTGCCTGCCGGCTGTTGAGTAAAATTGAAATCGACCCGTTTACTCTACGACTCCCTTACCTGAAAATCATCGGGGTAAATTCGGAAAGATATTGCCTCCAAATGTCCCAGGTATGTCCGCCGCCGGTTTCACGGTAAACATAATCAAACCCGAGCTCATCAAGTACTTCCCGAAAGTGGATCACACTGTCGAATAGAAAGTCGTCCGTTCCGCAGGCTACCCAATACAGTTTATAGCCGGTTTCCTGCAGATTCCTGAGGTTTTGCCGGGTCCGTTCCAGGTGTTCTTCCGCATCCATCCCGAATTGACTGGCCCGGATTAGGCCCATGCTCATCACTCCATAGTAGTCAAACACCTCAGGATAAGCGAGGGCGAGCTGCTGGGTTTGCCATCCGCCCATAGAGAGGCCAGTTACCGCTCGGTTCTCTTTGCCTGTCTTAACTCGGTATCGTGACTCCACGAACGGGATTACATCACGCACCAGGCTCTCTTCGAATCGGATATTGGCCATCGGATTTACAGAATCTGTTTGCCGCGGCGCCTCGTGGCCGGGATTCACGTGCCATGTTGAAGACTGGTTAGGGTTTCCATTCGTCATCACAACAATCATCGGGTTGGTTTCCCCGGAATGGATCAGATTGTCGAGGATTCGGTTGGCAAGACCCAGTTCTGTCCAGGCTTCCTCATCTCCGCCGCCACCGTGAAGCAGGTAAAGCACCGGGTATGAGTCACCGTTTTCATGATAACCGGGTGGCAGATATACCTTCATTCGGCGCTGTTCCATATCCAGTACAGGCGAGGGATACCATACCTCGTGAATTGTCCCCTGTTTCCCATTTCCAAGTGAAAGAAACCGGCTCTCCTCTCCGGGCAGGATAAATGCACTGAATGTATTGCGTACATCCCTGATCACCCAGGGATTGGATGGGTCTGTAGTACGGACTCCATCAACCCTGTAGACATAATTGTAGTAATCGGGTACAAGCCCGTGCAATGTAATCTCCCACAGGCCGTCTTCATTTTTTGTCATTATTTCGGCAGCGCCCCATCCTGCCATCCAGTTTCCACTGATTCGAACGGTATCGGCCGCTTGTGCCATCAGCCGGAATGTAACACTTCCATTCTCATGTATTTCGGGCGATACGATTGGGTTTTGCTGAAATTGTGCTGATGCCGTGTATGTCAGCAGCCCGGCAAGGCATGCCGTTAGGACGGCTATAATATTAAATTTCAATGTTTTCATGGCTGTATTTTGTTAAAAGTACTATTCATATTTAGGATCGATTATTTGATCAATTTGTTCAAATGGCAGATGTCATCACTTTCACCTCAGAGGTTTTGAATAAATTTTGTTCAGAAGCTCCAGTCGTTCTTTCATTGGTATATTATTCACGTAGATCGAATCCGCAAAGAAGATGGCATTGTTATTAACAGGTTCAAATTGCGGCCAGTATGGCAGACCGCTGCTATTGGGATTTCCTGTTCGGGAAGCACATATCCATCAATAATCGGAGAGCCAATCTGGCCCTGGGAAGACACAAGGCTTTCTGCCGGTATATTCCGGAGATCTGAGATTGAGGTTGTTCCCATAGACTCTGCAAACTGCAATCCTCTTACTTCAGCAGCTGCCAGGCTGTTGTCAACGGATAGGCGACCGGTTGGGAGAATGGCCGCCCCGCTCTGTGCAATGGCCTTGTGAAATAACCCCCTGGCAAGCGGGGATGCTGCCAGGTAGTTCACGCTAAAGGCTCCGGCCGACTGACCCGCAATCGTCACATTTTCCGGGTCGCCGCCGAAATTTGAAATAATCGTATCAATCGGATGATGGGACTGGCATGAGACGATCAGCAGGAGAAATACCAGGAGAGGCAGAATTTGTCTCATTACAGTTATTATTCAATGCCGGGTGAGGCAGGTTTTATTGTTACACTATGAAACAATAGTAACTTTATAATTTACAAATTACAACTGACGTCTTGCAAAATCTTATTAAAAGTAATCATACTGCTCACAATGGTATAGCTCGAGAAGCAAGTGATAAAAACGGTTTGTACTGACGTAATTTATATTATAAGTTCTGTTTTTAAGAGGTTAAAAATATAAATCATTGGTTTTCACTGATTATTTATCCATATGCATACATGAAATATTATTTTTTAATAATAGCTTTTTCCACGGTCCAGGTTTCGGCATCAATTGCTCAGGATGCTGCTGTTAAGATGGAAACAATTATATATAAAAGTGTGGGAAACACCGGGCTGGCTGTCGACATGTTTTATACAGATTCAGCCAGGCAAAAAAATGATAATACGGCAATTGCTTTTTTTCATGGCGGAGGATGGGCTTTTGGGGATGCGGCTGAATTTCATGAGGCATGCCGGAGATATGCAGGTAAAGGCTATATTACTTTCTCTTTTCAATACAGGCTTTCCAGAAATGAAGACGGAACTTATCCGAATCCTGATATCACGCCAATTGAAGCGGTAAAAGATGCCAGGTCTGCAATCAGGTGGTTAAGGGAGAATGCGGAAATGTTGAATATTGATCCTGCAAAAATTGTAGCCGGGGGGCAATCGGCCGGAGGGCAGCTGGCGCTCTCAACTGCATTACTGGATTCGATCAACGAAAATTCAGATGATCTGAATATCAGTCCTGTCCCAAACGCGTTGCTCCTGTTTTCCAGTAATGTAAATACCCTGGAACCCTGGATTGAAATGCTGCTGGGAGATCGCAGGAAAGAGATATGGAGTATTTCACCCTATCACAACCTCAGGGAGGGAATGCCGCCGGCGATTGCTTTTCACGGAGAAAAAGACGATCAGGTACTTCCATATATTGTAGGCTTTTTTAACCAAAAAATGAGTGAACTGGGAAATTATTTCGAATTACATACCTATCCGGGACGCAGGCATTATCTCGGGGAAGGCAATGAAAAATATTCCCGTTATTTCGATGAGGAAATCCTGGAAAAAACCGACCTGTTTTTGGAAAAGTTCGGCTTTTAAAACCTCTGATCAATTATTCGTCTGACGATTGCTGTTATCGTCTGACGAATCGTGGGATATACAAACATGTTGATATTACATTCACAAAATCAGGTATCATTGCATTAGTCCGTATTAATTAATTTTATTTGATTATGTTCAGATTTTAACTGTCAGTAAACGTTAAACAGTTGAAATTACCAAATCTTAAACACAAGTATTAAAATGAGCTACACCAGGCGCGACTTTATTAGGGGATCATTGGTATTTGCGGGTGGATTGATGC
>RECM01000017.1 GCA_007694035.1 Balneolaceae bacterium
ATCTGTTCAGGATCAGCTACACCCGGGCACTCAACCATTTCAGGGATACGGCCAAATTTGCCGGATATACCGGTACGGAGCTGGAGCCATCGCTATCGGATATCGGCGACGCCGTTCCCGGCCCCGACCGGCAGGCAGACCGTGTGATCCTGCGGCAGGCTATCGACCGGATTCTCTCCGGTATGCCCGAAAAGCGCCGAACCGTATTCGAACTTTGCTTCCTGCAGGAACTCACCTACCGCGAGGCCGCAGAGGTGCTCGGGGTGAGCATCAAAACGGTCGAAAACCATATGGCCCTGGCATTGAAATCGGTGCGTGAAGGCCTGGAGAAGTACCGCTGACCTACCCCCTGTCGATGATCGGGCCGCGGCAAACCCGGAAAACCGTTGCACCATTCACTCATACGTTCTGGCTGATGCGCTGAGTCACATCCCCTCGAGAACACCTGGCAAATTCTTCAGCATATCGGCCGTCATCTTTTTGAGGTCGAACGCCGGCTTCCATCCCCAGTCATCACGGGCGGCCGAATCATCGATGCTGTCGGGCCAGGAAGATGCGATCTCCTGCCGGTAGTCGGGTTCATATGCTACATCAAACCCTGGTATTCTGGCCTGTATGGATGTGGCAATCTCTTCGGGGGAAAAGCTGATGGCCGACACGTTGTAACTGGTGCGGATGGTGATGTTTTCTTCGGGCGCATTCATCAGGTCGATCGCGGCCTTAACGGCATCGTCCATGTACATCATCGGCAGGGCGCTGTCTTTTTCAAGAAAACAGGAGAATTTTTCGCCTGCTACCGCTTTATGATAGATATCAACCGCATAGTCGGTGGTTCCGCCGCCCGGCAGCGACTTGTACCCGATCAGCCCGGGATACCGGAGGCTGCGCACATCCACCCCGAATTTCCGGTGAAAGTAGGCGCACCAGTGCTCGCCGGCAACCTTGCTTATTCCATATACCGTGGTGGGATTCATCGGGCTGTTCTGTGGTGTTTTCTTTTTCTGCGCATCGGGGCCGAATACCGCAATGGAGCTTGGCCAGAAAACACGCTCCATTTTCCTGCTCTGCGCCAGCTGCAGCACGTTCAGGAGCCCGTCGATGTTCAGTTTCCAGGCCAGATCGATGTTCTTTTCCGAATTGGCCGACAGAATGGCCGCAAGATGATAGACAACCCCGATGTTGTACTTCTCAATAACCTTTTCAAGGTGCTGCTTGTTCATCACATCGAGATGCTCGTACGGCCCGTCGCCGATCAGGGTAACCGGCCCGTTAATGTCGGAGGCCACTACCCGTTCGTTCCCGTGAATTTTCCTGAGCTCCGCGGTCAGTTCACTGCCTAATTGTCCACAGGCACCGGTAACCAGAATGTTTGCCATCGTATTATTTACAGATAAAATTAAATAACTCCCAGTTCCCCGCCGACTTCCGTAAACGCTTTCACTGCCCGGTCGAGGTGCTCCGGTTCATGTACGGCCGACAGCTGTACCCGGATTCTCGCCTGGCCTTTTGGTACCACGGGAAAGTAGAAACCGATCACATAAATACCCCTGGCGAGCAGTTTTTCCGCAAAATCCTGCGCTACTTTGGCATCGTACAACATCACGGGTACGATGGGGTGTTCACCGGGTTTTATGTCGAAACCCGCCGCCGTCATCTCTTTTCTGAAATAGATGGTATTGCGTTCGAGTTTGTCGCGCAGTTGGGTGGTTTCACCCAGCATGTTCAGCACTTCTATCGATGCCCCGGCTATGGAGGGTGCGAGGGTATTGGAAAACAGGTACGGCCGCGACCGCTGGCGCAGCATGTCGACGATCTCCTGGTGCGCCGCTGTAAAACCGCCTGATGCACCGCCCAGGGCTTTACCCAGGGTACCTGTGATGATATCGACCCGGCCCATTACATTGTGGTATTCGTGCACGCCCCGGCCTGTTTTACCCACAAAGCCGGTTGAATGGCACTCGTCGCTCATCACCAGGGCGTCGTACTTGTCGGCCAGGTCACAGATTTTATCGAGTTGGGCGATGGTCCCGTCCATCGAAAACACCCCGTCGGTTGCAATGAGGCGTGTTCTGGCCCCGGAAGCCTCTCTGAGCTTCTCCTCAAGGTCGTTCATATCGTTGTGCTTGTACACGTAGCGCTGCGCCTTGCACAGCCGAACCCCGTCGATTATGGATGCGTGGTTGAGCTGATCGGAGATGATGGCGTCTTCTTTGCCGAGCAGGGGTTCAAATACCCCTCCGTTGGCATCAAACGCCGCGGCGTACAGAATGGTATCGTCGGTGCCGAGAAACTCCGCAAGCTTCGCTTCGAGCTGTTTGTGGATGGTTTGTGTACCGCAAATGAACCTGACCGACGACATCCCATACCCGTACTCATCCACCGTTTTTTTAGCCGCCTCAATAACCCGCGGGTGTGAGGAAAGGCCCAGATAGTTGTTCGCGCAAAAATTGATAACCTCATCACCCGCCGATGTTCGGATTACGGCCCCCTGGGGAGTAGTGATAACGCGTTCTTCCTTGTAGAGACCGTCTTTTCTGATCTGGTTTAGTTCTCTGCTTAAATCTTCTTTTAACGTTGAATACATTTTATAATCGTTTTGCCATCAAAATTTACTCCGTGGCTCAATTTAACAAATTCAGGGCAGATTTATATGTTGTGCCCGGGTGATGAATCATCCTGGAAATGTGAGCCGGAAGAACAAGTATTCTGCAACTTTAAAAAAAAATCGGGCTATCATTAGGGGTACCCCGGCTGGTCGGGTGTATTAGAGGCAGATCACCCAATACAAATCCAACAATAACGAAAAGGTACAAACATGAAAACAATCAAAACTTATCATCAGAGATTCTGGATGGCGGCTTTACTGGCAGCATTTGTCTTTACCGCCTGCGACACAGTCAACACCAGCCAGGACAACCTCACCGAAGAAGACATCCAGGCCATTCAAACCATTATCGGCGACGCGATCTCCGATCAGGGAGAAGGCTTTATGTCGGAGATGTACGACCTGACCAGCGACATCAGCCAGGGCGGAATGGCGAGAACACTTGCTGAAGGCGACGGTGACATTGCAACAACCGAAACACGCCCACGGATCGGGCCTAACAGTCAGTATCAGGCCAGTTACAATGCTGAAACAGGCTGGCACCAGGTGGCATTCCGCCGCTACTACGAAGGTGAACTATTTGAAAAATATATGGCCGCCCTGCTCCGGTACCGCTTCTCAACCGAACAAGGCCGCTTTCTGGAATGGCCGCGCCGGCATCAGGAGTTTATCCACAAGGTAGAGTTTGAAGGCCGTCGTGAAGGCTTCCACAAAGGCCCGTTCCGCAGCTCCGAGTATCTGCGACGCGGAAACTGGACCCTCGAAGGATTCAACACCGATGTTATGACACTGGCAGGACGGCAGAACAATAACGGCACAATGTCTGCAGTACTGCGAGAGGGAGGCACTGCTGAGCGCGAGTTCGATCTGAGATTCGAAGTGGTCGATGTAACCATTACCAAACCCAATGAGGAAAATGGCCTGCTCGAACACTACGTTACCGGAAACATCAACTACTGGATTACAATCACTCAAACACGGAATGGTGAATCGAGGGTTGTTGAAAACCGCGGCACGGTCGAACTCAACGGAGACGGCTCGGCCCTACTAAGGCTGATGGGCCTGAAAAGGGTAGTAAAAATCGATCTCAGTACAGGACGGGTCGATGAAACACCATCAAGATAGCAATCAACAGTCCATACCGGGGGAAGCTTGCCGCTTCCTCCGGTTTTTGTTTTTTAAACGGTTTTTCCCACATTAACAC
>RECM01000064.1 GCA_007694035.1 Balneolaceae bacterium
CACTTCCCCATTCCATATTCCCTATTCTATTGTTCTATTGTTCTATTGTTCTATTGTTCGAAAGCAAACTAAAAGCACAGTCGTTGTATACTTCCGCAATATGCAGCCAATCCTTGGCTGCATCCCCCCCGCTATTCCACGCCGGTGCTGCCGAATCCGCCATCTCCGCGGGTGCTTCCGGGCAGTTCATCCACTTTAACGGGTCTGATCTGCGTAACGGGGGTTACGACCATCTGCGCGATCCGGTCGCCGTGGCGGATGATGAAGTCTTCATGGCCGTGGTTGATCACAATTACTTTGACCTCTCCGCGGTAGTCGGCATCGATGGTGCCGGGGGAATTAAGCATGGTTATTCCATTCCGGATAGCAAGCCCGCTTCGCGGTCGGATCTGGGCCTCAAACCCGGCCGGAATGGCAATCTGCAGGCCGGTTGGTACAAGCATGCGTGCTCCTGGTTCCAATACGACCTCATCCGCAAGGGCTGCACGAATGTCCATGCCTGCAGCAAGCTCCGACTCGTAAGCCGGCAGGGGTAGCTCCCCGAAATGGGGCAGCGTTTTGATCAGCAGTTCCGGCTTCACAGATTCTCCCTGTATTCTACCAGGCGCACCCGCACATTGCCAAGCCACACACTCACATGGGCTTCGATTGGTATACGCATGTGACCGGTCTTGTGCCATGCTTTATAGTAGCCCTTGAAACCAAACGGTCCCTGCAGGTCGGCCTGACCTTCGCTGTAGTAGACCTCGACCTGATCCCCATCAAAAGCCTGTGATTTGATGCGGTCCACTTTTTTGTGATTTTCTATGGTCACCATACCCTTCTCATGTTCCACATAGATCGGGTACTGAACGGTTTCGCCTGTGCCACTGAAGGGCCTTGAGAAATAGAAAAGGGCCGGACCACTGTCGGCAGGGCGGTTCAGTTCAAGTGTATCAACCGGCTCGCCGTCTTCAAAAGTATACACCCATCCGTTTTCATAGTCGAAATCATAGACAGTCGATTCATCGATACCCTTGTGCAGGTTGTTGGTCCAGAACCTGAGGGCGTACGGTTCGCGTTCATTAAATGCCAGGATGCTGAAGTAGTGTACCTCCTTGTAACCGACCAGCGGTATGGAGGGATTCGATTTAATGACAGCACGGACAAGTTTGGCCTCCTGACCGCGGAACAGCGTATCCTTTTCGATATACACTTCAATATCGCCCAGCCTCATAAAACCATACCTGACCTCAAAACGGAAATATTCCTGCATGTTCATAAGCTCCGGAAGGGTCACGGTAGGATCGTTACGCCCGGCGCTCAGGTAAACCGTTGCCGATACCATCATAAGCAGGGCCAGGAAAGGGATGAGGATTTTCTTCATCACTGCTCCGATAGAAAATCGGCCATAGACTCTTCATCAAAGCCAACCATAACAGCTTCATCCTTGATCACAACCGGCCGTTTGATCATGGTCTGATGCTCCAGAAGAAGGTCAAACAGCTCCTCGCCGGTAACATCCTTGCCGGCCAGGCCCAGGCTCCTCCATTTCATTCCCCTTTTATTGGTCAGGGTTTCAATACCCACCTTGTGCACAAGTTCAGCCAGTTCAGTATCGTTCAGCGGATCCTTTTTGAGATCAATAAATTCATAATCGTGCCCGTTATCCTGCATCCATTTGATAGTTTTCTGAACTGTGTTGCAATTTTTTATACCTAATAGTTGTATCATTTCAGCGAAATTTCAATTAATTAAATACATGTGACGTTACATTAACGTTAAACCGGAAAAATTGCACCAGCGGAATACATAAATTGCATTTATATGTACCTTCAACGTTCATGATCCGGGAAAGCGTTCATGCCATCATCATCAAAAACTAAATAGACCGTAAAACATTGTGTTAAGACTTCATAAGATAACCCTATTGCTGCTTATTTCACTTGTCCTATACGGATGCAGTACGGCAGATGATGCGCAGCGAAAATTTGAGGATGAGGCATTCCGCGAACCATCCGGTTTTACAAAAACCGACCCGTCAGGCAATATCATGGAAAATGATCCCGACGACTGGCGGATCGGGCCTTTGTTTCAGGGTTTCGTTGAGATTTCCCCTGCTTTCCCCAACCCGACCACCGGTGAGCTGGTCACCATTGAAATACTCGTTACCGGGTTGCAGGCCCTGAACGGTCTTGAAGTTGTGCGGCTCGACAACAGGGGCAATTTCAGGCTGCTCTATCTCGACGACCGCATCCCGCTGCCTACCGGCCTGAGCACCATAACATTCGATCCCCTGTTGTTCGCAGACGGGGGAACCATATCTAATGCCAGGGGGCTGCACCGGGTGTTCATCTTTGACAATCGCCGGAATCTGATCAGTTACGGGGATTTGAAGATAGAATAGTATGTATCATCTGTGATGAACCTGTTTTCCCGCTTCCTCTCAAATCAAGTACCGGATGATAAGGCACAAAATGATTACCGCCCCATTGAAAGCGTAACCGCTGTTACCATGAACCTGCCCAATTCTGCCTGATGTAACTGTGAATCATCTATTTTCAACCGACAATCTGTATATTCTCACATGAGAAAAATATCGGCCTCAGAGAAAAAAATTCTGGAATTACTGATTTTCACAGAATCGTTTCAAACCATTCGTGAGGAAACAGATCTGCAATACGGGGAAATCAGGGATGATATCATCAACATGCACAATGCCGGGCTGATTGAAGTATGTACCGCAGGCACCCACAGTGCTTCCAAGCTCAATCACTACGACAGCGACAGGCCGGAGCTGTTCCACTACCGTGCTACGCGCAAAGGCATGAACGCTATGAAAACGAACCGGATATGAAATACGAAGCGATGTTCAACGATACCGCATGGCCGGTTGAACTTAATACCGACAAAAATTCGGCACTCATAAATGGCAAAACGCTCGATTACGATATTGAACATATCGGGACCGACCGATGGCTTCTCCGCACAGGTGTGCATACACACATCCTGAGTAACCTCACCCGGAACGGCACAGTACTGGAATTTACCCTGAACGGGCAGTGGGTGACTATGGAAGTGCGCGATGAGAAAGACCTGCTGCTCGACAAGCTGGGGTTCAAAGCGGGGACAACGGGAGGTGAGGGAAAACTTTCTGCACCCATGCCGGGAAAAATCCTCAAAGTGCTGGTGAACAGCGGCGGCGCCGTGAAGGCAGGAAATCCGGTAATCATACTTGAGGCTATGAAAATGGAAAATGAACTGAAATCGCCGGTCGACGGAACACTCATCGCTATTCATGTTGATGAGGGCCAGTCGGTCGAAAAAAATGAATTACTTCTGGAGATAGAAACGATTGGATAAATTTGTAATTGAGGGCCCTGCCCCTCTGAATGGTGAAATACCCATAAGCGGATCAAAAAACGCTGCATTGCCGCTCATGGCTGCCACCCTGCTAAGCGATACACCAAGTGAGATCACCAACATACCCGATCTTCACGATATTGCCACTTTCAACAATGTTATGCGGGTTACCGGTGCAAGGGTCGATTATATTTCAGACCGGAAAACGCTTGAGATAGATCCGTCGAACGTGACCTACCTGGAAGCGCCCTACGATCTCGTGCGAAAGATGCGGGCCTCGTTTTACATGCTGGGCGCATTGCTGGGCAAACATGGTTACGCGAAGATTTCCCTGCCTGGAGGGTGCGCCTGGGGTCCCCGGCCCGTGAACCTGCACCTTGAGGGAATGAAAGCGCTCGGGGCAACCATCAGCATGGACAAGGGATATATCATTGCCGAGGCTCCGGGCGGGCGGCTCAGAGGCGGCACATTCAAAATGGAACCAAGCAGCGTTGGTGCCACCGTTAACCTTCTGCTCGCATCCGTTCTGGCTGAAGGAAAAACCGTGCTCAAAAATGCGGCAATGGAACCCGATGTGGTCTATCTTTGCGAGGCGCTGAACCAGATGGGGGCCAACATTTCCGGTACAGGTACAGATATACTTGAAATTCACGGGGTAGCAAGGCTCAACGGCATCAAAATAGCAAACTCACCCGACAGGATTGAGACCGGTACCTTTATGATAGCAGCGGCGATGCATCCCGAATCGGATGTTTTGCTTACCGGAACCCGGGCCAGCGACCTTGGCGACTTTTTACGCATTTTTGCCCGCACAGGGGTTCAATTACATACAGAGGAGAACACCATCCGGGTTAAAGCCCCCGAGAAAGTGCTGCCCGTATCGATCAAAACAAAGATCTATCCAGGCTTCCCAACCGATCTTCAGGCGCAGTGGGCAACGCTGATGACCCAGGCCGATGGCATCAGCACGGTTACTGACAACATCTACTACGACCGGTTCAGTTACGTTCCTGAACTTGTGCGCCTTGGTGCAACAATGGAGCTTGAAGAGAATACGGTAACCATTGAAGGCAAGACCGAACTTTCGGGGGCGTCGGTAATGAGTACAGATCTTCGTGCCTCGGTAAGCCTTGTGATGGCAGCCATGGCCGCAAAAGGCACATCCGAAGTGCTCAGGGTGTATCACCTTGACCGCGGTTATGAAAACCTCGAAGCAAAGCTTACAAATGCCGGTGCCCGGATCAGCCGGGTTGAAACATAATTTACGCAGAGTTTACTATCTGCCCGATTAATCTTATCTTATATCAGGTGTAAACCGAAGAATTTTCGACAAAACTTCCATTTCCCGGTAAGAACTGTAAAAAGACGTGATTTTATCAATAACTCTATTACCCGAAGGCCATAACCTGCGGGTCTTTCTGATTACAGTGGGGGAAATAATCCTGAATGCGATCCGCCCGGTGGCGCGTGAAAGAAACTTAAGATGGGTCAGACCCGTAACCACTGTCGTAAGAATGATCGTATTCAGATCCGATAAACGATCTATTAACAAGAATTTTATACAAGCTGCAGACCGCTTTTACCGATTAACCGGCATGGAACTACCCGCTCTGGCTATGACAAACTACTATGGTGCAGGTCCCGAAACGGGGAAGACATTTCGAAGCAAGAAATACGGCTACAGCTTGCTAATCAATTGCTTACATGAACAAAAACCAGATAGTTATACACGCATCCGGCAAACAGACCAGGATCGCGTTAATTGAGAATGGTGAGTTAGCTCAGTTTTTCATAGAATCCCCTGAAAACCGGCGCAGTGTCGGCGACATATATGTAGCAGAAGTACACAAGGTGATGGGCGGCATCAGGGCTGCCTTTATCGATATGGGAACCCCCAAGGACGCCTTCCTTCACTTTTCCGATCTTGGCGAGCACCTTGACGATTACCTTGTAATGCTCAACGGCCGCGACTCCCTGAACAAGGATGCTGTGAAAGCGGTGGAAGAATTCAGAAAAAAGCTGGCGGCCAACGGCGACAACGACGGCACCCGGCGTTCCACGGCCCAGGAACAGAACCTGCTCGGGGCATTGCTGCAGCCCAAACAGAAAATGCTGGTGCAAATCGTAAAGGAACCCATAGGCAACAAGGGCCCAAGGGTTTCCACCGATATCACCCTGCCCGGCCGTCTGCTTGTTCTTATTCCCATGGGCAACTACGTTGCTGTATCGAAACGGATACGCAGTTTCAGGGAACGGCGCCGTCTGCGCAGTACTCTCAGTTCCATGCTCCCGGAAGGATTCGGCGTGATTGTTCGTACAGTAGCCGACGGGCAGGACGAAAAAGCACTGAGAGATGACCTGCAGGACCTGCTCGACAAGTGGAAAAATGTGATGGATAATCTCCGTGACGCCAAACCCACCACACTGCTGCACCGCGACCTGGATATGACCGAAAGCCTTGTCCGTGACCTTTTTTCAAAAAATTACGACCGCATCCTGATCGACGATCCGGCCATGGGTAAGCAGCTGAAACATTATGTTTCAAGAATTGCGCCCGATATGGTTAAAAATATCGAGCTTTTCAGGGGTAAAGAACACATATTTGAACACATGAAAATTTCCAGGGACGTAGAATCCATCTTTAGTCCCCGGGTGAAAATGCCCAGCGGCGGCTACCTCATTTTTGAACAGACCGAAGCCATGTATGTGGTGGATGTTAACTCGGGCCGGTATGCGGCAAAAAAAGCCCAGGAAGACAATTCACTGCGTACCAACCTTGAAGCCGCGCGGGAAATTGCAAAACAGCTCCGGCTCAGAGATATCGGTGGCATCATCGTGGTCGACTTTATCGACCTTCAGGACGACGGGAACCGGAAAAAAGTTTATGATGAACTGAAGAAAGAGTTCAGAAAAGACAGGGCCAAGACCAATCTGCTGCCTATGAGCGATTTCGGCCTTGTTCAGATCACCCGGCAGCGGATCCGCCCGAGTGTGGTCAAGTCTGTTTCGCTGGTCTGCGGCATGTGCGGCGGTTCCGGAAGCATCGTTTCGCAGAATACGGTTCTATCCGATATCGAAACCTGGCTGAGCAAATATGCAAACAACTACAAAAAACGGTCGGTTGAACTCTATGTAAACCCCTATTTCCACTCACTGCTCACCCGGGGCATACTCAGCCAGCGGTTGAGATGGGTATTCAAATACAGGGTGAATATTGCCATACTTCCCGACGAATCCGTATCGCTGAATGAATACAAGGTTCTGCTGATGGGAACCGAAGTCGAAATCACACAGACCGTTCAGGAGAGCTTGTCAATCGAAGATGCGGTCAAAGATGCTGAAAAACGCCTTGCCGAACTGGAAAGCGAAGGTCAGCGCGACGACAGCCTACTCGATTACGGTGCAGATGAGAAAAGTGAAGGCAAAGCCGCCCCGGCCAAGGATAAACCGGCCAGGCGGGCACCTGCCCCATCAAGGCAGCAACAGCGTGAAAAGCCTGAGCCAAAAAAACCGGCTGCTTCACCAGCATCTGCCTCCCGCAGTGATGACTCCGGCCGAAGGAGCTCACGGGATGGTGACGATGACGGGCAAAAGACACAGCGACAGGATACCCGTCGGTCGAATGTGAAATCGAAGTATTACAAAAACCGTGAGGAGGAGGAAGAGGCCATGGATGCAGAATCCGGCAGAAGCAGCCGGTCGGGTTCAGGAAGCAAGACGGCCCCTGAGACAACTGAAAGCGTCGATTCATCCCCGAAAACCGACAGTAAAGGTGAACCTCTTCGGAATGCTGAAGATGTTGCGCGTGAATACAGGGAGAAAAGGCTCCGTGAAGAAGCCGAACAGAAATCCATGGCGGAACAGCAATCTGCTTCCGATAGTGAGCAACCGGCCGAAAAAGATGTAAAAGAGGAGAAAAAAACGGCTCCATCAAAATCTGCCGCCACAACGGATAAGAAAGCCAGAGCAGAAAGTGATGAGCAGAACACCGGTGAACCGAATGGTACCGAAGAAGACAAGTCCGGCACTGAAGCAGAAAAACCAAAAACACGCCGTGGAAGGCCAAAAAAAGCTGAACAAGAGGGCGGTGAAATCGTAAAGAAGAAACCTGCTGCGAAGAAACCGGCAACCGGCAAAAGTTCCAAATCAGATAAAACCCTCGTAAAAAAGCCAAAATCTCAGGCAAAAGCTGAAGTTGAAGCCCAGCCAGACTCTGCATCTGATGTAAACCCGGACAGTAAAGCAGACTGATATCCGCTGTATCCTCTTTTTTAAATAATACTCCCTATTATGAAATTACATGCAACAACGGTAATTGGTATTCTGCACGATGGCAAAGTGGCCATTGCCGGCGACGGGCAGGCGACCCTCGACAAAACCGTTCTTAAAAGCACTGTACAGAAGGTGCGAAAAATTGCCGGCGGAAAAGTGATTGCCGGATTTGCAGGTTCGACGGCCGATGCCTTCACCCTGTTCGAAAAGTTTGAAGAGAAGCTGAACCAGTACAACGGCAACCTTCAGAGGGCAGCGGTTGAACTGGCCAAGGAGTGGCGCACCGACCGGTATCTGCGCAGGCTGGAGGCCCTTCTGGTGGTAATGGACAAGGAAAAAGGACTGCTCATATCCGGTCAGGGCGACGTAATTGAACCTGACGACCAGATCATTGCTATTGGCAGCGGCGGTTCATACGCCCTTGCGGCTGCCCGTGCACTTAAAAAGCACGCACCTCAACTCTCGGCAAGAGAGATGGTTGTTGAATCGCTCAACACCGCAGCCGATATTTGTATCTATACCAATCATAATTTAACCGTATTGGAAATTGAGTAACCAGGACTATTTCGAAACATTAGACAATCTCACACCGGGCCAGATCGTAAAAGAACTCGACCGGTTTATTATCGGACAGAATGCCGCCAAGAAAAGTGTGGCCATTGCCCTGCGTAACCGCTGGAGACGGCTGAACGCAGACGAATCGATCCGTGACGAGATTGTGCCCAACAATATAATCCTCATAGGCCCTACCGGCGTTGGCAAGACAGAAATTGCCCGGAGACTGGCAAAATTGTCGAAGGCACCCTTTATCAAAGTTGAGGCATCAAAGTATACCGAAGTTGGTTATGTGGGCCGCGATGTGGAATCGATGATCCGCGATCTGACCGACATAGGCGTAGCCATTGTGAAAATGGAAATGCAGGACCGTGTGAAAAAACGGGCTGAAGAACTTGTTGAAGAACGTATTCTCGACCTGCTCATTCCACCGGTGAAGAAACCGGGTACGGGTACACTCACATCATCCACCGGTTTCAGAAGCCAGAGCGAAGAATTCGATCCGGCCACGGCATCCGATGAAGAGCTGAACCAGCGTACCCGTGAGAAATTCCGGGATAAGCTCAAAAAAGGCGAGCTGGATGAGCGCAAAGTGGAACTTGAAGTACGCCAGAGCGGAACCCCTACCATGCAGATATTCGGACCCCAGGGGCTCGAAGAGCTTGGTATGAACCTGCAGGATATGCTCGGCAACCTGGCTCCCAAAAAGACCAAAAAACGGCAGGTCAAAATAAGCGAAGCACGGAAAATGCTGCTCGCCGAGGAGTCGGAAAAGCTGATCGATCACGACGCCGCCGTAACAGAAGCGCTGAAACGCGTGCAGAGTGCCGGTATCGTTTTTCTTGATGAGATCGACAAAATCGCCGGCGGATCGTCGGGCGAGGGAAAAGGCGGGCCGGACGTGAGCAGGCAGGGTGTTCAGCGCGACCTCCTTCCCATCGTTGAGGGTTCAACCGTGTCGACCAAGTACGGGATGGTGAAAACCGATCACATCCTTTTCATCGCATCAGGCGCATTTCATATTGCCAAACCATCAGACCTGATACCCGAACTGCAGGGAAGGTTCCCCATCCGCGTAGAGATGGACAGCCTTACCGAAGAGGACTTCTATTTAATACTGACCACCCCTCAGAACGCCCTCACCAAGCAATACCAGGCCATTCTGGCATCCGAAGGGGTTACACTCCATTTCGATGACGACGCCATCAGAGAAATCGCACGCATTGCCGCCGAGGTGAACCTTTCGATCGAAAACATAGGTGCGCGCCGGCTTCACACCATACTAAGTTCGGTTCTTGAAGAACTGCTGTTTGCCGTACCCGACGATATCAAAACCGGTGAAATAACCATCGATAAGGCCTATGTTGAAAAGCAACTCGACAGCCTGGTCAAAAACAGGGACCTGAGCCATTTCATTTTATAGGTTTTTTACATTATTCTTGAAATAATCAGGTACCCCTGATGCGTTACAGCTTGAATGGAACAATGGACCGCCTTTTGCGTGTTAATTTCTCATGGTCCATAACTTTTTTATTCCGGGTTCGTTAGCTTTTTGTTGAGTCCTTTTCTAATCCCCACATAATCTGATACCATGCTCAGACGTTTTTTGGCCCCAGGCATCACCAGTTTCATTGTACTTTTCGTTCTCTGGTTTACAGGGTACGATCAGATTGTTAAACCCGCCAACGACGACAGGGTTAACCTGCAGAAGTACATACAGGCCCAAAGGTACATCCTCGATAACTATGTTGATGTGGTA
This sequence comes from Balneolaceae bacterium, assembly GCA_007694035.1. GTDB lineage: Bacteria > Bacteroidota > Rhodothermia > Balneolales > Cyclonatronaceae > RECM01. The sequence continues at coordinate 9,929 of RECM01000064.1, forward strand.
AACGCTGATTTTCTGTACAAAAACAGCCTGAGAGGGTTTGTGTCCAACCTTTCCGATACCACTCTCACAATTGCCGGAACACCACTGGATACTACTTTTACCGATGTGAACATCAGGGAGATCAGGGATGCGGCCATACACTTTGAGAGGGCTTACAGTTTTCTTGCATCCGTTGATCCCGATGAAAACCTGACAGCACGCACCGAGGATGCCATACGCGGGATGTTCAGGCCGCTCGACCCTCATACCGTCTATATTGAACCCACGCAGAGCGACCGTATACGTGAGGAATTCGCCGGAAAATTCCAGGGCATTGGCGTACAGTTCGACATTCTCAACGACTCCATTACAGTTATATCCCCTATTTCCGGTGGGCCAAGTGACCAGCTCGGTATCCGTTCCGGCGACCGGATTGTGGCCATTGACGATAAAAATGCGGTCGGCTTTACTAATCAGGATGTGATCGACCATCTTCGCGGTCCCAAGGGAACCACTGTGCGTGTTGGTATCAAGCGGCCAAACATCGAAAGTATTCTCAATTTCAACATAGTTCGCGACGATATCCCGCTCTATACCGTGGATTCCAGCTATATGCTCGATGAGAAAACGGGATTCATCAAAATCAGCCGGTTTGCAGCCACTACCTACGACGAATTCATGACCGCCATGAGGGATCTCACATCTCTCGGCATGGAAAAACTTGTTATCGATCTGAGGCATAATCCGGGTGGTTATCTGGAACAGGCCGTACAGATTACCAGCGAATTTTTCGAGCGCGGAACACCGCTGGTATCCACTAAAAGCCGTCATGCACGGTTTACCAACACCTACCCTACCCGTTCCAACGGGCGTTACAGAGACATCCCCATCATTGTTATGGTGGATGAAGGCTCGGCATCGGGCAGCGAGATTCTGGCAGGTGCCATTCAGGACAACGACCGGGGTCTTGTAGTAGGACGCAGAACATTCGGTAAAGGGCTGGTTCAGCAGCAATACGAGCTGGTCGACAACAGCTTTGTGCGTGTAACCATATCACGTTACTATACCCCATCTGGGCGCCCTATCCAAAAACCCTACTCCGACGGCCGTGAGGAATATGCATACGAACTGCGGAAAAGGGACAAAGATGCCAATTCGGATGCCGGAAACTTCATCAAAGAGATTCCTGATTCACTGAAGTATTCTACCCTCGCCGGACGGGTTGTATACGGCGGCGGCGGCATTGTACCCGATCACATCATCCAGGAAGACAGCACTTCGAGTTACATCTATGGCTTCATGCGGCGTAACAACACCAGTTTCGATTTTGTACGGGAGTATCTCGACGCCAATAACGATGCATTCCGTGCACAATGGCATGATAATTTTGACGGCTTCAGGAGTGATTTTTCCTGGTCAGAAACCGACATGAGCCGTTTCTGGGGCATCATGGCCGAACGTGGCATGGTAATTTCCGATACGGTTTCGGCACCTGAATTCCGAAATGACTCCCTGTTTGTACATCCCAACTACTTCGATGAACACAAGTGGATCCCTCAGGGATATACCAAAGCGGAACTTGCACGTCAGGTCTGGGGCACTCCCTACTTCTATCCGGTCTTCAATGATGAATTCGACACCACCCTCGACCAGGTGATGCAGCTCTGGCCCGATGTACAGGCCCTCAAAGCTTACCTTGAATCAAACCGCAGCCGCTCGACCACACTGAGATAACGTGAAACCTTCAAGAGTGCGTGCGAAGCGTAACAGAGCGCAGCGGAGTGGAGCTGAGCAGGCTCCTTGAAGAGTTGAACGCCGGGGGCATTTCATGCCCCCATGATGATTTACCACTATTCAAGGTCCTGCGCTGCGCTCCGGACTCTTGAATGAGGTAAATCACATCAGGAATTTTGAGAGGAGGGCGAGGGCGGCGGTTTCGGCGCGGAGGCGGTTTGGGCCGAGGCTTATGGTGATGGCGCCGTGCCGGGTGAGGGTGGCAATTTCTTCGTTTGTAAAGCCGCCTTCGGGGCCGATGAACAGGACTTTTTTTCGGGTAGGGGTGGGTGGAATGTTTGTTTCAGGTTCGGTTTTTTCGTGGGCGACAATCAGTTCATAGCCCGGGTATTTTGCGATTACATCATCAATGCTGTTGCTTTCTGACAGACGTGGTAAAAAGTAGCGTTTGCATTGTTTGAGCGCGCTTACCAGGATGTTTTCAAGCCGGTCTGTTCGCACCTTGTCTCTTTCGCTGCGTGCGGATTTGAACAGAACAATTCCTGAAGCCCCCAGCTCGGTGGCTTTTTCGAGCATCCACTCCAGGCGCTGCCGGTTTTTGATGAAGGCAAAGGCCAGGACCAGGTCATATTCGGAATCCTTGTCGCGGTGGTACATGCCTGTTACTCGGGCCGAGAGGCTTTTCTTGCCCACCGCATCGATCCTGCATTCGTAGTAGCGGCCGTTGCCATCGGCAACCAGTATGCTGCTGCCGGTATCGAGGCGAAGCACAGAAACGGCATGCCGGAATTCTGTGGAATCCATGGTTATAATGCCTGTAAGATCAGGGCCCTGAGGCGAGAAAAAAACGGGCAGGTCAGGTAGCCGCTGCATCAGGAATCGCTGTTGTAATGGAAATCACCAGGCCTGAATTCGGTCTCGCCTGTGTGCAGCATTTTTTCTATATAGGGATGGCACATGGTGCAACTGCCCCCGCACAGCCCGGCCTTTATCAGATCCTGACAGCTGGACAGTTTGCGAAGTCTGGCTTCATCCTGCAGTTCTTCAAAACTGATCCGATGGCATACACATCTGCTAACAGAGTAACGTTTATTTGAACTCATGCCGATTTAAAATGTTTGCTCAGCTTCAGGCTCTGACCCTGGTAATTGCTTTTAATCTCTCTTCCGTAGGCAATTTCCGGAATTTCCGTATTCAATTCAAAAATCATTCTGAACAGTGTCTGCCCGTCTTCAATAAGGAATGGCACATCGTGAGAGCGAACCTCGAGAACTGCACGGGCACCGCCGTCCTGGCGGGTGCCACCGAATCCGCTGTCAAAAAAACCGGCATAGTGGGTTCTCAGTTCACCCGATCCCGTGTCGTAGGGTACCATCTCAGCCGCCAGATGCAAAGGAATCCGGCATCGTTCTTTTGATGCGAAAATATAAAAGGCCTCCGGTTCCAGGATCAGGTAATCGTCCTGGCGGGCGTAGATGGGATCCCAGAATTCGGATATTTTATAGTGGTCGATTCTGTCAAGATCGATCAGATCCCGGTTTTTACGGGCTTTGTACCCCACGATTGCGCCCTCCTCACCGTGCAGGTTCATGCTCATAAACAGCCCGCCATCGACCTTGAGCTGGCTTTCGACAAGGGGTTCGCCATGTTCGTTAAGCAGGATGGGATCGAGGCTGTGGATTCCGAGAAGCTCTTCGTCGGCCACCAGCGAATTGCCGTGCCTGATGCGCAGCTGATTCAGCCGCTGGCCGGTTCTGATCCTGATGGGGAACGACTTGGGCACCACTTCAAGGTAGAGCGGGCCCTGGTAGCCCGGGGCAATTTCCTCGAAGCGGTGGGAAAAATCGGTTACCAGGCGCGTAAAAATGTCGAGCCTGCCCGTAGTGCTTTTGGGATTGGTTTTCGCTGAAATATGGGTATCGGAATAGACCCTGAACAAACCCTCCGCATCGTTACCCTGAAACAGGTTTTTCTGGATCGACTCACCAGATTTCGGCAGGTGCAGTTGCTCGAGTAACGGGATGATGTATGTACAGTTGGGTTCGAGAACAGCGCCGTCGGTAATCGGAAATGAGTGCTGCATCAGCTTGTGGATTTTGCTCTCCACGGTCTCGTTCTCGGGAAGGAATCCGCAGCGCACCCGGTAAGCGGTCTTGCCCAGGCGCAGGTCGAGTGAATTCGGCTGGTACTGATTCTCCTCGATCGGATAATCAGGGTCGGAATGGATCACCCCGTTCGCCACCAGAATTTTCAGCTTCTGAACCGGCAGTATGCCCCGTTTTGTAAGATACAGGCTGTTCATAATCACTCCGGATCGATTCCGGCCATTTCGTGGATTTTTTCCCACTCAGCGACGGTAACCGGCTGGATGGACAGGCGTGAACCTTTTTTGACGAGCATCATGTCTTCGAGTTCAGGTTCATTCTTGATATCGTCGCGCAGCACCGGTTTGTCAAATTTCCTTACAAGCTGTACATCCACCAGTTGCCACCGGGGGTTTTCTTCCGTGGCCTTTTCGTCGAAATAATCGGAACCGGGGTCGAACTGGCTCGGGTCCGGATAGGGTTCACTGCATACCCGGGCTGTTCCGGCCACGGCCAGCGGGTTGGCGTTGGAATGGTAGAACAATACACCATCGCCGACCTTCATATCGTCGCGCATGAAATTGCGGGCCTGATAGTTACGGACACCTTCCCAATGCGTAGTCTGATCCGGTTGTGAGGCCAGATCGTCGATGCTGAATACATCCGGCTCCGATTTCATGAGCCAGTACCGTCTTTGAGACATGTTCGATGCTTTTTTATAAACTTTTCTTCTTCCTGGGAGGGCGAATAATAACCACGATCCGAGAAAGGAACAACGCTATTTATGGCAATAATTTGGGATGCGGGCCGGCGATCCGCCCGATCAGGTAAGCGCGGTCACACACACGGTGTTCACGATATCTTCCCAGCTGCAGCCGCGCGACAGGTCGTTCATGGGCTTTGCCAGTCCCTGTATGATCGGCCCGATGGCCGTTGCCCCGCCCAGTCGCTCCGTGATTTTATAGGCGATATTACCTGCATCGATATTTGGAAAGATGAACACATTGGCACGGCCGGCCACTTTTGATTCCGGAGCTTTCCTGATGGCAACATCAGACACGTAGGCTGCGTCGAACTGCAGTTCACCATCAATCATCAGGTCTGGACGAAGGTCTTTCGCTATGGTGAGTGCCTGAATAACCAGATCGACCTGTTCGTGGCTGGCACTGCCCATGGTCGAAAACGACAGCATGGCCACCAGCGGATCTTCGGCGGTAAGGGCACGGTGGGTATCGGCCGAATCGATGGCGATGGTTGCGAGCTGCTCCGGATCGGGATAAGGCACCACGGCACAATCGCCATAGGTGAGAACACGGTCATCGCGGGTATGCAACAGAAAGATGCTCGAGACGATGCTGGATGATGGTTTCAGCCCAATGCCCTGGATCGCTGCACGGAGAACATCGCCGGTGGTATTAACCGCACCGGCCACACAACCGTGGGCCCGGCCGGCATCGACCAGCATGGCTGCATAGAACAGCCTGTTGTCGGAAAGGATGCTGCCGGCAAGGCCGGGGGTCATCCCCTTGTGGGCCCGTTTACGGTGCAGGTTTGCAGCGAGCACCTCCTTATCCGGATCAGTACGGAAATCAAGAAACATCACATCTCCATCCAGCGAAATGGCTTCCGCTTCCGCCGCTTCCCTGATTTCGGCCTCATCCCCGATGAGTGTAACCCGGCAAATGTTTTCTTTGAGCAGAAATTCTGCTGCCTTCAGGGTTCTGGTGTCTTCTGTTTCGGGCAGTACGATATTCTTTGCCGCTGCTTTTGCGTGAGTTCTGATCTGTTTGATAATGTCCATGGTATCAAGTAATAGTAGTACCCGCTTTTTTGATCAAGCGGAAGGCCAGTGAATTGGGTTATGGTCGGGGCCTGTTCAAATCCATGGCGACTGGCTGGCGGCCTGGGCTATTTTAGCCGTATCGATGGCGATTACCAGTTCCTCGTTTGTGGGGATTACATAGATATCGGTACGGGAGGCATCTGTGCTGATTTTTTCGATTTTGCCCCGGGTTACGGCTTCATTGCGGGCATCATCCAGTTCGATGCCCAGATAGCTGAGTTCCGAGACCGCTTTCTTCCGTATCAGCGGGGCGTTTTCGCCGATACCCGCTGTAAACAGAATGGCATCGCACCCGTTCATGACGGCGGTGTATGACCCTATAAACTGCTTGATCCTGTAGCAGAATACATCGATGGCCTGCTGGCATCTGCGGTCGCCGTTTTGCGCCTCGGTAATCAGGTCGCGCATGTCGGCCGCATATCCGCTCAGGCCGAGCAGCCCGCTGTGGCGGTTCAGCAGTGCGTGCAGGTTATTGAGCGGAAGCTCCTCCTTCTCGACCAGGTAGAACATGATAGAGGGGTCGATATCGCCGCACCGGGTACCCATAACCAGGCCCGACAGCGGGGTAAAACCCATACTGGTATCCACCGATTTGCCGCCATTGATGGCCGTAACAGAAGCCCCGTTGCCCAGATGGCAGCTAATAACTTTAGTCTGTTCAACCGGTTTGTCTGTAAGCTTGTAATACTGCCGGCTAACATAGTAGTGTGATGTACCATGAAAACCATATCTCCGGATTTTATACCGCCTGTAAAAACGGTTCGGAATACCATACAGATAGGCCTCGGGTGGCAGGGAATGATGAAACGCGGTGTCAAACACAGCAACGTGAGGAACATTGGGAAGGTGCTCCATTGCAGCCTGAATTCCCCTGAGGTTGGGGGGATTGTGCAGGGGTGCCAGGTCTATGGCCTGCTCGATGGCCTCGAGTACCTTTTCATCGATCTGTACAGAATCTTTGAACATCTCGCCGCCGTGCACAACGCGGTGACCTACCGCCTTGATATCGGACGGTGATTCAATAATGCGGTTTTCAGGATTCATGAGGTAGTTCATGATCTCCTTGAGTGCCTCCACATGATTGGCAATATTCTTGCTGTCTTTAGTGGCTTTCTGCCCTGCCGGTTCATGTTTTACAATGGAGGTAACGGCGCCAATGCGCTCAATCAACCCTTTGCAGACATCGGAATTATCAGAAGTTTCAATAAGATCGTATTTAACGGAAGAGCTGCCGCAATTAATTACAAGTACAAGCATTTAATAATAATTTCGCTGAAAATAATTTCCCAAAAATACGGAAATACAACGGCAAACTGAAGGGAAAAGATAGCCCCGGGCTCATTTGCTGAGCCTGTAAATTCCGTTTAAAGAGCTGGAAGAAGCTTTTGCAAAAACTGCTAATCGGGCACTGTATGTACCGGCCAGGAGCATGGCTCCAGGTTGCAAATGCGTTTATAAGGAAACTTTGCAGTTCTGTGGGCAAAATCAGCCTTATCAATAACGACAAAATGTGCCGGCCATATAATAGCACGACCACCGGCTTCCGACCCAATTTCGGTGATGTAAACCATGTTTGAATTACCTGCGGTAATAACCGAATCTATACCAACAGAATAACTTGTATTGGGCTTTGCTCCCACAAATACACCCACCACCAGGGAATCAGCATAGTTCACATTTAATAAGATTTCTTCATTGAATTTGTCTGACGGATACTGCGATAGAAAGTCATCTGTTTCTGCCCTGGTTTTTAAAACGACCGTAACAAATTCATGAATGTCTGTTTCCGTTTGAAATGACTGAAACAATGTATTAATGCTAATATGAATAGTTTTTTCCGGGGTATTCGAACATATTAAATCACATGATGTAAGCAGTAAACCAAGAATCAGAATAAATGAAGCATGATTTCGCATGGTACTACCTCTAAAGTTTGGATAATCATAAACCTTTGTTAAACCTTGTATTAACGGCTCTGCATTTCTGCTGCGTGACACTATGCATGAACATAAGCAACAATGGCTTACACGTCAGCAGTAAATGCCTGTTATA
>RECM01000061.1 GCA_007694035.1 Balneolaceae bacterium
TCCATAGTCGTAACCGAAGAAACATCCCAGCCGCTGATGTCCTGATTAAATAAGCGGGCTCCTGTGAACATAGATCTCATAGTCGTAACCGAAGAGACATCCCACTGGCCAATATCCTGATCAAATTCAACTGCACTCATAAACATCTCCCTCATACTTGTAACCGAAGAGACATCCCAGCTTCCGATATCCTGGTTAAATGCAGAGGCTGACCTAAACATCTCCATCATATTTGTTACGGAGGAGACATCCCAGCTTCCGATATCCTGGTTAAATGCAGAAGCTGACTTAAACATCTCCCTCATATTCGTTACGGAGGAGACATCCCAACTGCTGATGTCCTGATTAAAGTTGGAATTCGACGCAAACATTCTGAACATATCCTCAATACCGGAAGTGCATGTTGTAGATGCATTTTCTGCGGTAATCTGATTTGCGGCTCGCCTGGTGTAGGTCACGCCATTTACAACACCGGTATCTCCGATATCAGCATTTTCACATTTCACGGTTACTTCATTACTGTCGAGGTAAAAATCCTGTGCTGCCAATGAAACGGTAAATAAAGAAAGAAGAATGGTGGTGGAAATCATTTTTTTCATGAAAATACCTTTTAGATTTGTTCTGATGGTCGGTTGCATCAATCATATCGTAAAACAGGAGCAATAAGTGCCAACGCGGGCCCATTTTTTTTTACTTTATGTACTTTGTCAGGTTTTCCTGCAGCTGCTCTCTGATTAGTCTGTTGTGTTGAACAGATATCCGAACTGTTATCAAGGCAGGGCCCGAATGCAAACATACATGTTGGCGACGAACCTGTACAAGTGAATGTTCACCGCATGGCGTTACATGGCAGATATAGCATTACAAGGCATGATCAGGCATGATCATGCATGATGAGAGCGCTTATGCGCTGAAAACCCCCAAAGATTCATTGGTGACCCGAAGAACGAAGATTCAATTTATTTTCGGGTGCTTATGGCCACAGGAGCGATTATCCTGTGGCCATAAGGTACTACTTAACCAGCGTCATCATACGCGTGGCTGAATATTCGCCGGTGGTGATGCGATATATATAGACTCCGCTTGCGAGTGTACTGGCATTGAATGTTACCGTATGGCTGCCTGCTGTTTTGTTCTCGTTAACCAGGGTTGCCAGTCTTCGTCCGAGCATGTCGTAGACCTCCAGCCTTACCTGGCCTGGTTTTTCCAGTGTGAACCCGATCTGCGTGGCGGGATTGAACGGATTCGGGTAGTTCTGCATCAGCATAATGCCCTGAGGCCTCTCCCGGTGCTCACCCTGTATGCTGGTCACAAATCCGCTGGTGGTGATGGCCATGCTGTAGTTGCTGCTGGCATGTGCGTATATACCGACCACATTTTCAAGGCCTTCCGGTACATTTGTCATGCTGCCCCAGGACACTACCGTCCCGTCGGAACGCAGGGCCAGGCTGTGACTGTTTCCCACCGCAATATCCACAATGTTGTCGAGACCATCCGGCAAATTGGTCTGGCCCGCATTGTTCCACCCCCAGGCACTAACGGTGCCATCGGAATGCAGAGCTAGGTTGTGAAAAGCCCCTGCAGAAACAGCCACTACATCGCTGAGGCCATCCGGGATGTTGAGCTGGCCTGACGAGCTGATGCCAAAAGCCGCCACCGTCCCGTCGGAACGGAGTGCCACTGTGTGATTCGCTCCTGCTGCAATGGCAATCACATCATCAAGGCCTTCCGGAATGTCGAGCTGGCCCACATTGTTCCGGCCCCATCCCACCAGAGTTCCATCGGAGCGCAGCGCCATATTGAATTCTGTGCCGGACGCAATAGAAATAACATCATCAAGGCCTGCCGGCACATTCGTCTGACCCTCATTACCTCTGCCCCAGGCAACTACCGTACCATCGGAGCGCAATGCGACACCGTGCCAGTTCCCTGTCGCAACCTGAATCACATTGCTGAGACCGGCCGGTACATTGGTGTTGCCTTGCGTGAAGGAGCCCCAACCCACTACTGTACCATCAGCCCGTAAGGCATACCTGTGGCCTGGCCCGGGTGTGAGAGCAATCACATTATCTATCGACCCGGGTAGGATTGTGCGGGATGCAGTACCTGAACCCCAGGCAGCAAGTGTACCATCAGATTTCATTACCAGTGCGTGCACCTGCCCGGCCGCAATAGCTGATACCCCCGACAAGCCCTCCGGCACAGTAGCCTGCCCCTCGGTATTCTGCCCCCATGCCACAACTGTACCGTCGGAACGCAGGGCCATACTGAACTGATCTCCGGCCGCAATGGCCACCACATTGCCGAGACCATCGGGTACAGTGCTTTGCCCCGCGTTGTTTGACCCCCAGGCCACAACGGTTCCGTCGTCCCGCAAGGCCATACTGTGGATATTCCCGGCAGCGATGGCGATTACCCCCTCCAGATTTTCGGGCACAGTGCCCTGACCCGCATTATTCAAGCCCCAGGCCACAACGTTGCCATTCCCGCGCAGAGCAATTGAAAAACCGTTGCCGGCCGATACGGCAATTACATCATCCAGATCTGAGGGCAAATTGCTCACTGCATTGCCCTGGTTACTACCCCAGGCCACCATTGTACCATCCGACCGGAGCGCCACACTATGGGCAAATCCTGCTGCTATTCCGGCCACGTCCTCAAGATTGGCCGGTATGTTTATCTGACCGAAATTATTCTGCCCCCATCCCGCCAGGGTACCATCGGAAAGAAGCACCAGGTTGAAATCGAGACCGGTCGCCATATCGGCTATATCTGTCAGGTCGTCGGGCACTGTGCTCTGCCCAAAGCCGTTCATGCCCCAGGCAACGAGGGTTCCGTCGTTGCGCAGTGCGAGGTTGTGGTTCCGTCCCGAAGCTATTTTAATAAACTCCTCGTTCTTTTCGGCAGATATTACCTCGTTCCCCCATGCTGTTGCAATACCCGGTTCAGATGGATTCTGCGCAACGGCAAAACCGGACGCCCCAATCAGTGCCGGAAGCAACAGCAGAAATGTTAATAGGATACCAATTCGTTTGAACAGGTCCCATTTCACATGAATTTTCCAGTTATGAGTTGTAATCCTTATTTCCTGCAATTGATTGATCATGGGTACGTTCATTTTAATACTGTTTGGAGGTTTGCCTGATGTATGGCCCGTCAAATCTGATGATCATGTTAATGTTCGCTGCATTCACACCGGGTTCTGACAGCACTACATTCTTCTTTCATTGTATACCCATATGCACCAAAATGCCGCGAAACGGCTCATTTTTTTAAAAAATAAGGATTCATGCTGCCATCGATACAGTTAACAGGTAATAAAAACTGGTTTATGCAATATTTAGGCGCGCAACTATTTTATCAATAACATTTTTTGGAAAGATGAAAACAGGCCGGCTTCCATTCTGGTAAAATACATGCCACTTGCCAGGTTACCGGCATTAAAAACCACCTCGTGCTGTCCGGCGGGCATGGATTGATCGAGCAAGGTTGCGATTTTCCGGCCTGCCATATCATACACCTCAAGTTTTACGTGGATTGTTTCCGGAAGCGAATACGATATTATCGTCGATGGATTGAACGGGTTGGGGTAGTTCGCATTCAGAGCGAACTTCCCGGGTATGTTCTGCACACCCGGATCCAGGGGCAGGTAATTCCCTTCGCTGTGTCCCCCAATGCCAATATCTCCAAAATGGGTAAGCCCCTCCGCGCATAACTGCCCATCCTCAATCGTTGAGTCGTACGGCTGCCATGGCAGCGATGTCGATCGCCGGTGCAGAACAAGCAGCTGCTCCGGGTTGTCGGCCCCCGGCAGTTCTTCTATATCCAGGCAGACTCCGTAGCTGATATTGCTGATCCCGGTGGACCGGAGCGACCAGTATCGATCAGTGGATGCCATATCAGGGGTCACAATCGATCCATCAGATGATTCGGCGGTTCCATCTATCGGGCTGACAACCGGTCTGACCCGGTACCGGGTTACATAGAGCATGCCTTCCCCTTCCAGGTTGGAGATGCTCTGCATACCCGACTGAACAGACTGCTCACCGGAATTCGCATTGACCTCAACTTTAATCCCCACCCCGTTAATCAGTTCTCCCTTATCATTGATACTGAACGCCGTGGAGTCGATATCACTTTCCCGGGCAATACGATAGCATTCGCTGAACTCACTGGTCATTCCCGCTTCGACTGCCGATGTGATAGTCAACGCCAGGTACAGGCTGAGAGCGTCTTCTGAATTACTTTTCAATTGATGATACGGCAGCCCTACGACATTTGTGCCGGGTTCAACTTCCAGGGAAAACATGTATTCCCCCTGCCCGTGCCCATCCTCACAGGCCTTTGACAGGAATCCATCCACTGTTCCGACAGTATAGGATACAAACGCCAGGCTTGCATCATCGGGCAGGGCTGCCGCCGCCAGAATTTGGGGTATCTGAGGTGCCATGTCCGGGTATTCTTCCTCTGCGTTAAGTAGCATGATCGATGGTCCTTTATTGTCGAAAAAACTACTTTGACGAACCTGGTTACCGACATCCTCCGTATCGAGAATGCCTATCATTACACCTGCTTTTCCATTCCCACGAATTGTATTTCCTACCGGATCTCCACCTTCTGATATAGGCAATGCTGTCAGCCGGTTGCCTGCGGAGTTAAATATGATGACGCCGCCGTATTGATTCGGAATGGACGCGGTTGCAGAAGCAAGTGAGCCACCGATAAGGTTGCCTGCCAAAATGGTATTTGCAGGTTCTGTTGTGAAGTCATCATCGGGGCCTATATATACACCGCCGCCATTTCCGGAAATCAAATTACCAATAAGCCGGTTATTCGTTCCACTCTCTATCCGGATGGCGGCCGAAGCTTCCTCTTCAGTACCGGCCCGCCCGTTTCCAATCTCTTTATCGCCTGCCGGATTTGTACCAATTCTGTTTAACATGATCACATTATTGTCCGGCTCCCCGTTTTCGTCGTTCTGCAATGTGGATATTCCGGATGCTCTTTTTTTGAGTGAAGGGGTATCCGGCGGAAGCTCTGAGAGTGATTTCCAGCTCCGGATTTTAGCTGAGTTAGTGAACACTTGCCGGTAACCTGCCGCAATGATCGCTTCCGTGCCGGCAGCACCAGTACCGGTAGGGAATGGATTAAATGATCCGCCGATCAGAAGTCCGGTCTTATTTCCTGATATCACATTTCCTCCCTCCTCATTTCCGATCATGTTGCCATCACCGGTTGAAAAGCCGTCACCTATCTCACCGGGTATCCACAGGCCAATTGTGTTCGGCCGCGCCGCAGACCCGGCTGTGTTTGTACCAATCTTATTGAGGATAACTGTACTTTCGTTGCTTCCGAGTAAAATTCCGGCAGTTTGGCCTCCAATCGTATTGGATAGTATCTGGACCTGGTTTGCCCCATTGATCCAGATTCCAATCGCGTTTCTGTCTTCGGCTGAGATAGCTTCATCCACTTTACCGACAACGTTATACGCCACCACAGAATTCGATGATCTGTCGCCTTCGATCACGATTCCCACCGTTGCGCGAATCGTGTTCCCCCATGCGGCATTTTCTCCACCCACAACACCCGGCATGCCGCCACTTTGATCTGACTCTGTTGAAAGCACAACGCCTATTAACAGGTTGTCTTCAGGCGAAGCGCCGGATTTTGTCACCCCGATGTAATTACCGGCCACCTGCGTGCCATCCGGGGCACCTGCCTCTTCCCCAAGGTCCAGCAACTCCGCACCGTGCATCTTGTTATTTCCTGCAATCACGTTCCCTGCTCCGGCCTGCCCGATCTTCGCCTGGCGAACGGCCCCGTTCAGCCTGATAACAGCCTCCCCGCCATTGAACAGCGGCACCTCACCGGTGGCATCCAGCCCGATGATGTTGTTGAGCACCAGCGTTCCGTCCGCATGTCCCTCAGTAAGATGCCCGTTTATCAGAATACCACCGGCCCCGTTCCCTGAAATCATATTTCCGGAACCAGAAGCATCCGTACCTATCCGGGTGTTTGGAGCAGCTTCAATCAGAATGCCTTCCGCTGCATTGGCAATTGCAGTTACTCCATTGTTATCTGTGCCTATGTAATTTCCCTGTATACTATTTCCATCGGAGGCTGCCCCCTCAATAAAAACACCGGCCCCTGTATTGCCGGAAATGATATTGCGCATTGGGGGGTTGTCTCCACCAATGATATTACCCGGTGAACCGGCAATAACGATACCTGAACTGCCATTTGCCAAAGCTGTTGATCCCGGGGCGTTTGTGCCGATACGATTCCCCGCAATTACATTTCCCGCAGCTTCTTCCCCGGTAATATGGATACCGGCACCGGAATTGCCTGAAATTATATTTCGCTGGCCGGGCTCCGGGCCTCCGATCCGGTTTTCTGATGAATTTTCAACAATGATACCTGTATGGTTTGGGAAGGGAGCTGTACCCCGTGCATCGATTCCAATATGATTCGCCTCAATCACGTTTTTACTGCCACCATTCAAAAGTATACCCGCATTCGTGAATCCACCAATCGAAAAACCACGCACTGCAGACTCGCCATGTTCAAGTACGAACCCGTTTTCGATGTTATTTGTACCGTTCAATGAAATTAATGGCAGCACGTTAAAGCCCGGTTGTGTAGTGGCATCGATTACAATGGGAGATGTAGGGACCGGGAGCGGGCTGGTCAGGTTGATTATATAAGGTCCGCCTTCGGGTATGTTTACCGAGATGGAGTCACGCACGCCACGTTCAGCGGCGACTTCCATGGCGGCCCGGAGGGTGCATTCGGGTACGCTCTCGCTGCCGACCCCGACGGACTCGCCGGTGTCGCATGTTGCGCGGGCGCCGACGTTGGGCCGGTCGGCGGCCGAGTTCACTATCAGATCATCTTCCTTCGGCACCAGAACGGCACGCCACGCTACATTTGTCCGATTATTTAACGTTCCTACGCCGTAGATTACGCCCGGGGGGGTGTGATATACGGGCCTGAAATTACGTCTCAAGTTCTCCGGGCGAAATGGCGACAGATCGAATCCGTAATGATTGACAAACACGTCGGTCAACCAACCGATACCAAGTTCGGGCGTCCATAGCGTTGCCGGCCGCCCGTCGTTTCTTGTTCCCTCCTCTCCTATCAGGAACCTCCCTTCATTTGCGACAAACAGGGCCTCACCATGACCACTTGCATAATAACCTGCGGTGAGACCAATCTCAATTAACTGTCCATCGTTAAATAAATGTGGACTTGTATATGGGGTCGCATTGAAGCGTAATATTGTGTAAGCAAACGTCTTGCCATCTGGCGAAATCTGGACTGAGTAAGTAGAAGAATGGGCATACGATGGCATCGGTAGCAGCTTTAATGCCCCGTCGTGGAAAGCCGGCGAATTATTACCGAGAGTCTGGCCGGCTATAATCGATCCATCATCCGAAATCCCGCTAATCGCCCAAAAACGGTTTCCTTCCGAGATGTCTTGCCGTACTCCATTCACCCATCGATATGAATAAACGAGTGCATCTTCTCCTGTATATCTGACCGTGAATGAGCCAGCAATAATGCTTCCATCGTAGGATATATACAGCCTGTGATTACCTCTCCCAAATCCTATGCTCATACTTCCAATCACCGACGGGAAGGTGAGAAATTCAAACCTCTCTTCATCTATGTAATAAGCGAATGGAACATCATAGCATACTTGAACAGTAGCGCATGCCCGGCCGACGAGCACCCGACCGTCACCCGACATGTTCGTGACCCTGGCCCCGTGGGGCAGTGTGAGTGGCTGGAACGTGCCGTTGATCAACAGGCCATACTGCCCGCCTGTCCTCCTCCCGTAGATCACGTCGCCGGAGTATGAGGCGAATACCCCGGAGTTGAACACCCACGACTCGCCGGTGTCGGGGTCCACCCCACCCAGAATTTCAAAAGACTGAGCGTGAAGCGCAGATGAACTTAGGGTGGCAGCCAGGGCAAACGCGAGCACCGTGAAACGTGCGGCTGAGATAAGGTTCGGCTGAAACGCCGGCAGATGCATGGCAGTGGCGAACTGGCTAAAGAATAAATTGAAAATAGTCATACCTCGGATCATCGTTTGAGAATGATGGTTTGTGGTAATATTGTCGAAACAGGCAGGCCCGGATAATTTGTAAACAACAAAACCGCTGCCGGTACGGCCTGGGCAAGCTGGTGAATTAAAAGACATGAAGAGTACATAAAGACAGCTTTGAAATGAGAATGATTGGGCACTGTCTGTATATGCACTATTACCGGCTGAAAGAGCTCAATACTATTTTGATTTTCTGGACTATCTCTCCAGCATCATCTTACGCATGGACGTAGATCCTGCCTTTTCGAGCCGGTGGAGATAGAAACCAATGGAAAGCCGTACGGGCTCTGGTCAAATGAGATGCGAGAAACGGCGTTCCGGATTCATGCTTTTTCAGTACCCCCAGGGTGCGGGCGGGGGCTCGACCGGGTTTGACAGGTCGAACTCCATGCGGATCGAATGGCCGTGTTTGGGCCAGTGAACCCCGTAGGCCAGGGTATTCTCATCCATCAGGTCGAGGAACCAGAAATTGTCGGCCCGCTCGGGCAGGATGTGCCCGGTGTGGTTGTCGGCCTGGAAAATCTGGCGGGTTTCAAGTCCCGGCTTCGGGGCATCGCCGCCGTACTGGGTGATCACCTCCTCGGTGCCGTCCTTGTTGCGGTGATCGTGCTTCAGGCGCAGAGCCCCCCGCATGTTGGTCAACATCAGATTCCTGGAGTGGTTATCGTCAAGGTGAAGCGAGATGTGTGTGAGCGTATCCGGGCAGTTCCGGAAATGGATGGTAATGCGCTCGGCCGAAAAGCCCTGGTAATGCGGGGTGGCATCGGCCAGCCTGCCGTCGTAGGCATTTCCGCAGTGCCGGCGGATATTTGCCCAGAAGGCATTCTGCTCTGCCGGCAGTTCAAATGCGGGTTTTTTCTCATCCGTGGCCTCGCCGGACTTATCGGCAGACGGGCCGCTGCAGGCTGCAATCAGGGCTGAAAATACGATCAATAACAGTAGCTGAACTCTCATGATGGGTTGTTTAATGGGAAGTTTTCACGTAACACATCCAATATGGGCAAAAAATTCCAGAACCGCCCGCTCCATTCTTCCGGGATCGCCCCATTTCCGGGGCAACCCGGTTACAAACAAGGTAATGATGCGATCACTTTAAGTATTCGATCACTTATTGTACCTCACGCATTCAATTTTTTGATCACATCTAGCACTTCGCATCAAGCATGCAATCTGTTGATCACATCAAACACTTCACATCATACATGCAATCTGTTGATCACATCGGGCACTTCACATCAATCACTCGATCACTTCGAACGGTGTTGTGGCAAACTGGCGGATTCCCGTATTGAGTGTTACCGCAAGCAGATACTGCCCCGGCAGTTGTTCGATTTGGGGGTCCCAGGTATCCCGGTTGAGGTCGAACGACACAACGCGGGCGGCGTTGGCTGCGATCAGAATGCTGTTGGGCACATCCGTACAGATCTGCACGTACTGCCAGATCTCCTGCCTGCGGGCGATGGTGAACAACAGCTGGCAGTCGGTCTGAAATGCGAGTTCCAGTTCCCTGCCGGTGCGGTTCACGATGGTCAGCTCGCCCCGAATCTCCCCTGCCGAGGGTACCATGGCACTCTCCAGCGCTATGAACATATCCAGGTCATGCCCATCAAGTTCATCCCCGGGAAGCAGGCACCCTGCGGTGAGCGGCAGTGCGATGAGCACGATGTACAGGGATATTCGTTTTCTTATGCTGAGAAATACCGGGTGAATCATAGTTTTGTGATGCTTCTGTTTTTCCGTTTCATGTGATGCGTATCCCGCGGGCCTGGCGGAAACAATGTCCGGGTAACCGGTACAAAAAGCAGGACCTGCCGGATAATTTTCCTTATTTGATCAGTACCATTTTCCGTGAATGTACAAAATTACCGGTTTTTAAGCGATAAATATACAAACCGCTTGCAAGTGCCGACGCATCAAACGGTATGCTGTACGACCCGGCACTCATCCGTGCCTGTACAAGATTGCCCACCTCCTGCCCCAGCATGTTGTACACCCTTATGCTCACATCGCCGGCATCTTTCAGGTCGAATGAGATCATGGTTGCCGGGTTGAACGGGTTCGGATAGTTCTGGTACAGGTGCGTTTTCTGTGGCAGCTCATTCCGGCCGTCCTCCACCGATGTGGTTACCGAAGCCAGCCGAAGGATTTCATCATAGGGCAGCGCATAGTCATACAGGCGGATGTCGTCGATCTTGCCATTGAAGTTGTACTGGTTATTGTTCGGAACAATCTGGCCAATGGTCAGGTCAACAGGCGAGGGATTGATCGCTCCGCTCCAGTATTTGAAGGCCTCAAGCTTTCCGTCGATGTACAGTTCCATATCGGCGCCGGAATACCAGGCGGTAACATTGTACCACCGGTTGCGCTCAACGGTCGTCTCCGAATCGATGTCGGTTATTCCGCCGCTCGTGTTTATGGTCCACCGGATCTTATTGTTCGACAGGGATACCTTCCAGCGTTTGTCCCAGCTGCCGTGGGAGATAGGGAACTGCTCGCGGTTGTAAAATTGCGCGAAGGTGATCCAGAAGTTGATCGTTACGGCATTCGAAAAATTCAGGGGCGCCGTATTGGCCACCCGCATATAATCGTTGATCCCGTCGAAGCGGTAGGCACGTCCCGCCGCGTCGAAACGGTCTGTGGTCAGAACCGGGCCATCCATGGATACCGCGTGGTTGTTCCCGCTTTCATCGGCCGCGTTTCCGTTAAAGGGAAGATAAAGAACCAGGTTGCCCGTCTGGGTTACCGAAAGATCCCTCACCGAAACGGCGATGCTGTCGGTGGCACCCGCGCCTTCCGGGTCGCTTACCAGGCAGGTGATATAATAATTGCCTTCGTTTTGAGGTGCCGTCCATTCAACCACAGGGCCGGTTCCATCAAGTGAGCCGTCACCGGCTGACCATTCATAGGCGAG
The DNA here is from genome assembly GCA_007694035.1 of Balneolaceae bacterium. Lineage (GTDB taxonomy): Bacteria > Bacteroidota > Rhodothermia > Balneolales > Cyclonatronaceae > RECM01. The sequence continues at coordinate 11,022 of RECM01000061.1, forward strand.
GTCTGCGTCTTCATCGTCATCGTCGGTGGCCATGCATTCGATGGTGGATGTGCCTCCGAGGTCGATTTTACGGGGTTCGGCCGTCATCCCGCTGATCACAGGCGCGGCGTTGATCTTCTCGGCCACAGTGATCTGGATCTGCCCGGTTACAGGGTCGCCGGTGCCGTCGCTCACCTCAGATTGAATGGTATACGTGCCCGTCTCGCCGGGGGCGGTCCATTTCACGTCAGGTCCTTCGCCGGTGATCACTCCGCCATCGGCCGTCCAGTTGTAGGTCAGATTGTCGCCGTCGCGGTCGGCGGCGGTCATATAGATCCGGGTGGAATCGTTCAGCACAACCGTCGTCGCCGCGGCGGCCAGGCTTTTGATCCGCGGCGGGTAATTTGAAACACCCTGCCCCGACATATAATCCACGATTACGCCATTAACCAGCATCCGGTCGTATTCATATGTAACGGTACCGCCGGCCGGCGTGTAGACCACAATATAAGAGCTCAGGGCCGGTACGGTAAGCTGTACCTCGCCGGAGACGCCCGACGCGAGAAAGGTATTGGTGGTGGTTTCATACAGGCTGATGCTGCTGTTTCCGGCATCGATCGTTACCGTTTGATCGGAATCATACGGATTGTAAACCAGATAGGTCGGATAAGCCTCATCCCGGAAGAAATCGGTCTTGAGCAGGTCCAGTTTCAGGATGCCTTCCACATCCGTCGTTTCGATGATGCTTCCGAAGATGCCGACGTGCGACGAGCTGTAGAGCGTCAGGTTCGTTGCTCCCCAGCCGCCAGCGATGGCATCGCCCATGGCGTAGGGCGAGGCGCCGAAATGGTTTTGCCTCCTCGCTTCGTGGCCCATCATCGTATTTGGATCGTGCACGGTCGCCCACTCGTCGCTGTCCTGTTTGAACAGCGGCAGGTACTCTGTGTAGAACAGGCGCGATGCGTTGGCGGCGTTGAGCATCCACTTGCCGAGGGCGTTGGCGAAGCGGTCGTCGTACCGCAGCAGCGGCAGCAGCGCGCCGGCCTGCTGAAAGGTGTTCATCTTGAATGCGTAGTCGTTCGATCCGTTCACCTCGCCGATCAGGCCCGATACATCCAGCCCGCCCCAGGTTCCCACCACCGATCCCCACTTGCGCAGGGGCCCGATATCGAACGTCCAGTTCAGCATTTTTTCGACGTCGTACGCTGTGCCGAGTTCGGCGTTCATTTTCGCGGCGATGTAGGTGCCGTAAAGCAGCTGAAGCTCATATGAGGGGTTCGACGGGTACGCGTTCAGAAATTCCATGGCCCATTCGGCGCCCATGCGGTAGCGCACCTCCCCGGTTTCCTTGTACGCGTGGTAGAGCATCCAGGCAAGCGCGCCTGCCGCTTCGGGTTCCTTAACGCCGCCTATAAAGGGCGTCATGGTCGACAGGTACCAGCCGCGGTAATCCATAAAGGGGACGGTCCATGGTGCGGCGCTTCCTCCCATGGTTTCGATGGCGGTGAGCCACTGGCTGGCCACACTCCGCAGCTGGTAGTCGAAATCGTCGGTATCGGGGTACAGATCGTACAGCTGATAAAAGAAAACGCTGGGCATGGTGGCGTACCACCAGTCGTTGCCGCTTTCCGTTGAGGGATGATTCAGGTATACATTCTCTTCGGGGCGGTTGTTAAAAAACTCGCGGGCCATTCTCACCCAGTTGTAGCCGTTCTGATTGCTTTTATCGATGCCGGCCAGCGTGGCGCCGATCAGTGCCGGAATCACATTGATCGCCTCGCCCGAGGTGGGGGAATTCGTGCCCACAACCGTGTGCAGGCCGAAGCTCACATCACCCGGGTAGTTCACCGTATTGTTCCGCCAGAAGATCAAAGGCAGATGTTCGCCTGTTTTGGTAAAATCAAAAACATATTCGTCGTAATCGATCGTCACCTGTTTCCAGTCGCGCATCAGGTAGGGCGCGGGGAAATCGGGCATCTGGTTGATTCTGTTGATCGAAATTTGCTGGGCGTTGATTCCGGCACTGAACAACGGAAAGAGCAGCAGAAACTGAAAAGCCAGTATAGATGTCAGTGTCAAAACCATCCTGGTAGGGGTTGCTGAATCCTGTGATGTCCACATTATAATTTGCCGCTTTCCGAATAGATGTTTTTGTTTGACTCATCGCCTGAGAATCGATGATTTATAGTTCAATATCACCAATTTCAGCGCAAATAAATACAGGGTATATCGTGCCCGCCGGGGCGGTTTCTTTGCCGTCGATCGCCACAGCGGTACAGAAAAATGGCGGTACACGATGAACGAACGTGAGGATTCACACATCTACGGCGTGGTCTCCTCGCCGGCCGTGGCCGGAGAGATGGTCTTTTTTGGCGGGCTCGACAGCGTGGTGTACGGATTCAGTGTAGACGGTAAAAGCAGCGACCAGTAAAGAATGTAAATGTTGGATTGATCGGCTGGAATCGATCGGGCTGCTCATGCTATTTCAAAAGCACCATCTTTCTGATCTGCACCCGGTTTCCGGCGATGAGCCGGTACAGATAGACGCCGCTTGACAAATGCCCCGCTTCGAACGTGATGTGATGCGTACCGGCTGGCCGGGAATCATCAGCCAGTACCGCCACCCTGCGGCCGGTTACATCAAACACCTCGAGCATTACATGCCCGGCTTCGGGCAAGGCAAAACGGATATTGGTCGACGGATTGAACGGGTTGGGGTAGTTTTTCGCCAGGTAGAATGTACCCGGTTCGTAGGCAGGGTCATCGATGTTGACAATCGTCAGGTTCACCGGGTAAGTGGTTTGTGCGAAATATCGGTTACTGGGGATCGGGCCCGGTGGGGTATTTACGGATCCGTCGTTATCCTCTGCATGGCCAATGGCCTGTATGTAGTAATAAAATTTCCATGACCCCGGTTCTGGTGCATCAAACCACTCCCTCTCGCCGGGCATTGCGGTATGGATCAGGTGGTAGGTGCTGTCGATCGCCCCATGCGCCCTGTGGATTTCAAATCCGGTAATATGGTCTTCATCCGCTTCTTCGTACTCCCACTCTATGGCAATGCCCTCCTCATTTGGGTCTAACCTGAAAGCTGAGGGATGCGGCGGCGTTCGTGGAATCTGATACCCTGACTGATAGTTTGCATAGGCCCCGGCAAACGTTTTCATCAGCGAATCACGGCCCGTCATTACCCATTCGTTTTTTGTAAGCTCATATTCTGTACCGCCAACGGTATAGGGAATCGTTTCAACAGTATTACCATTCATCTGCTTAAAGGCCCGGCCGATCTCATTTGCCGCATCCCGGCTGAGTCCGGAAACGCCTTCAGCCATCACAATGGTGATGCTTTCACCCGGCTGCAGGGAATACGGGCCGAAGCCGGTTGAGGTACTCCACCCGCCGGATGTGCCCATGGACGGATCTGATCTTGAATTTGCAAAATCACCCGATGGTTCAACAAGATATGCATGACGGTCTGTTCTGCCACTCTTCATCATATTAAATTCACGCTGCATCCGGACCGTGTTAAATGGATCATTGTTTCGATTCAGTGCATCATCTGAGCCTATCTGAGACATGGTAGATGGCTGACCGGGATCGTCGGTCGGATTTCCGGGCGAGGTATCGGCATGCAGCACGGCTATACCCGCAAAATGGTAGGCGCCCAGGCGCCCGGAGGTATCATTCGGCTGAAGGAGCCCGGCGGCGGTATTTGGAGTCCAGATGGGGGCCCCCAGATTATCATAGTATGTGAATGCCTGAAATATGCCATGCCAGGCGAAGTGACCCCGGATGTTGCTGGTGCCGTAATCCGGACCAATGCCGTCACCAAACCGGTCGTTCATGGTATTATAACCCCATCCTGTTGCATTTCCGATGGTGTATCGCGTCTGCCTGATAAGTGCATACCGGTGTTGGAAATGGACATAAAGGCTGTCGAGAACCTGATCGGGCAGTTGGGGTGTTTCTCCACCATCCACTATTCCTGTATTGGTAAATGTATATTCTGTGATGTGATAATTATCGTGCCATGGATTTGCAAACTGGTAAATTCTGCGCTCCATAGTCAAACCAACGGATGTATTCACACGGTTATAGATCATTCGCTCCGAGGGCAGGTCCGGATCGATCTCATCCGGCTCCCAGTGCGTAATTCCGGCCCTGATGCCATAAACGGTTACATCAGCGTCGGGCTGCCGGCTGATCAGTTTCATTTCAACAGGGAAAAATGAACCCTGACCCGTACCTACCGGGCCATTATGAATCACCTTCGGTGCGTATTCCGTGCCTGATGTATCCGTATGTGAAGCCAGTCCGATCCAGAGTGATTTCGCGACCTGACCGTCCTGAAACGGGTGTATTGCGGGCCAGCGAAGTCCATATTGTTGCGAAGAATACAAACCACGCTCCCGTTCAACCCCGGTGCTCAAATACCAGTTGTGTAGTGATCCCCCGTCGAGCCAGCGGGCTTCAAACTGGGCATCTGCCCCTGAAGGCATCAAAAACAGCATTGCGGCGCTGAAGAGCACCAAGTTGGCAGGTTTCATATCGAATATGTTGTATGTAAATAAACAAAACACCCCCGAGGCTTAAGAAACACCTGAACCTATGATAAGCAATCACGCGATTCCAATCCAGACCGATGTTACTTAACCCCGGGACGTCCGGTATGCCTTGGAGTGGCCCGATGCCGGCTACGCCAATGTTAACACCGCTGATTTCTACATCAGTCCCGTTTCCTGAGGCTTCGCAGCCCGTGCCGGATGATCCATTCCGTGGCCTTTGAAGGCGCATCCTTTTCCCAGGCCGCGATGATTTCGCGGGCGTGCGGCGGGCTCTCCTTCATCAGATCGTTCAGGTTGTTGCCCACCGATTTCTGCACGAATTTTTCGGGGTCATGCCTGAGGTTGCCCAACACCGCCCTGTACATATCGAAATGCTGCAGGGCGATGAGGCTTTTCTTCGCCCAAGGCAGCCGGATGCGCAGGCACTCGCTGGCCAGCCGCCGAACGTGAACGTTGGGATCGGTGCTCCAGGCCAATACCGTTTGCAATGTGGCTTCAGGCTCGGCATCCAGCAGCGGGCGCATGGCAAACTCGCCCGTGAACCGTTTGGTAAGTTCATGGCAGAAAGCGACCGAGCTTTGCACATCCTTAACCCCATTGCGTTCCACATACCTGCCAATGGGCCAGAGCCAGTAGCCATGTGTGAACATGCCCTCGGCCGTCTGCAGCTCCGGGCCGAGTATCCGGTGCAGCAGCTGCAGGTTTTCGGAGTAGGAACCGGGCATGCAGCGCTCAAGCGCTTCGGCGAACGCATCCTGCCGGGCCATGAACTCCTTTCCCTCCAGTTCGCGGCTCAGCTGCCTCACGAAACCGGAAGCGGGGAAGTCCGGCGAAACCTCAGCGATTTTGCCGGCGATCAGCCCGGCACATTCCGTGTCGTAGTAGTCTTTGAATTTTTTTGCCATGCGTTTTTTTGGATTAAAATATCATTCTGCGTTCAATTAATCGAGAACCGAACCATAGTGTGAACTCCTATGATTACAAACAGCAGCTATTCACGGAAAACATGTTATCGGATGGTAAATCCCCGGTAACGTCACACCTCCCCCCTGTTTTACAATTTCCGCCTTTGCGGGATTGGCCACATGTGTTAACTTGATCTGATAACATTTGAGCAGCCAAAGCCTGTAACGTGAAATGGCCGGAAGTTTTCCATATGAAAATGGATGAAAACCAGTTCAGAATACTAAATGGGTTACTATCCGGGTATCATCCACTACCGCAAAACCAGCTTGAGTTAATAGCAGCAGATTGCGGCATCATCCATCCTGAACGACAGCAACATCAGACCGACTCAGAAAAGAACTTGCCCTCTCCTCCTGGCAACAATAAATGGTAAAAGTTAAAAAAATTACGCTGTACACTCTCACCGGCTTTACAGCGCTTGTTCTGATTACGCTTTTAATCGTTTTCCCGTCCTATCAAAAGCAAATGCATGAGGCAAAAGATAGAATAACGAGCGAATCGTTGCTTTTGGAAACCAAATTCGGGGATATGGAATACGCAATCAGCGGCCGGGGCAAGCCGGTTTTACTGATCCATGGCGCCGGCGGTGGTTTTGACCAGGGATTGTGGCTGGGCCGGATTTGCCTGGATGGGGATTATCAGTTTATAGCTCCCTCAAAGTTCGGATACCTCGGTTCGCACACTCCGGAAGAATATTCGGCAACACTCCAGGCTGAACAGTACCGGATACTATTGGATTATCTGGGTGTCGAGAAAGTAAGTATCATCGGTGTTTCGGCAGGAGGCCCATCATCAATGCAATTCGCACATGATTTTCCCGAACGGGTTGAAAAACTGATTCTTTTAAGTGCCGTGAGCATGCCGCCCCATCCTGACGACAAAGACCCTTTTTTTGTACATATCATTCAAACCATTCAGAAATCGGATTTTGCCTACTGGTTTTTCACAAAAGCCTTCAAATCGCAAATCCTGAGCCTGATTGGAATACCTGCCGGTGACTATAAACAGTTTACGCCCGAACAAAAAGAACTTGC
>RECM01000220.1 GCA_007694035.1 Balneolaceae bacterium
GAAGGCAGAAGGCAGAAGGCAGAAGGCAGAAGGCAGAAGGCAGAAGGCAGAAGGTGTGAATTATGTGTGGGTTTTCATTTATTAGCAAATACTAATGAAACCGTTAGGTACAAGCGGTGTTCATTGCATGTAGCGAAAGTATGTGTCCGGTCTTCAATGAATTACCGGCATCAAATCCGGGTAACCCTTTTTAAATTTATTATAACTATGAAATCAAGACAATCATCTACACCTTTACTGACTGCACTGGCCATTGTTGTGATGGTATTTGCAGGGTGCGATACCGGCGATTCAGTTAGCGGCCTCCAGGAATCGCTGGGCGACATACCGGCGCTCAGATCTATTGAAGGGGCAGATAATGCAACAATTACGGTAAATCGTAACCTGAAAGACTCCTACTTTGATATCACGCTCGCTTCTATTGCCGAAGGGGCCGAAATTGTGCCGGGCGATTATGCTGCATGGTGTGCTCAGTGGGATGTGCGTATCAACTCCAACAATGGTAATTACAGCGGCGTTCAGGTGATGGATATCAGTGATCAGGAATACTGGAAAGAGGTGGTATTTCTGATTAACGAGGCTGATTACCTGATGGAATCTGACGACGATGTTCGCATGCAGGAAATACAGGTCGCTACCTGGGCACTTATCAGGCACCGCACTTTCAATGTTGACCAGTCCTATCTGGATCGGCTGGGATCAGAGTTCAGTTCTACAAACTTGCAGGCTGTATTGAAAATCATCAAATATGTGCGTGATCAAGCCCCGGGGTGGAATTTCAGGCAGATGCGCAAATTGATTTATTATGTTCAGATTATTGATGAGCAAGACCTGATCATCACGAAACCGAAATTTGAAAAAGGCTTTGGTGTGCGTTTCAAATCGTTCGCTAACACAGGCAGCCGAGAAATCTACCTTGGTGCAGGCGACCTTGGTGTTGGTTCCAACCGTTCAGAAGTTGATCTGAGATGGGCAGAAGGTGCTAATGCAGTCAGTTTTGGCTATGATGCGGCTAACGACCGGCTAACAGCATCGGCGAATGGTGTTAACCTCATCTATGGCAATCTGGCAGCCAACGTGGCGGCAAACACATCCTGCACTATCGATACGATCGACAGGGTAGAAGTGCTGGTGCGCGCCGGCCACAACAATACCACCGTTCAAGCCGCAGAGCTTGTGCTTGGTACAGTCGGATCTCTGACGGCCGTGAACGGGGTATCACCGGGGAATCAGGTATTGATTGAACAGGACGGGCTGAATATATCAGCTGGTTTTCTTTTGAACGGTACCATAACCCTTGCCGGCACGTTCTCCGGCGGGGATGAACGCAGCAAAGTCGAGATCCTTCTGGGCTGCCCGAACTTCGAGTAGGCAATCTGTAAGACTCAATGCCACCTGCCGGAGATCTGTATGATCATAGTGCCATAGCAGCAAATCATCACAGAAGCAGTTGTTCAATGATCATTAATGGTAAGGTGACAATGGTAGCGGTTAATTTCGCACCTGTTGGGGCTACACTATTTGTATTGTGACAACATCTGTGTTGTTAGTATGCTTCGAATTAGGGAACAAGTGAACATGTGAACAATTGAACCGCGAAGTGTTTTGGGAGGATGTCGCCTGTATGGTGACGTGATTTTACACCCGCTGTACAGTTCATACAGATACTGCAACACACTAAACACACTAAACAAACTAAACACACAATTCGGACAATTCGCACAGTTCGCACAGTTCGCACAGTTCGCACAGTTCGCACAGTTCGCACAGTTCTTAAAATCCATACAGTTCACAATAATGAAGACATTTTAACTGTAATTTGGGAGAAAAATTCAATAATTTTAGTACAAGTAGTGCAAGAACCTAACTTAGCAAACAAATAAAGGGAGTAATCATGACCGGAGTAAATAAACTGTATAAATTCATCCTGGTGGTACTGGTAACAGGGGTTTTTGCCATGGGATGCGACAGCACAGACAGCCTGAGCGGGCTGGAAGACACACTGAAAGACATACCAAGCCTCAGGGTAATCGACGGCGCTGATAACGCCAGAATCGAGGTAAACAGGAACAATAACAGCTCATATTTCACAGTAAAACTCGATGGTATTCCCGAAGACCTCGGTCTGCCGGCGGGGGAATACGATGCCTGGTGTGCCGAATGGGATACGCCGATTGCTTCCAACGGGAACATTTATGATGGTGTTCAGGTACTCGAAATAACGGGCGAAGAGTACTGGAAAGAAGTGGTGTTTCTGCTGGATCATGCCGAAGAGTTGCTACAAACCGGATTGGATACGTCAGAGGGTGATCAGATCAGCAGCTTCATCAACATAAACTGGGAACATATACAGCTCGCAGTCTGGTGCCTGATAAATCACAGAAAATTTGAACTTAACTCTTCGTATCTGTCACAGCTCGAGGAACGGTTCAGAAATGTGGATATAGAAACTGTTGAGCTCATCCTGAAGTATGTACGCCAACACGTATCGTCCTGGGAATTCGAGAAGATGAAAAAAGTGATTTATTATCTCAAAAATAAAGGCAATACCCAGGACCTAATAATTTTGGGCTAAGTCATTGCAAATAGCCCTGCCTTACACTTGTTTTTATAACCCCTGCCGGAAAATAGCGGCAGGGGTTTTTTTATACCCGGTATTGAATCCGCAAGTAATATCACATTCCCGAAAACCTTGCTGAAAACAGCAAAGCGGCCGGTTACTCTCTCACGGAAAATTCATGTTAATACACTTTATTGGCATCGGCATGTTAATACACTTTATTGGCATCGGTTCGATTTGGAGCCGCATTGAATAATTTAGTGCTTTAATGCTTTTATGCAGAATCAAATATGAAAAAAAATTAACCTAAACCTCTGAACACCAGCCTGTTAGTTAGAGAACTCTAACTTGTTTTGATGAAACATGTCGTGCTAATATGTGTTCAGAATGCATCATAAGATGATTTTCAAAAAAATCACATCCAAAACATAATTTTACAGGAGAACAACATGAAAAAAGGGGGCTTACTGTCGGGTATACTCGGCGTAGCAATCGCAGGTTTGGTGTTCACAGCTTGTGAATCCAACAGTCCGGTCAGTCTTGAGGAGTCTCTCAAAGACACACCAAATGTCCAATTGGTGGAAGGCGCTTCAAATGTTAGTGTAAGGGTAGACAAGAACAACAGAGACAGCTATTTTGACATTCAACTAGATAACCTGCTTCCTGAATCCGGCATAGAAAATGGTGTATATCAGGCTTGGTGCATTTTATATGACACTCCAATCAACTCAAACGGTGGTGAATACAATGGAGTAAGGATACATTCGGCTGATAATGACCCGATATTCCAAAACGTAAGCTTCCTTGTTAACAACAGCCATTCGCTGATGAGTGAACACAGTGCAAGCTGGAAGGAAGTACAGGTTGCTATCTGGTCGGTAATCGGATTCCCGAAATTCGATTATAATAAAGATATCAGCAGATTACCGTCGGAATTCCACAATAATGGCCAACCAACTTTTAACATAAATATTGTTAACAAGATGGTGGCGAGTGCCTTACAAAACAGGAACACTAATGCGAATGGTAACGGTAACGGTAACGCTGAGAAATGCAGGCTGTTGATTGCTGAAACTGAAAGTGAGCTGCAGAATGTTGTATTTACAAGTTGCGATTCGGCCACTGCCAGAATGGATAACAGCCCCAACAATGCTACTTTCGCGCTAGGCCATGCATGGTTCACCTATGTTGTTCACCCACGCCCGAACGCCATCAATGACGATCCAAAATGCGATGACGGCTTTACCACCTACTTCATGTACGCAGGTAAACACCACTATGCCGGATTGTTCTGTGCAAAGCGCGAATCCACAGCAGCTGGTGAAGATATTTCATACTATTTTGACTTCGGCAACAATTATCACGCAAAAGAAACACACGTTCATATTTCCGGAAACAATATTAATTTGCCTGGCCCACCGGGGCAGTACAATCACAAGGAGAAATTTGATGTGGCTGTTACCGGTAAAACAGAAGTAAAAACGGTCAGCTATCCGCCTATGGCCAGACAAATCTACATCATTGCTCATGCCTCGGGTGTGAGATGAAAATAAAGTAAGTTTCAGTAAGTAAAAAAAGGGACTTCGGTCCCTTTTTTTTTGACCCGTACCCCGAATTAGTCTGATCAGCTGTACCCGAAAACACCGGTAAGGATATCGCAAACCTGACCCATCTTTTTTGTATTTTTCACGCTTGTCTATAACGCCGTAACCCATACAAGCAACCCGATGTCCGAATACAATCCCGCCGCCATTGAGCCCAAATGGCAGAAATACTGGATCGAAAATAAAATTTTCAAAACAGACGATACCGACCGTTCCAGACCCAAATACTATGTGCTCGATATGTTCCCCTATCCGAGCAGTTCGGGCCTTCATGTTGGGCATCCGGAGGGATATACCGCTACCGATATTATAGCCAGGTACAAGCGTAAAAAAGGGTTTAACGTGCTGCACCCGATGGGCTGGGATGCGTTCGGGCTGCCGGCCGAGCAGTACGCGATCAAAACGGGCACACACCCGAAGATCACCACAAAAGAAAATATAAAGCGGTTCAGAGAGCAGCTGCAATCTTTGGGCTTCAGCTACGACTGGGACCGCGAGGTCGACACCACCGATCCCGCTTATTATAAATGGACACAGTGGATTTTCCTGCAGCTCTACAAGCAGGGGCTGGCGTATCAGTCGAGCGTTGCGGTGAACTGGTGCCCCGAGCTGGGCACGGTTCTGGCCAACGAGGAGGTGATCGACGGGAAAAGTGAAGTGGGCGGGTTTCCGGTCATCCGCAAGCCGATGCGGCAGTGGATGCTGCGCATCACCGCCTATGCCGAACGCCTTCTCGATGATCTGGAGGAGGTCGACTGGCCCGATTCGATCAAGGAGATGCAGCGCAACTGGATCGGCCGGTCGGTCGGGGCCGATATCGATTTCAGGGTTTCCGGGCATGATGGCACCGGCAACCAGGGTTTAGCAAGAAAAAAACCGGACCATGAGGATGTAATCCGTGTGTTCACCACCCGGCCCGACACCCTGTTCGGTGCCACCTATATGGTGCTGTCGCCGGAACATCCGCTGGTGGATGTAATTACCACCCCTGAGCAGGTAGACGTAGTGAAGGCTTACCGCGCCGGGGCGGCAAACAAGTCCGAACTCGACCGCACCGACCTGAACAAGGACAAAACCGGTGTGTTCACCGGCGGGTATGCCGTGAACCCCTGTACCGGGAAGGATATTCCGGTGTGGGTGGCCGATTACGTGCTCATGACCTATGGAACCGGCGCCATCATGTCGGTGCCCGGCCACGACGAGCGCGACTGGGAATTCGCCGTCAAATACGGTCTGCCGGTGGTTGAAGTGGTGAAGGGCGGGGATGTGAGCAAAGCCGCCTACACCGATACGGACGACGGTATTGTGGTGAATTCAGCCAATGACGAGGTTTCGATAAACGATCTTCCCGTGGCAGAGGCGAAGGTGAAAATCACGAACTGGCTGGAGAAGAAAGGGCTGGGCGAGAAAACCGTGAACTACAAACTGCGCGACTGGCTCTTTTCCCGTCAGCGCTACTGGGGCGAGCCTTTCCCGGTCATCTTTGTGAACGGGGAGCCGAAACCCATGCGGGATGAAGACCTGCCGGTAACCCTGCCCGAAGTGGAGCGCTACAAGCCGTCCGGCACCGGCGAATCGCCCCTGGCCACAATCGAAGAGTGGGTGAACACGACCGATCCGGAGACCGGCGCCCCTGCCCGCCGTGAGACGAACACCATGCCCCAGTGGGCCGGATCGTGCTGGTACTATCTGCGCTATATCGATCCCGACTATACGGAAGGACCGGTAAGCCCCGAAAAAGAGCGGTACTGGATGCCCGTTGACCTTTATGTGGGCGGGGCCGAGCACGCGGTTCTCCACCTGCTCTACGCCCGGTTCTGGCACAAGGTGCTCTATGATGTGGGTGTGGTATCGACCAAAGAGCCGTTTCAGCGGCTGGTGAACCAGGGCATGATTCTGGGCGAGCTTGAATTCACGGCCTGGAAAGACGCCGACGGCAACTATGTGCCGGCCAACGCGCTGGAACCCGGGGTCGAATATCAGCCCGAAAAGCTTTCCGAAGAGCAGATCGGGAAAAAAGGCACCGATTTTGTGATCACCGGCACGGGGATCGTGATCGACGCGCGATCTTTCAAAATGTCGAAATCGCGCGGCAACGTGATCAACCCCGATATTGTGGTGGAGAAGTACGGGGCCGATTCCCTGCGCCTGTACGAAATGTTCATGGGCCCGCTCGAGCAGGTGAAACCGTGGAGTATGAAAGGGGTGGAGGGTGTGTACCGCTTCCTGAAGCGTGTGTGGCGCACCTTCGTTGATGAAGAGACCGGAAAGCTGCGCAGTGAAATCGCGGATGCCGAACCGGACCGCGACCAGCTGAAAATCATGCATGAAACGATCAAAAAAGTTACCGACGACATCGAAGGGCACCGCTTCAATACGGCCATCTCCCAGCTGATGATCTTCAACAACGAAGCGATGAAGTGGGCGGTTAAACCCCGCGGGCTCATGAAAACCTACATCCGCCTGCTCGATCCGTTCGCGCCGCATATCGCCGAAGAGCTGTGGGAAATGCTCGGCGAAACCGAAGTTCTGGCCTATACTGAGTGGCCCGCTTACGAGGAGAAATACCTGCAGTCCGATTCAATGGTGATCGCCGTTCAGGTGAACGGCAAGCTGAGGGCGAGTATTGAAATCCCGTCGGATAAGGTTATGGACAAGGAGTTTGTTTTGGCGCAGGCCCGTGGGAATGGGCAGGTGCGGAAGTACCTGGATGGTGTTACGGTGGTTAAGGAGATTTTTGTGCCGGGGAGGATTGTGAATATTGTGGTGAGGGGGTAGTTGGATTTTGTTGAAAAAGGCGGGTTTTTGGGGGCTTTTTAATAAAGCCCCCACGTGCTTCGACTTCGTCCCGGGGTACCGGGTCTGCGCTCAGCATGACGTTTTGTGTCTTGTGTCTTGTGTCTCACGTCTGCCCTTGCATTTAGCGCGCTTTTTCCTAACATTAGAATCTCTTTAATAATGCACAAAACCGCCCTATTGAGGAACAAAAACATACGAGAGGCATACACGAGTACGTAGTAGTATATTATACTCAGCCAACAAGGTGCACTGAAGGGTCGCATTGTATGAGGTTTTCGATCCGTTTCCATAATCGACAGTTATTAATATGAACCAGAAACATCCCCACGAGGATCTGCCCAGTTTATCGGAGATCAGAGAGATTCTTCTGTCAGGCAAGTGGTGGATCATCTCCATCTTTTTATTTGCTGCAACCGCAACATATCTCTATGTGAGTACGCTTACTCCGGAATATGAAGCGCGAAGCACCATTTTCGTTGACCTGAGCCAGCAGAATGAAATTCCCGGTTTCGGAGCCGGTGACCAGCGGTCAGCAGCGGCAATGAGTGAGCGCCTGGCTGCAGATATTGCCATAGTGCAGCGCTCCAGCGATCTGGCCGAGCAGGTTGCGCGAAGGCTGATAAGTGTTGGTTTCAGCCCTTTTGACGGGGAACAGCTGCCCATTCTCATCCAGTATGTAGATCCGGATACGGCGAATAATTCGTTGACCACTCGTTTCAACCGGATGCTGGGTACGAGTACCGATAATCCTGCCAATTATGTTATGCTCGATGTTCCGCGGGTGGCCCGCCGAATACCGCGTCACATAACGATTATGCCAATTCGCGGCGTTCCGAATATGTTCGACATCATCGCGGTCAGTTCCAATCCGGGCGAAGCGTCGCTGCTGGCCAATATCTATGCCGAAGAGTATGCCCGGTACGACCGGGACCGCAGCCGGGAAAAGATCAGGGCAACACTGCAATATCTGCAAACACTTGAACGCGATCAGCACCAAAGCCTGCGGTCGTACGAAACACAGATCCGCAAATTCCTGGAAACCGATTACAGCCTGGTTACCGATCCTGCCGGGCAGCGGGCTGCCGAGCAGCTTTCCGATCTGTACCGTCAGATCGATGAAACCCAGCACCAGATCAACACGACACGGCGCCTTCTTGAGATCCTCAAAAAAGAGGAAGAAGATACCCGCCAGCTTCTGTCGGTAAGCCGAAGTACAAACATAGATCAACAGATTACGGTAATCCGTTCAAGAATTCTCGACCTTCAGATTCAGGCGGAAGATTACTATATAGAACGGCCGGAGCTCCGGCAGTTCCCTGAACGGAATGCCAATCTGAATGCCATAGTAAGCCGTATTCAAAGCCTGGAAGCCAGTATCGAACGGCTGAACAGGGAGGTTTCCGAAAATATTCAGCGCGGGGTGATGAGCCAGGAAAACCTGACCACCATGTTGCAGCAGCTCCGGCAGGACTATAACCGTGAAGATGCCAATCTGCAGGCGCTTGAAGAGAGGCTGATCTTTCTCAGGAACCAGGCAAATGAGTTCCAGGGCAACGTATACAGTTCACTGGAAAAATCACACCGGCTGTCTGATATGGAGAGGGATAGACGCATCAATGAGGAGTTGTACACCAGGCTGTTGACCACCCTTCAGGAAACCCAGATAGCTGAAAGGGCGGAACTTGGCCGGGTAAGGATTGTATCTGAAGCGGGCATTCCCGGGGCACCGGCAAGGCCCAACAAATTGCTGCTGATGGTACTGGGCATGGGCCTTGGCCTGGCGCTGTCGATCGGTATCCTTTTTGTGAAACGCATGATGGACAATACCATCCACACTCCGGAAGAGCTGCGGCAGCGTGGGTTTAATGTGCTGTCGGCCATACCGAATATGGAAGCATACAAAGGCCTTGTAAAACCCGCCCATAAACTGAAACCTGTAAACGGGCTGAAAGCAGATGCCAGGCTGGTTGTGCTTCATGAACCGCTGTCGCCCGTGTCGGAATCCTACAGAAGGCTGCGCACAAACCTGCTGTTCAGCAATGTAGACAAACCTGTTAAAAGTATCCTCATAACAAGCTCCATACCCGGCGAAGGCAAAAGCCTTACGGCGGTGAACCTGGCTGTGGTAATGGCCCAGGCCGGTAAGCGTACGCTGCTGGTGGATGCCGATCTTCGCAAACCCGCGGCTACGAATCTGCTGGGGCTTCCCGCAGAGCCCGGCCTGTCGGATACACTTTTCCGGAACGGAGGTTTGACCATTGACGAGTTCACAACCCCGATCGACAATCTGTATGTACTGCCGAGCGGCAAACCCATTTCGAATCCTTCCGAGTTTCTGGGTTCAAAAAGGATGGATGAGTTTATCGATGCTATTTCCGCCAGTTTCGACATCGTTATTTTCGACTCCCCGCCATTGCAGCTTGTAACCGATGCCAGTATTCTGGCCAACAAAGTTGACGCGACCATCATCGTTGCACAGGGAGATGAAACCACCTGGCAAATTCTGGAGAATACCAGGCAATACCTGCAGGATGTGGGTGTGTATGTGGCCGGTGTGGTGCTGAACAGGTTTAACTTCAAATCCTCGACCGGTTACAGCAGGTACGGATATGAAATTACCTATGGTAAAACCTACGGGGCATCGGGCAATGGCAATGGCAGCATCGGTAAACGCAAAACCGGCAAAGCAGATTCAAAACCGGCTGGTCTGGTCCAATCGAAACAGTCGGTTTGACCCGCCATCATTATGGTTATGTATAAAAATATTTTGATGCTTACCGGATCAGGTATTTGCCTGCAGCATTTTGAACAGGCGTTGGTCATGCCGGTATAAAGAAAAACAACTATTTACATACCGGTTTTGTCCGGAATAATCATTATAAAATTAAATATGACAGAAACAGATACGAAACACCATTACAGCCGGGGGGTATTACCGGCCATGCTGCTCGGTTTACTGATATTATTCTCCCATGCCAGTCCGGCCATGGCACAGATACAGCAGCGTATGGGCTTTCAGCCCGGGCAGGTGAACGTTCCCGGCTACTATGATCTCACACGGCCCGGGCAGGATGCGGTGAATATTAACATCTGGGGCGCAGTACGTACAGCAGGGTATTATGTGGTACCAGCGGGTACCGATCTGTCGCAAATGCTTTCATTTTCCGGCGGGCCTTCAACACTCGGTGAGCGGCGGCGTGACCGCCGCCCGGATATCACGGTATCCATATCCCGGGCAATGAGCGAAGGCCGCAAGATTGTATATATTGCCGATTTCAATTATCTGATTAACGAAGCACAGATATATCCGATACTTGAAGACGGCGATATTATCATACTCGAAGGTGAACCGCTGCCCAGGCGTTGGGAGGCAAGAGATTATCTGTCGCTGGTATCCGCAACGGTTTCGGTTTTACTGCTGGTTGATCGCTTTATTTATCCGATAGCACGAAACTGATTTAGAACGGTACTGTTACAGGCGGGAATTTCAGCCGGGAATTATTCACACGCATCAGCAGCCAGGGTTACCGGCGCAGAATGCCTGCTGAGTAGTATGCCTGCTGAGTCAGGGTCATCCAACAGTTGTGAGGTTTCAGATGTCAAAAAACGGGAAAAAAATCACCCGCCGTGATTTTTTAAACGGAATTGGGGTAACCATAACCGGCCTGATGCTTTCGGCATCGCCTGCCCGCGTATTCGGTTTCACATTTGAACCCGGTTTTGATACCGGCCGGGAGTACTATCCACCCTTGCTCACCGGGCTAAGAGGCAGCCACGACGGTTCATGGGAAGCAGCCCACAAGCTGGCTGAAAGCAAAGACCCCGGTGTATTTGGTGTTCCGCAGGATGTCGACAGCCTGTACGATCTTATTGTTGTGGGCGGGGGAATCAGCGGGCTCTCCGCAGCACACCTGTACCGGAAAAAATTCGGGCCCGACGTTAAAATTCTCATCCTCGATAACCATGACGATTTCGGCGGACATGCCACCCGCGTTGAATTCAACCACAACGGGCAGACCTGGATGGGTTTTGGCGGAACGCAGTTTATTGAGGGCCCGTCACTGTTCAGCTCCGAATCACATGCCCTTCTAAGGGATATCGGCATTGATCTCAACAGGTTTAACAGTACAACCGACCGGGCACTGTACGATAATATGGGACTGTCGCGGGGGCACTTCTTCGACCGTGAACACTTCGGCAAAGACGTGTTATTGCGGCAGGGTTCTCTCTCATGGAATGATTATGCCTTACTGCTCCCCATGTCGGCTGCCGCTCGAAAAGACATTGTACGCCTCTACACCGACCGTACCACCAATTACCTGCCAGGTCAGTCGGCTATAATGAAGCAGCGCACCCTTGAGCGTATCAGTTACCGGGAATACCTTAAAGAATATGTGAGGGTACACGACGAGGTGCTCACCTACATGCAGAAAAATACCCATGATACGTTCGGCATCGGCATTGACGGAATTCCGGCAATACGGTGCTTCAGGCTGGGCAGGCCGGGATTCGGCGGGCTCGGACTGAACAGGGGGAATTACAACAGCATTGGTGGTGAAGCCGCTGTAACCAATACCGATCCGAATATCTATCACTTTCCCGACGGCGGCGCGTCCGTTTCAAGGCTTCTGGTGAGGTCGCTCATACCGGGTGTGGCCCCGGGCAACACGATGGAGGATGTTGTGATGGCCCGTTTCAACTACAGCCGGCTCGATACGGACCAGACCAACATCCGGCTGAGGCTGAACAGTACCGTTATTACCGTTGAGCAGCCCGGTGGTTCAGCTTTACCGGGTGGTTCATCAGACCCGGTAAATGTAACCTATGTAAAAAACGACAAGCCCTACCGGGTAAGAGGCAAACACACCATACTGGCCTGCTGGAACCATGTGATTCCGTTCATCTGCCCCGGGCTGCCGCCTGAACAGAAAATCGCGCTTTCCTACAGCGAAAAACTGCCCGTGGTCTATGCCAAAGCCCTGATCCGCAACTGGCAGCCGTTTTATAAGCTGGGGGTGGACCGCATCTATTGTCCGGGCAGCTATTTTGTAAACGTACAGCTTGCCCGCCCGGTGAATATGGAGGGGTATGCCTTTCCGTCTGATCCCGGTCAGCCCATGGTGGTCCATTTCAGCCGGTTCCCGGTCAGTCCCGGAATGCCGCCAAGAGGGCAGTTCAGAATGGGCAAATACGAGCTGCTCACCACTCCGTTCGAAACGTTTGAACACAACATCAAAGACCAGCTCGCGCGCATGTTCGGTCCGGCAGGGTTCGACGCAGCACGCGATATTGAGGCCATCACTGTAAACCGCTGGCCGCACGGGTATACCTACGAGTACGCCTACCTTGGCGAACCCGACTGGAAGGATGAAGAAAAACCCTGCAATGTGGGCCGCAAGCCGTTCGGCAGAATAACCATTGCCAACTCCGATGCCGGTGGCAAAGCCTATCTGAATGTGGCCATCGATCAGGCACACCGGGCCGTTGAGGAGCTTGGTCAGTAGCTCAACACGTATCCGGGCCGTTGCGGAGCTTGCTCTGCAGCGCAGCAGGTATCCGGGCCGTTGAGGGACTTGAACTATAGTGCAGGTAATTTCCTGCCCGATGCCGCCAGTGCTGTCACATTATCCAGTTTATCGGTGGGGTAGAGCCTGCCCCGTTCTGCCCGGCAGATGATGAAGGCACAGATCACATCCATAAAATCGGGCGGGGCGTCGGGCATGTAAAACCGGAAAATCGCCCGGTATTCCCTGTCAAAAGTACCGGAGCACATTTCGTCGAAGAAAGATGTATCGTAACCGGCGATGAAACCGTCGAACGGATTGTAAACCAGATCGTAGAACGCGTGCATGTGGCAGCAGTGCTCGAAATCGATCACCACAAGATCCTCACCCGGCTTTACATCAGCGGCGGGTTCCCTTACCAGGATATTCTCCGAGTGGAGGTCGCCGTGTGAAAAAATAACAGGGATGGATGTGAGAATTCGTGTGATTTGTTCCCGGCGTGCCGATAGCTGCCGCATCAGCTCATCCGGGAAATAGTTTTTCGTGTTCCGGTCTATGAAGTCGGCTGCTTCTGCGGCGGTAAGGTATCTGCCCCGGGAGCGCGTTGCCTCAATTCGCTCCAGGAAATAGCCCAGCAGGGCGCGGAACCGTTCATACCGCACATCAGCACCTGTGCTGTACAGGTTTATGCCCTTAACCATCGGGCTTTGTACGGTTGATTTCCCGTCATAATCCACTTTCAGAACCGGCAGATATCCGGGCTCCATCGAAGTATACCCCGCAATGCGGGCGGCAAGGCCGGCATCACGGTACTTTATGATCACCATTTTGTGGTTAAAATCGAACATCATCAGGTGACCGTGCATCGACCGTTTGATCAGCGTTCTGTTGGCCGGTACCGGTTGGCCGCCGCTGTGCCGTATCCGTATCAGGCTGAACAGCATGGTATAGAGCCTGATTATGAATCCGCTTATGCTTTTTACACTGAACAGCCGTTCACTGAAATCCTCCCTAACCGATACCGGCACGGCCGATCCGATCCTGATGGCGTAGGGGTACCGGATGAAGTACCAGCCGGGCGAGATATCACCGCTGTTCTGCTTCAGTTCTTTTCTGTAGGCAAGAAGCCCCTGCGGCAGAAATTTGTTGAACAGGCTGAACATCATCAGGTTTTCGGGTTTCCGTTAAAGTGGGCAATGGCCCAGTCGGCAACCTGGTTTCCGATCTCGAGCGATGCGGTGGCGGCCGGAGAAGGGGCGTTGCACACGTGGATCGATTTCCGGCTGCGCAAAATAAGAAAATCGTCGACCAGCCTGCCGTCGTTGCCCAGCATCTGGGCCCTGATTCCCGCCTGCTGAGACAAATGTACATCATCTGGTTGAATGTCGGGGATCATTTTTTGCAGGGAATCCATAAAACGCTTTTTAATGAGCGAGCGCATCACTTCACCGGCGCCTTCGCGCCCGTGTTTGAAGGCCAGCTGCCAGAAGGAGAGGAATGAAAGGGTGTCGCAGAGGTCGCGCAGGCTCACCTGGCTCCTGCGGTACCCTTCGCGTTTAAGGCTCAGCACGGCGTTTGGACCGGCGTGCACCTGCCCGTCGATCATCCGCGTGAAATGCACGCCCAGGAACGGGAAATCGGGATTGGGCACCGGGTAGATCAGGTGCTTTACCAGGTGTTTGCGTTCAGGCACCACATCATAATATTCGCCGCGGAAGGGGATGATGCGGCCTTCGGGCACGAGCCCGGCCATGCGCGCGATCCGGTCGCTCTGCAGGCCTCCGCAGTTTACCAGAACGCTGCCCTGAACCGGCCCGCCACGTGTTTCCACAACGATCGAAGAGGCAGATTCGGTAATGCCGGTAACCTCGCTGTTGAACAGGATGCCGGCGCCGTGTTCTCTTACCATCTCCAGGTAGCGGGCAGCGACCACTGCGTAATCGACTATGCCGGCTTCTGGCACCAGTATACCGCCGAGGCAGCTCACATGGGGCTCGCGTTCGGCTACCTGCCCGGGCGTCAGTTTTTTTACCTGAACCCCGTTTTCAATGCCGCGCCGGTAGAGCATTTCCAGGCGGGGGAGTTCATCCTGCGATGTTGCCACAATCACCTTGCCGCAGATTTCATGCGGAATGTGCTGTTCCTTACAGAACCGGACCATGCTTTTTGAGCCGCTCCGGGCGAACAGGGCTTTGAAACTGCCGGGTTTGTAGTAGATGCCCGAGTGGATCACCCCGCTGTTCCGGCCCGACTGATGGCGTGCTTCGCCGGGTTCCTTCTCAATGATGCAGATACCTGCAGATGGTTGTTTTCTGGTAAGGGCCAGGGCCGTGGCCAGCCCAACAATGCCGGCCCCGATAATAATATAATCGTACTTCAAACGCGTGTATGTTAAATTGTGCCTGCTTTAACCCGGGAAATAAATATAAGTTGCTTTACCGGATATTTTTTTACCCAGCGGCGATACTATGTTACCTGTCGGGGATGTACAAACGGCATTGCGGTTTGTTCCAATACCGGCTTCCGGTTTATATTGTGCCAGGGAACAAAAAGCGGAACGGAACAGCCGGGCCGTATACTTTCCCGGAACGCTACGGGATAACCAAAGGTACATGCAATGAAAAAATGGCTCTTCATCCTGATCCCGGTACTGCTCGGGTTCGTTCTGTTATCGGCCGCGCATACTGTTCGGTTGAACTATACCGTACAATCGGGCTGGATGCAGCTTGAGGGCGACTACCAGCGCCGGGCCGATCTGATCCCGAACCTGGCCGTGCTTACGGCCGCCTCTGCCGGCACCAATGCCGGCGTGGCAGAACGGATGGCCGGTTACCGGCTGGCCGCGATCGAGAGTCAGCGGTTGGCAGCCGCACGGGCTCCGGGCCGTATTGCCGCGGTAAAGGCCCGGGTCAACACCCGCCTGGTGCTCGGGCCTGAACATTTCCTGCATGATCAGAACCGCTTCGGCACCTACATTCGCGTGCAGAACGGCATTTCCCGCCTGGCGGAACGCCTCATTGTTTCGGAAACCGGGCCGGCCGGCGACCATTCCATCATCCATATCATGGAACTGATGCAGCGTATGGAAGAACGTATCCGGACAAATGAACAGCACTACAACACACGTGCTCAGCGGTACAACGCATCCGTATCCTCTTTTCCGGGGCGGTTATATGCCGGAATTTTCAGGATGTACCCGGTAATCACCATCGGCGAACAGCACGAGCAGGATGCGGGGCAGGCCGATACCGACGAGCAGCTTCGGCAGTGACGGTGAAAGTTGACAGGCAAAAGGCAACCGATCTGCCAATCTTGTACGCATCAGGCTCAGAAACTTCCTGTTAACGATAAAACTTTAATTATGCTGCAAATAATGGTATTCAGTAATTAAAAACCGGGCCTGAATATTAGGATATTCTGATACATGTAAATAAACGGGGAAAACGGAAACCGCGCCTGCATCGGGGGGTACATAACGCAGCGTAAATAATTCAGTTTATTCATGTTTTTTAATAATCAGAACCGTTTCGCGGCAGCTTAAACGCACAATTCGATGCTTGATTAATACAATCTAACTTTTTTACAGAAATAAAAGGACGTAGCTTACATGTATTCAACAGCAATAAAGGAAACAGAGGAAAGGGTTAGTACCGAATCAGCAGTCGAAATAGTTTCAGCACAGGCTGAAGCACGGGTCTAATATAGTTGTTATGGAGATACTTGTCATAATTCTGGGTTTACTGATCAGTCTGGCTACAGTGTTTGTACTTACGCCGTTTTTGTGCAGGTTCGCAGTACGCATGAACTGGACCGACCGCCCGACCGAATCGCGTAAAATTCACAAAAAAACCACACCACATGTGGGCGGGCTCGCAATCTTTGCGGGTTTCATTACGGGCCTTGTCTATTTCTACTTTGTACAGGGGCTCATATCCATACCGTATTCCGGTTTTTACCAGCTTCCCAGTCTGCTCATACTGCTTGGCGCGGCGGGCATGGTCGGGCTCGGGTTTTACGACGACCTGTTTCGCATTGGTTTCAAGCGGAAATTTCTGTTTCAGATCATTGTGGCTGTTGTGGCGTTCTGGGGCGGCATTCAGATTACCGAGATCGTTAACCCGATAACGGGTACGGCAATCTATCTCGGCGCGATGTCTCTTCCCGTAACCGTATTTGTTATGCTGGGCGTAATCAATGCGGTAAATCTTCTCGACGGGCTCGACGGGCTTGCCGGCGGTGTAGTGATCATCGTGCTGCTCACCCTCAGCCTGACCTATGTATCGGTGGGCAATTACGCGCTTTTCCCAATGGTTGTTGTTGTTACCGGATCGCTGCTCGGTTTTCTGCGGTACAATTTTTATCCGGCCGCCATTTTCATGGGCGATACCGGCAGCATGTTCCTGGGTTATATAGTGGCCTGCTATGCCGTTGTGGGCATTGGCAGCGCAACCACGGCAACGTCCACACTCATTCCGTTCATCGCCATCGGGCTGCCGCTTATTGACACAGCCATGTCGATGATCCGCAGGCTTATGAACCACAAATCGATGTTCCATGCCGACAGCGATCACATCCACCACAGGGTGATCAGGGAATTGAAAGTATCATCCCGCGCGGCGGTTATGGTGCTCTACACCGCGAGCGTGGTGTTCGGCATCATTGCTTTCGCCCTGGCACATGCCGATCCCATGCTGCAGACGCTGCTGTTGTTTGCCACGCTGGTCCTGGTGGTGTTGTTCCTGAAAATACTTAACTATATCCAGGTGCCTGACGCGGTTTACAAAATGGTCGACAAGCATATTGCGGCCCGTAAAGAGAGCAGCTACAGCGGTGATTAAACGGAATACCGGCCGCAAACCGGGCACCGGCTGTATGCATAACCTGATATTTGATTAGCGTTATGCACCGTGCGCCGGAGCGGCAGCAGGCGTGCCATAACGGCTGTTCATAAAAAGGAGAGACGGTCCGTCACTTATTGCACAGACCGTTCATGCAGGCGTGGTTTTATACTATTCAGCCACAGCAGGCGGTTTGAAAAACGCACAGGCAAGTTCTTTTTGGAATATCATCGTTTTTTCCGAAA
>RECM01000130.1 GCA_007694035.1 Balneolaceae bacterium
GCTCTCAGGAATTGGGTCCCCGGTTGTTTAACGGCACTATGATTAAAATATCTGGCTGCCATATGGTAAAATAGTGGAATTATCAACATTGTTATAATAAGCAAGGATGTAACCGTACCGGCCGCAGCCGGCAGTATTCATGCAACAAGGGTATAGCGTTCCATCATGGTTGCCATATCCTCTTTTGAGTTAAACATAAGGGCATCGAGCACCGACAGATTCGGTACGAAGGGCCTGTTAAACTGCAGGTATTCCATTGGCCCGGGCTGCAGAAAACGAAGTTCGATATGGTGCATCCGGAACTCTTCAGGTTTGTACAACTCCCTGCCGCCGGGTGCGTTCACATAATTCCGGATGCCATGCTGCCGGCAGATACTAATTATTCTGCCCGAACGGCCGTGGTGAATACTACCGGCGTGATCGGTTGAACTGATGCTGAACGGGGTCCGGATTCCAAGGTAACCACAGGTCAGGCGCACAGATCGCATGGCCAGTTCGGATATCAGAGAGGTTTCCTCATCGAAAACACCGGTAAACAGCGGAAAGACCGCATCAAAAAACGGGGCTTTACAGTACGCCTGTTCAACCTTGCGAAGCAATTTCTTCTTATTTGATGGATTAAGATGGTGCCGGGTTTCGCGAATCAGCCTGTTACTGCTAACATTTTTACATGGAACGGTAAGCCAGGCCGGACTGCCACCGATCAGAATGCGGTTACGGTTAACCCATCCGTTCTTTATAAAGTGTACATCATCCATAAATACAAACGTATCAACAGCGCGTATAAGCTGGAAATACCCCGGATAGGGGAAAAAATAGGGTTGCATTACAGCTAAACGTTGCATGATTCTCCAATTCCATTCACTGCTTTCACTCTTTTGCCAAGTAGAATATCCGCGATTCTTGCCTGCTCGCAATCTGTAAGGGTGTGGTACATGGGCAGGCAAAGCACGGTTCGGGCAAGCTTCCTGGCAATGGGTGTGTCTTGCTTCTCCACATAATCGAGACTGCTCAGTTCGGGGTAGAAATAGCGGCGGGGGAAAATGCCGGCATCCTCCAGCCGCTTTTTCCGGAGCAGCATATCTTTTTCGCTGTGGAAAGCGATCGCGAAATAGGAGCCGTTGGGTTCAGAATCCGGCAGGGGTTTTTGAAGACGAACATCCAGGCCCTTTAGTAATTTCAGATACCGGTTATACTGCTGTTTCCTGGTGGCCAGAATTTCATCGGCGTATTTCAGGCAGCAGAGTCCCATGGCGGCGTGCAGCTCCGAGTTTTTACCGTTGATGCCGACACTCCTGAATTCACCGTAATCAACGTGTCCGAAATTGCGCATCAGGTCGAGCCTGGCATTCAGGGCCTTGTTGTGAGCCATTACCGCGCCACCCTCTGCGGTCTGAAACAATTTGGTGGCATGAAAACTGGTTGTGCTGATATCGCCCCACCCGAAGATGGATTTCCCACGCATGGTAGTTCCGAAACAGTGGGCCGCGTCGTAAATTACTTTAAGGCCGTGGCGTTTTGCGATGTTTTCTATAGCTGCCACATCGCAGGGGTTGCCAAAAACATGCGTGGCAAGAATGGCGGTGGTGGCAGGGGTGATGCGATCTTCAATGCATTCCGGATCTATGTTAAATGTGTCCGGATCGATGTCGGCAAATACAGGCCTGCAACCCTGCCATACAATACTGCTCGTGGTAGCCACATAGCTGAAAGGGGTAGTGATAATGTCGCCTTTGAGATCC
Source organism: Balneolaceae bacterium (assembly GCA_007694035.1). Classification (GTDB taxonomy): domain Bacteria; phylum Bacteroidota; class Rhodothermia; order Balneolales; family Cyclonatronaceae; genus RECM01. Next base: position 1,743 of record RECM01000130.1, read on the forward strand.
AGGGCACGGATAGCCAGTTGCAGGGATACAGTACCATTGGTTGTCAGCAACAGGTTGCGCAGCCCCAGGTGTGCCCGAAGTTTCTGTTCGAGTTCCTGTACCAGCGGGCCGTTATTGGTAAACCATCCCCGTGCCCAGATATCGCTGATATAGGCTTCAAATTCACCGGCCGGAGGTGTAAATGGCTTATTGAATGGAATCATGTTTCAGATAATGGTACTGGTATGCCTAAAATAAATTTGTTAAAACCGTGCTATAGCGGGAGTTGTATACAGGTATAGTATATTCTATTCTGTTTGTTTCAAATTGTTCTTGATAATCAGCACATTTTCATGGCCGGATAGTGCGCTCAATTGTTAAAAATCATTGTGCTTACAGTTTTTTTTGATTCGTATGCGGTAATTTTTTTCTGCCCTCTTATTTGACGCCCGCCTTCTGGTGCATCCGCAAAATTTGAGAAACAATTTTTACGGACTGACGTTGCTAGCTTCAATGCCATTGTTATACCGTTGCAGATATTCATACCTTAACGAGGGTTAACCAAACAAAGTCTGAAATTGCCAGAAAAAATTTATCTGTCGCCGCCCCATATGGGTGGCAATGAAAAGCATTATGTCGGGGATGCCTTTGAATCGAACTGGATTGCCCCGCTGGGTCCCAATGTGGACGGGTTCGAACACGACCTCGCCGAATATACCGGAACACCGCACGTAGCAGCGCTTACATCCGGTACGGCGGCCCTGCACCTGGGCCTCATATTGAGCGGTGTTTCGGCCGGCGATGAGGTGATATGCCAAAGCTTTACTTTTTCAGCCTCAGCGAACCCCATTGTATACCTTGGCGCGAAGCCCGTGTTTGTCGATTCCGAAAAGCTGACCTGGAATATGGATCCGGAACTGCTCGAGCAGGCCATTCTCGACCGGATTAAAAAAACCGGACGCACACCCAAAGCCATTGTGCCCGTACACCTGTACGGCATGCCGGCGCAGATGGGGCCCATAATGCAGATCGCAGACCGTTACGGAATATCTGTGATTGAGGATGCGGCTGAGGCGCTCGGATCGCATATTGACGGAAAAATGTGCGGTACTTTTGGCCGGTTCGGAATCCTGTCATTTAACGGCAACAAGATCATTACAACGAGCGGCGGCGGAGCGCTCATCGGTTCTGAAGAAGCCATGATTCGTAAAGCGCGGTTCCTTGCCACACAGGCCCGGGATCCTGCACCGCATTATGAGCATTCCGAAATTGGATACAACTACCGCCTCAGTAATGTGTGTGCAGGCATTGGAAGGGGCCAGATGGAAGTGCTCCCGGAACGGATAAACCGCAGGCGTGATATTTTTGAGCATTACAGGAAAACACTGTGTACAGGTTCTGCAGATCAGGCGAAAACTGCCCGTGATGGCTCAACACGTTCTGCTGTACCAGATAATGAGCAAAAGCATGCCCCCTTTGTTTTCTTGCCGGAACCGGAGGGCTATTTTTCAAACCGCTGGCTCACTACATTACTGGTAATTCCCGGCGTTGAAAACGGCGTAACACGGGAGGATATCAGGCTCGCCCTTGAGGCGGAACAGATTGAGGCCCGGCCGCTCTGGAAACCCATGCACATGCAGCCGGTTTTCGGCGGTTGCCCCTATTATGGAAACGGGGTTTCCGATTATCTGTTCAAATACGGTCTCTGCCTGCCAAGCGGAACAGCTATGACCGGGAATGACCTGGACCGCATTACCGGTATGATTCAACATATTACAGACAAAATATTACGATGATGGCCTCCGGGTGTGCTGATTCGATAGTCGCCATAAAATAATGCCCGACGCACCGGGATACCGGAAGCACGATCTGGTTAAGCCAGTTTGCTGAACTTATTTTAACCACCACATTCTCACGAACGATGAAATCAATTACTGTTAAACTGCAAAAGCCAAAATATTGCTATTTGAGCGGTTAAATCCGCCCCTACGAGGAGGCTGTCTTTCATATATCCACCGAAGCTGTATTGCGTGGCCTGAATGTTTTTGACGG
>RECM01000015.1 GCA_007694035.1 Balneolaceae bacterium
TTTGGCTTTGGCCGATTCATACCATGTTCTGGGGCGTATACCCTGCAATATAAACGTTGCAATTGCAGCGAGATTCACACAGATCACGTTGGTAAGCACGAGAATGAATGCATAAAAAGCCAGTTCGTACTGGCCGTTGCCCAAAAGCAGTCCGGCCGTTACCAGAGGAGGCAACAGCGCAACAGCAACCATTACCCCGATTACAGCTGCCGACATCCCCAGCGTGTAGGCCAATACCCCGGCTGCACCCGAAGCCAGAGCCAGTGAGATGTCCGACAGGGACACTTCTGTTCGCATTGAAATTTCCTGAACACTGCTGTCTACCACAAGCAGTAATCCCAGGGTGAATGATATTGCCAGGGCAACACCCAGACCCAGAAAATTTGTGCGCAATGCTGTAAGGCCCAGCTCTTTATCGGCCAGTACGGTGGCCAGGGCCATGCCAACATTCGGTGCCAGCAGCGGTGCAATCACCATTGCTCCAATCACGACGGCGGTGCTGTCGCGTATTACGCCAAGTGAAGCAACAATAGCAGACAATGCGACTAAAACCACATACACTCCTGAAATACCGACTCCATCGACTATATCGGTATAAAGCTCTTCCCGGCTAACCCTTGTACCACTCAGCGGCTGTTCCCATGGCTGTTTCTTGTCATTTTCTTCCGCAGAATCATTTTCATCATCCTTGTCTTCCTCGATGCGGGGTAATGTGGCTTCCACAGGCAGCATCACCAGGCGGTAATTTTCAAGTTCACCGAATAATTCTTCGGCTTTATCCAGAAATTCCTCTGTTTTAGAAGCATCAACCAGCACTTTCACAATATACCCCTCCTGCAGCTCTGAGCTGTCTTCCCAAAAATGGGTAACCGACTTGCTTTCGACCAGTTCACGGGTAATTTCAATGCCCTTTTCGGGCACAACAACCTCGATTTGACGTAGCGCCATAAATAACTGATTTTATAAATCTATTAAACGAAGACATCGACTGTAACAGCTTTTGTAAGTATAGGTAATATGACTGAAAATAAACGCTGTCTTTTCCAGATATCCTCCGCCCTGGTTTGAGGTAAGACATAAGACATAAGACATAAGACGTAAGACATAAGACGCAAGACACAAGACACAGCGAAAAGGCCGCAAAAAGTCGGCAAAAAGGCAGAAAGCAAAAGGCAAAAGTTTAGAAGGCGAGAGGCAAAAGGGGGGGGCGCAGGAGTGTTCATTTAAGTGTGTCATTGATTGATCGGTGGTAATCGATCGGGGAAAAGCAAGTATAACTGCTGCAGCACTAATCCCCAATTTCTTGGTACGGCATTCCATTTACTGCTGATGCGTTTGTAGGTGAGGTAAATGATCTTGAGCAACGCCTGATCACTGACGAAGGCACCCTTGGTTTTGGTGGTTTTACGCAGTTGACGATGAACGCCCTCCACCGGATTGGTGGTGTAAATCATGCGCCGGATCTCTTCGGGATACTCAAACATTTCCATGAGTTGATCCCAGTTGGCCTTCCAGCTTTTGACAATCATCGGGTATTTGGCCCCCCAGTTGGTCTGGAAGCTCTGAAAGGCGGCCTGGGCCAGATCCCGGGTGGACGCCTTGTACACCTGCTTCAAGTCCCGGCTGAGCGGCTTTCTATCTTTTTCAGGGACAAACCGAAGGCTGTTGCGCATCTGGTGCACCAGGCACAGCTGTACGCGGGTATGCGGGAAAACCGACGCTATGGCCTCCGGAAAGCCTTTTAACCCATCAACGCTGGCCACAAAGATGTCGGTGACCCCGCGTGATTGCAAATCCGAGAGCACACCCAGCCAGAAACGGGCCCCCTCATGTTCGCTTACATACAGGCCCAAAAGCTCTTTATGACCGTCCAGGCCCAGGGCCAGTACCGTGTACAGGGCCCGGGTGATGACCCAGCCCTCATAGCGCACCTTATAGTGTATGGCATCCAGCCATACAAACGGATAGACCGGATGCAGCGACCGGCTCTGCCACTGTGTGAGCTCATCGACAACCTTGTCGGTGATGGCCGTTAAGGCCGCCTCACTCACGCTTAATCCGTACATCTCGGCCAGATGGGCCCGGATATCGGAATAACTCATGCCCAGCCCGTATAAGGCCAGTATCTTGTTATCCAATCCCTCACCCAGACTGGTTTTACGCTTGGGTAGCACCCCGGAATCAAAACTGCCGTCACGGTCACGGGGCATGTCAATGTGCAATAAGCCCTGAGTGCTCTTTACACGCTTGCCTTTGGACCCATTACGGCGGTTAGGCCGGTTTTCGGCCACATGCGCCTGCATCTCTCCATCGATGCTGGCCTGTAGCAGCCGTTGGATCAGAGGGGTTAGTATCCCGTCTTCTCCGCTTAATTCTTCTCCCTTCAGCAACCGGGCTATGGCCTGTTTCTCAAAGGCTTTCCAGTCAAAATCGTTATCTTTATTCATAGGATGTGTCATTGGTTCTTACCTTTTTAAGGTTAATGATTTTGACACACTTTTCTGAACACTCTCGGGGGCGCTTCCCATTACTTCCAAACTCAATTGCTCAATTGCTCCCCAGATCCCTAACTCAAAGCATACCAACAGCACCGTCGCTGTTACCTTCGAAATTGTGAATCCCCAAATCACTTCCCCATTCTATTGTTCCCTATTCTATTGTTCTACTGTTCACTTGTTCACATTTGCATTACCTTTCGGGTATTCCCGGTTATATCAGGATTTGCTGATTACAGTATGGTCTTTTGTATTACCGGAATCTCATTAACAGCCATATCGAAAATCAGAAAATCAATTGAACAACGAAACGCCGGTCTGTTGAAAAAACTGCCATCAATATTCACTTTTCTCATTCTTCTGATTGCAGCGGGGGGATGTGACCTGTTTGCGACCCGCGAACCTGAAGATCCGGACGCCGGTAGTGGCCCGCCCTTTCTGCAGCCCGACCGGGCGGAGATTGTGGTGAACAACCTGAGGGGTGCCATTCAGGGCATGAATACGGCCAATTATATGCGGTGCCTCGACGAGGAAGGCTTTCAGTTCGAACCGGCCGCGCGCGACTCGGATGCCGACATTTGGCCGGGTTGGAATTACGACAGTGAGCGGGTCTATTTCGACAATCTGAGGGCGGCCACGCAGAACCTCTCCGGCCACCAGCTGCAGCTGTCGGATGAGTCCACACAGGAAATTCCGGGAGGGGGGAACCGGATAACGGCCCGGTACACGTTAACCGTGAACCACAACCGCAGCACCCAGGGAGTGCCGACGATTGCCCGGGGCACTATGATACTCGACCTGTTCGCCGGTGAGGACGGGCTCTGGTCGATTCACGCCTGGACAGACCGGGCCGAGGGGGAATCGTTTTCATGGAGCGACATGAAAAGTACGTTTGTGAGGGATTGAACATTCCCGGGTATGTCTTATGCATTGTTACATCAAATGGATTCCGTTTCGGCTGGTGGCATGACTTTTTGATATCCGATTCATGAGACGTAGCGACCTGGCGATATTCGATCTGGTGCCAAACACCCCACATCCTGCCAGATCACTTCGCGGTTCAAATGTTCACTTGTTCACTTGTTCACATGTTCACATGTTCGCTTGTTCACTTGTTCACTTGTTCACTTGTTCTTTCGTTCCTTAATTCAAAAGCATATTACCAGCACTGCCGTTGTAACTTCCCATAATATTCAATCAATCCGGCCGGTTATTTTACAGGAACTTGATAGGGGAATATTTATCCATTATTGTTGTAGTTTTACCATTTAC
>RECM01000068.1 GCA_007694035.1 Balneolaceae bacterium
GGTTTAACACATCTATGATGATGCCTTTAATTGTTCTCATCGGGTCAGATTCTCTATTTGTTCAAAGGAAAGTAAGTTGATTTGTAGTGATACGCACCGGTTATAATTCTATCGTATAAGTGCCCGGTCCCTTAAACAAACTGCAATATTCATTGTAAACAGAGTGGGATCGTAACTTCGACTGATCCCGTTAAAGGGTCAGAAAGTAAATGATAATAGGAGAATTGGCACTGAAATTCATTCGGATTAATGGATTATCAGATCATCAAATAACCGTGCAACCGGCAATCGGAAAACGTACAAACGAATATACGTGAATACCGGAAGTCACAGGTTCGGGGTATCCCGGAAATGGATTATACCCTGAATACAAGTTGATCATTCTCCGGCATAAATCCCATTTTTATCAGGTACTCTGCATGTATCGCCGTACCTGTCTGAGATCTTATTTCCTTAATCCCCTGATCCCTGAAAAAAGATTTCTGATCGCTGTACACGTAACGGCCGATTTTAAAATCGCGGTACATGGGTATCACAAAATCAAGTTTCATCGAAAGTACCCCGTCGTTGCTCAGGTTACCAATAAGCAGGCCCGCCGGTATCATATCTCGAAGGATGAACAGGCACACCATGCCTGGGCTCGGGGTGTGATCGAAACCGGGCTGATATTTCTTTATCTCATCACTGTAGAAATCGATAAAATTGAGCAGATAGTGATCTTCAGGTGTAACTTTTAGCAGCCTGAAAAACTCACGGTTCGTGAAAATCTGATAGAGATAATAGATGTTGATGAGAACGATAAATGCGTTCATACCTGCCACTGGTATGGACCCTATCAGTATACCGTAAAGTGAGAATATGGCCGCCCCGATCAGGTTTACGATCCGAAGGCTTACGATTTTACTCATCATCAGCGATACAGCCACCAGAACGGAAGCCACATAGCCGATTATCTCATATATGATATAATTGTCCATCGGATGCAAATCGGACGCAATTATCCCGTGTCAATGAATGATTTTTGAAAAATTCCTGACCTGACCCGTTAAAAAAAGCCGGAGCATTATACTCCGGCTTCTTATTTCTAAGCGTAAATGCCTATTCCGGAATTACGTTTTCGGCCTGAAGCCCTTTTTGGCCCTGTGTTACTTCCATTGTTACGGCCTGACCTTCATTGAGGGTTTTGTATCCGTCAATGTGAATGGCAGTGTGATGTACGAATACATCCTGACCATTTTCCTGTTCAATAAAGCCGAAGCCTTTTTCATTATTGAACCACTTTACTTTTCCTGAAACTCTGTTTGCTGACATAATATCTATTTCGTTGTTGCTTATGATGTTGCTTACTGTGTTAATGTCGAAATTGACTATCCATTGAATTACTGCGAACAGTGATTTACCGGATAGTATTGCGACGGTTACATAATAAGCAGGGAACGGGTGTTTTACCAATACTTTCGGGTAAATCATAAATTAAATTCAACGCACGGATTATTGCAGTGGCGACACAGTATTTAATTCCTTATTTAAATGCATAATAAATAATAATATAGTCAGCATAATTTGATTTCAAACATGGTTGTGGCTGCCTGCTGTTAACTGATTTGTTGCAGGGAAATTGCGGCAGATATGACGATGCTATACAGGTCTTGCGATGAGTCCGGGCAACACGGAAGCAAAAAAAATGCCCTTCCGAATGAAAGGGCATTTTCAGATTTATTGCGATTACCGGTCAGTTCTGTATAATCACCTGGTTAATCACATGGATTACACCGTTTTCAGCCTCGATGTCTCCGTTCTCGATTTCAAGCCCGATTGCCTCTGTAACCTCATCGGCAGATACCTCGCCCTGGAAAAGATGGCGTAAAAGTACTCCCTGAAGTTCCTGGGGATTCTCCCTGAGTTCGGTCAGGCCGGGACCAAGTTCGTTGAATGCCTGATCGGTAGGGGCCAGAACAGTGTAAGGGCCTTCCATATTGAGTGTTTCAACAAGCTGGGCCTCAACAAGCAGTTGTGCCAGTATCGTGTGCTCTGTGCTTGCATTGATAACATCAACAACATTGTCGCCTTCAGCATCCTGGCTGAATGCATCCACACTGTTAATTGTAAACACAAATAATAGTGTGAACAGGCTCAGGAATAGTTTTTTAATAAATTGCGGGTTCATTTAGATCTCCGTTTCGGTTCGTATTCTAATGCAGGTAAGACAATGACAGAGGTATTATTGTGATTCCACTGTAATTTCACCACCTGTAATGCCAACAGATGCCACTGCAGAAATATTCCGGGATGTCCGGGGGTTTTACATGGTTTACAATATCCGGCCGGGTGATTAACACCGCTTTACATTTACCTGTGGATTTTCACCTTTAACTAACATTATAACAGATTTACATCCGGTAATTTCTCTATCCGCCGTTCGGGCAGGCAGCGGTTTTTTGCGGTTGTAAGCCTTGCTGCTGTTTATAGCGGGCGTATATCGAGCAGTTTATCTCAACAAACAAGGCTTAACTCATAATAAGGGCTGCTACGTACCCCAGCTGACACTACCGTTAAATTTCGTACTCTTTCGGCGGTGTCACTCCAAGAAGGTGTTCTACGAAATAGTCCCATGTGCGGCGGATTTTATAGGACTCGTTCGCGTAGCCATGACCCCGGTTGGGCATCACAATCAGGTCGAAGTCCTTGTTGTGACGGATCAGTTCATTGATGACCAGTAGTGTCATATTGGGATGTACATTGGAGTCGAGTGTGCCGTACGACAGCAGCAATTTCCCTCTCAGATTCTCAACATGGTACTGAAGGGCCTGGTTTGAATAGGTGTCAAGGTCATCATCCAGTTGCTGATAAGGGCCCTGGAATTTTTCGCCCCAGTAGAATGTGTAGCCCCTGTTATCCAGGTTTCCGGCTCCGGCCACACCAACCTTGAAAAACTCCGGGTGATTGAACATGGCCGCAGCCGTGGCAAATCCGCCACCCGAATGGCCGTAAATGCCGGCACGGTCGATGTCGATCCAATTGTGGCGCCGGGCAAGTTCCTGCATCGCTGCAATCTGGTCGGGCAGGCCGTTGTCGGCCATATCTCCATAGTAAGCCGTATGGAAATCGCGAGACCGTTTCGGGGTGCCAAAGGCATCAATCTGAACCACGATAAATCCGAGCTCGGCCAGGGCGTGTGCCTGACCGCGTCTTGTTGTACTGAATGCCCGCGATCCTATGCTGCCCGTCTGTGGGCCGGGGTAAATACTGTTGATGATGGGATATTTTTTTGCCGGATCGAAATCGGATGGTTTGAACATCAGCCCGTAGATATCGGTCTCACCGTCCCTGGCTTTGGCAACAAACGGTTCAGGCTTCTGCCAGCCTGCGGCAAGCACCTCAGAAATGTCGGCCTGCTCAAGCTCCATTACAACCCGGCCGGTTTGATCACGCACTACGGTGACCGGGGCTTCCTGCACGCCCGACCTGGTTTCGGTAAAGTAGCCACCTTCGGGAGAAAGTGCGGTCTGATGATGCCCTGAATCGGGTGTATGGGTCTGCAGATCGGTCCCGTCAAATCCAGTGGAGTAGAGATAATCCTCATAAGGGTCATTATCCGGGTTCATGCCGGATGCAGTAAACCAGATGTGGCGCGATTCCTCATCTACCCTGACGATGTCGATTACGTTCCAGTTTCCGGATGTGATAGCGTTTTTGAGTTCGCCGGTGTTCAGGTCATGCAGGTATAAATGCCCCCAGTTGCTGCTTCTTGAGT
>RECM01000174.1 GCA_007694035.1 Balneolaceae bacterium
GATAGTCATCAGTCAGAAATACCAGAGATTACCTTTACTGGTAAAAAAGCCGTCAATGAAAACAGTGGTGTCAACTTTCAAATAGTGGTAAATGGTAATGCTAAAGTTTGCTCGATTTCCTTAGAAGCAATGCAAGATGAGTTCGGCTTAAGAGATCCAAATACTCTTTTGTCTACATTTGAAGCAAATGAATATTCAATTCATCAGATAGCCAAGAAAAAAGTAATTACCAATCCAACTCAAGAAAAAATATATATCACAACAAGTGATTTTATTTCCTGAAATAATGATCTAATGAGTAATTCAAATTCGATCGATATTTCTTTGCTAATCGAATATGCAGATAGAGCAAGGGAGAAAATTAATTCTACTATTCAATATCATTTGAATATCTCAGATCATAACATTATAGAGGTTAATGGAATACCAGTTTATTATGCAGTTTGTTACCAGAAACTAAATATGCTTGTTTTTCGGAAATTAGTAATGTATGGTTTTCGGAAAATAAGAATGCATGTTTTTGAGTCTGAATCAGTTTTTCAGGTTAGGGGTTTTCGTGGTTTTTTCAAAGATGGTTTTTCTGTTGTCCATTCGGTAACTGTTTCCGGTTAATTTGATGATCTCACAGCGATAAAGAATGCGATCCAGTAAGGCTGTGGTCAATACTGTGTCTTTGAGCACTTCGGCCCATTGCTTCGGCGATTTATTGGTGGTAATGACCAGCGAGGCCTTTTCATGAAGCTCGTTGATCAAGGCAAACAGCTCGATGGCAGCCTGCTCGCTGACCGGAAACATCATAATGTCGTCAATGACCAACAGGTGCGCCTTCAGGATCCGTTTATATTCGGTAGCGGCCTGGCGGGTGATCTCTTTCATTTTGAGTACTTTCACCAGCTCCTCCATGGTTTTAAAGTATGCCCGGTAGCCACGGGCTACCGCATCAAAGCATAACCCGGCAGCGATGTATGTTTTCCCCACACCACTCGGACCCATCAGGATCACGTTAAAATTCTGCTCCAGCCAGGACAGCTCCCGCAGTCCGTTCAGCTGCTGTTTGTCCATGGCACCGGAGGCGGAGTAATCATACAGGTCCAGATTATAGGCCGCCGGCAACCGCGCCATCTTGGTTCGTCGCTGAAGGGCTTTGTCCTGGCGGTGGCGGATCTCGCTCTCCAGCAGGCTTCGCACCAGCTCCAGGTAACTATCTCCCTTGGATTCGGCGTCGGCAATAGCCCCGTCGAGATGCTCAGACAGGGCCGACAATTTTAACTGTTTGCAATGTTGTTTGATCTGTTCAGATTTGTTCATAGGTTCGCGGTTGAAGCATTGATGATGGTTTCGTAATCGTCCAGATTACTTGTTTGCGGAGCTTGACGGGCTTTTTCGGCCACATCCGAATGGACAAGGTTGAGAGGGTCCGTCCGCTTGGGCGCCTGTGACTGGCTGGTCTGAACCCGCAGGACCTGTTCAAACTCGCCACCGCTGTAGAGCTCATGGGCCAGGCAAAACGCCAACGCTTCATCGGCCTGGCCGATACTCACCCGGTCCAATGCTTTCAGGATGCATTGCACGTGGTCTCGAGTGTAACGGGGGAGCCTGGCCCGGATGGCCTCCACATACAAGCGCGCCTGCCCGGGATGCGAGAACCGTCCGGTTACCTGGTCTATCAGAACCTGCAGGGAGGTCGAGGTGTCGCGGCGGTGATTCGTGTTGATGACGGTGTTGCCTTTGCCTGTGGCAAGCTCGCAGGCGCAGATCAACTCTTCATCCAGAGAGTACACCTCGATGTGTTGGCCGGTCTGCTTGACCAGAACTTGCGTCCCCCGGCCCTGATAGGTGCCTTGCGGAAGGCTGTAAAAGTTGCTTTTATAGGAAATTACATTGTTTTTCCGGACGTAGTAACAGGTGGGTTTATTCTCCATGGGCAGGGGCTTGTGAGGGTTGAGGTACTGTTTTTCGATCAGGTGCTGGCTCTGCGGGGATTGTTTGGTCACGTTATGGGGCAGGTGGTTCGCCGTTCTGTGCAGCCAGGCCAGCGCCTGCTCATTCAGCGACTGCAGATCCTGGTAGGTGCGGTTGTAGAGAAAGTTCTTTTTGATGTACCCAACCACATTTTCCACTTTCCCTTTGCTTTGCGGGTCGGCTTTCCGGCAAAAATGGAGCTTGAAGCCCACCGATCGTACATACGCCTTGAAGGCAGCGGTGAGCAGAATCTCGCCCATATTCTCATCGACAACCATGATCCGGTCCAGATCATAGACCATGATGACCGGAACTCCTTCAACGTAGGCAAAGGCTCGTTCATGCGCCCAGCAAACGCTTTCGGAGGTAAACGGACAGTCGGAAAACCACAGGTATTTCATGCGGCTTCGCGAGAGCACCATTACAAAAAACCAGACTTTCTTACGCCCGCCACCGGCGGTGCGCATGTTGTACTGGCCAAAGTCCACCTGGCCCTGTTCTCCCCAGGGGAGCTCTTCCACGGGAAAGTAATCGCGCTGGATCCCCAACACCGGAATGTTATGTTCGGCCCGGACAAACATCACAAAATTGTAAACCGACCGGCCTGTGATATCGGGAAAGTTCTCGTGATGCTCCTTGAGCCAATCATGCATTTGAGCGGCCGAGGTATCCTGGAATTTACTGAGCCTGTCCCGGACAAACCCTTCATAGGGGCTCAATTTTTTGTTTCGTTGCCGGCTGCGGGAAAGCAACTGTTCGTAGTCGTCTTCGCTCATGGCCAGGTATTTACCTACCGTTCGCACATCGAGAACAAGGAAATGGGCGATCTTTGCTTTTTTAAATCCCAGCCGGGAAAGTTGATGTATTTCGTGATACATGATCCAATTGTTTAAGTCTTTGCCAGTCATTTCGGTTCGTTAGGTTAAAAGAACCGATATAAGGCTTTTTTTTGACTCAGACTCACTGATTGGGAGACCCTCCCAATCAAAAATATGCATTCTTATTTTCCGAAATACCTACATTCCTGTTTTCCGAAAACCATACATCCTTATTTTCCGAAAAACATGCATTGTTAATTTCCGATTACATTACCCTCGGTGGGTGGCCGGCCGAAGAGTTATTGGCCCTGGACGATCCGGTGCTTTTGGAGCGGCTGCATGCCGGGGATCCCGCCTATAAGGATTCACGTTTTGGCGAGCTTGCCGATCGCTTCGATTACTTTGCCAGGGAACTCACCAAAGTAGGTGTGACCCGAAAACTGTTATGGCAGGAGTACCGTGAGCATAATCCCGGAGGGTACGGCTATTCGCAGTTCTGCTATCATCTGGACCGTTTTATGCAGCGTCGCAACCCGTCGATGGTTTTGACCCACCACCCGGCCGAGAAGCTCTATATCGACTTTGCCGGTCATACCCTGCCAATCACAGACCCTCTTACTGGGCAGCTCACACACTGTCAGGTGTTTATCGCGTGTCTGCCGTATTCGGACTATGGGTTTGCGATGGCCGTCAAGACGCAGCAATTGGTGGATTTTATCCACGCTTTGGTGTGCTGTCTGATCGCCTTGGGCGGAGTCCCCAAAGCGCTGGTTCCCGATAACATGAAGACGGCCATCATCAAAACCAGCCGGTATGAACCCGATGTGAACCGCGCTCTGGAAGATCTGGCCAACCACTATAACACCACCGTTGTACCGGCTCGGGCCGGCCGTCCCAAAGACAAGGCTCTTGTGGAGAATCAGGTAAAGTTGATCTACAACCGGGTCTA
>RECM01000057.1 GCA_007694035.1 Balneolaceae bacterium
ACTGTTTATGGGCACCATCACAAAAAGGTTTGTTTGCTGAATGCCCGCACCGGCATGTATGCATCTGCCCTGGTCGTAAGTCACTGTAATATCATCACTTTCATAACTGCGGATTTTTCGGTCTTTCATTAGCGGATGGTGCCTTTCAAATACGTTTATGTTAATGTGATCCGGTTTACTGCAAATGAACATCCTCAAAAGAATTATAAACACTGCCGGGAAGTTCCGCGAATACGGCAATATCAGAAATCTCCCTTTCGCCACGCCCGCCAGACAGCAATATTTCCCCGTGCCGGTTGTAATCGGTCCACGGGCCGGTAAAATTGGGGGTTTCCAAATCATACCTGCTGAAATAGGCCCATTGCGATACGAGGTGCGTCTGCTTGTCGACCCAAACATGGTATTTGTTGTCGGGTGTGTTGCCAACGTTCTTAAACCTGAGCTCAATCAGTTCGGCATCCCCGCCTCTATCGGTTTCATCGGTACCAAGGTAGGTAAGGGTTACTCCCGAATCCTTCAATTTGAACGGCATTACAAACCAGTACGAATCATTTATCCAGATCGACTTGCCCTGCTGAACGTATTTGGCAACGGAATCGGGATGTGCCATTTCTGCACCGTCTCTCCAGGCACGGCCTGTATTTTCGTTGATGTTGAGCAGGATTCGGGTTTTGGATGATGGAATTTCCACACGTAAATCACCGGTCCATTTATCCCAGTACAGGGTCCGGAACCCGAAGAAGTTCCAGCGCAAGTGGCGGGTGTTATCCCAGGCTTGCCTGCCGCCCATTGCTGCCATAACCCTGTCGGCAATATCAATGGCTTCAGGATCTGACCCTTCATGGTCGAAGCCGGGCTGTGCAGGATTTTCCCCGGTAACCAACTGGACATATCTTTCGGTATCGGACTGCCCGGAACTGCAGGATAACAGCATTGCTGCAGCCAGTAACATCATTAGTATAGAATATTTCATAATTTCCGGATTCAGATTATTTGGGTTTTTAACAGGGAATAAATGTCGTGTCAAGTAAAAGATGTCGGGTGCATAAAATCTCAATAATAATGGAGATTAGCATATCAAAATGCTAACATCAAACCATTAACAACAACCAAATCAAAATACAATGAATAAAGATTCATCAGACAGAATTTGGCGGCTAATGGGCCTCATGTTGAAATCCCACCCCTGGCACGGTGTGGAAATCGGGGAATTATCGCCGCAGGTTGTAACCTCGTTCATAGAAATTGTACCTACCGACACGGTCAAATACGAAATAGATAAAGATACCGGCTATCTGAAGATCGACCGGCCTCAGCGTTTTTCCAATGTGTGCCCTGCATTGTACGGGTTTCTGCCGCAAACATTCTGCGGTGAGAGAGTAGCCGAATATTCCGCTAAAAAATCGGGCATACTGGATATAACCGGCGATGGTGATCCGCTCGATATATGTATTCTTTCGGAAAAAGCCATTACGCACGGCAATATTCTGATCAAATCCATACCCGTTGGCGGTTTCCGCCTGATTGATGGCAAGGAAGCCGACGATAAGATCATTGCCGTGATGAAAGACGATATGATTTATGGCGGCTACAGGGATATTTCAGACCTGCCCGACAAAACACTTGAACGTCTCCGGCACTATTTCCTGACCTATAAGGAAATCCCCGGCTCGCTTAGTGGGACCAAATGCCGCATCACCCATGTTTATGGCCAGGATGAAGCTTTTGAGGTTATCAGAAGGAGCCAGGAAGATTATCAGAACCGTTTTGGTGATCTGAAGGGAATGTTGCCCGATTTGCTTCGCAATAATGAGGAAAGGTAGGGCAGAAAGCCCGGCATTTATTTACATGTAACCATTTTGGTTCTCATATCGTAGACAGAGCGAAACGCAAGTAACCACCTTTGTCAAATACGTATGAAAACCCATTCAATTCTTGTCGTCCTGTTACTCGCATCAGCCATCAGCCAGTCCGGCTGCACAACCGAGAGCCAATCCAAAAACCCCCAAAAAGAGAATGCCCAACCAACCATCCCTGTAGAGGCCGAAACCGTTAAACGCGGAGATGTTGCTGCCTACTACCACGGCACAGCTTCACTCGAAGCGCGGGATGAAGCCACTGCCATGTCGGAGGTGGGCGGATTCATTACCGGTGTTTTTGTTGAAGAGGGTGACTTTGTTAAACAGGGTGACCTGCTTGCCCAAATTGACCGTGAACCCTACGAAATTGAGCTGGCCCGGGTCGAGGCCAGCCTTAACCGCCTTCAGAATGAATTTGAGAGAAATAAAACCATGTTCGAACGGAACCTGGTAAGCGCCGAGGTTTTTGAAAATGTGAAGTTTGAACTTGAAGTTCAGAAAGCCAATCTCGATTTGGCAAAGCGCAATCTGGATCAGACCAGTATCAGGGCCCCCATATCTGGCGTGGTTGCAGCCCGGTTCATTAAAGCAGGGAACCGAATTGCCCCCAATCAGGCCGCATTTGATGTAATACAGATGAACCCGCTTCTGGCCGTGCTGCATGTTCCGGAGCATGAAATTGGCAAGATCAGGCCCGGGCAACGTGTGAGCCTTAATATGGATGCCCGGTCGGCTGAAATCTTTACCGGCAAGGTTGAGAGGGTGAGCCCTGTTATTGATCGGGCAACAGGCACGGCGAAAGTAACCGTTCTGGTTAACGACGCCACAGGGGTTTTAAAACCAGGGATGTTTGCAAGGGTAAGCATTGTTCACAGCTTAAACAAAAACACCCTGATCATCCCCAGGCAGGCCATTATGAGTGAAGACGGACGCATGTCGGCCTATGTTATTCAGGACAGTATTGCCGTGAGGAAAAGGCTTACCACCGGCTTTACGAACGGAAATTACATTGAAGTACTCGATGGGGTTTCAGAGGGTGAACAGGTTGTAACGGTAGGTCAGGCCAGTTTACGCGACACCAGCAGGATAGAGGTCATCCACTTAAACTAACCCTTATTCTGTTACTGAAAGGTTTTCATTATGAAACTGGTTGATTTGTCTGTACGTCGCCGGGTTACCATCGCTATGTTTACCGTGGGCATACTGCTCTTTGGAGTCGTATCACTTTCCAGGCTAAACATCAGCCTTCTGCCCGAGCTCAGTTACCCTACGCTTACTGTCCGCACGGAATACACAGGAGCCGCTCCTGCAGAGATAGAAAACCTGATTACAAAGCCCATTGAGGAAGCCCTCGGTGCTGTCAGGAATGTAAATCAGATAAGGAGTGTATCCCGCTCCGGCACATCTGATGTTACCCTTGAATTTGACTGGGGTACCGATATGGATTATGCCGGGCTGGATGTTCGCGAAAAGCTCGACGCGATAAACCTGCCACTCGAGGCAACACGGCCCGTTTTATTGCGATTTGATCCGTCCCTTGAACCAGTAATACGTTACGCCCTGTTTCTCGACAGCAAATCAAAACACGCTGCCGAGTTCGCATCACTGTCAACCGAAGAGCACGCAAAACTGAAGTATCTCAGGCGGTTTGCCGACGAACATATTAAAAAAGAACTTGAAGCAGGCGGGGGAGTGGCATCTGTTAAAGTGAGCGGCGGGCTTGAAGAGGAGATACAGGTGCTCGTTGATCAGCAGCGGCTGGCCCATCTCAATATCCCTATCGAACAGGTTTCAGCGGTACTGAGGGCCGAAAACATCAATTTGTCGGGAGGACGGCTCGAAGAGGGGAGTCAGCACTATCTTGTTCGAACACTCAACCAGTTTCAAAGTATTGCTCAGATCGACGATGTTGTAATCAGCAACAGGGACGGAAAACCGGTTTACCTGAAGGATGTGGCCCGTGTGGCACAGTCTTACAAGGAACGGGAAGCCATAACCCGTATCCATGGCCGGGAAGCAGTCGAAATAGCGATTTACAAGGAAGGTGACGCCAATACAGTAGCCGTAGCCAGAATAGTTGATTCCCGGATGCAGAATATTAACAAAATTCTGCCGGCTGAATTGAAATTGGTGAAAGTGTATGACCAGAGCACATTTATCAACCAGGCGGTTGACGAAGTGGTTAAAGCGGGTATTATTGGCGGATTGCTGGCCATGATCGTTCTGTTCATCTTTCTCAGGGATTTGCGTTCCACGCTCATTATCTCGGTTTCGATACCGGTGTCGGTAATTGCCACATTCAACCTGATGTACAGCTACGACATCACACTAAATATAATGTCGTTAGGTGGTATTGCACTCGGCATTGGGCTGCTGGTCGATAATTCCATCGTAGTTCTCGAGAATATATCCAGGCACAAAGCGCAGGGCAAAAGCACCTTTCTGGCCGCGAAAGAGGGTGCAGGCGAAGTAGGAATGGCCGTGCTTGCATCAACACTTACAACCGTTGCCGTTTTCTTCCCGCTTGTTTTTGTGCAGGGCATAGCCGGGCAGTTGTTCCGCGATCAGGCACTTACCGTTACATTCTCTCTGCTGGCTTCATTACTGGTGGCGCTCACGCTCATTCCGATGCTTGCTTCACTCAAAAAGGACGAAAAGGAAGATGCAGTACAACCGGTACTCTCCGAACCACGTACCCGTTTTGGCAGGATATTAAGGCGTACACGGCTATTCGTTTTCAATACCGTTCCGGTATTTATGGTATGGGTGATTGTCGGAATGTTCAGCATTGCCGGCAAGGCAATTATGTTTTTCCTGAATCCGGTGCTGAATTTCGTTAACGGTATGTACAACCGTATCGAAAATGTATATCCGGTTATACTGAAGTCGGCACTCGAAAACCGGGTTGTTGTACTGGGCTGTGCTGTACTTATATTTGCCGGCACCATATCAATCATACCACGGCTTGGTATCGAACTTATACCTTCGCTGGCCCAGGGCACGTACAATATTGAATTCAGGATGCCGCCCGGCACTCCTCTTTCACGCACCGACGAGGCCATTCAGAGCATTCAGCTTGCAGCAGCCGCTGATGACCGGATTGACCTGGCCTTTTCCGTTGCCGGTTCAGGCAACCGCATGGATGCCAACCCGGACCAGGGAGGCGAAAACTGGGGTGAGATGAATGTAAAGCTGAAACCGGGTTACATGTCTGCCCACGAAGAAGCGACAATGGCGGATTTGCGGTTTGCACTGGAGGCGATACCCGGGCTTGAGTATAAATTTTCAAGGCCGGCATTATTTTCATTCCGTACCCCTGTCGAAGTAGAAATTTCAGGTTATGAACTCGATGAACTGAAGCTTGTAAGTGATCGCATTGCAGAGAAAATGCGTGCATCAGACCGTTTTGCCGATGTGAAATCATCAATGGAACAGGGCCACCCTGAGATAAACATTCACTTTGACCGCGAAAAAGCTGCGGCACTTGGCCTTCAGGTTCATGATGCCGCCAACAGGATCGTGAGCAAGATAAGGGGGGATATTGCTACAAAATATTCATGGCGGGACCAGAAAATTGATGTTCTTGTACGCACCCGCGAGCAGGATCGCAATTCCATTGATGATATCAGACAACTGATCATCAATCCGGAATCCGACAAACCCGTTACTCTCGCTGCCATTGCTGAAATCAGTTCCGGTATGGGTCCGGGCGAGATCAGAAGAATCTCGCAGCAGAGGGTCGCGCTGGTTACGGCCAATCTCAACTATGGCGACCTTGGATCGGCCGCAGGCGAAATCGGGTCTATTATTCGCAGTACACCGATGCCGGGCGCTGTGCAGGCTGCGATCAGCGGGCAGAATCAGGAAATGGATTCGGCATTCAGATCGCTTATTCTTGCCCTGCTCCTGGCGGTATTCCTCGTTTACCTGGTCATGGCCTCACAATTTGAGTCGCTCATGCATCCTTTTGTAATTCTGTTTACCATACCGCTGGCCCTGATCGGATCCGTCTGGGCACTGTGGATTACCGGCTCAACGGTGAGCGTGGTCGTATTTATTGGCCTGATTCTGCTGGCCGGAATCGTAGTGAACAATGCGATTGTGCTTATTGACCTGATCAACCAGCTGCGTGCCAGGGGCATGGATAAAGGCAGTGCCATTATTGAAGGTGCCAGCCTCAGGCTCAGGCCCATTCTTATGACAACCCTTACCACAGTGCTTGGGCTTCTTCCGCTCTCAATAGGTTTCGGTGAGGGCGCTGAAATAAGGGCTCCTATGGGTATTACAGTTATCGGCGGACTCCTGGTCTCTACCATGCTCACTCTTGTGGTTATTCCGGTTATGTATGCGATACTTGACCGGAAAAAATTCAATACCATTTCAGTGCCATCCGCTGAGGGGGAAAGCGCATGAATATCACCGGATTTTCATTGAAAAGGCCGGTAACCAGCCTGATGATATTTCTCTGCATGGTGGTTATTGGAAGCATTTCAATCAAACTTCTGCCGCTTGAGTTTTTCCCGGACATCAGTTTCCCCGGTAATTTTGTTCAGATACCATACCCGGGGTCGACGCCAGAAGAAGTAGAAAAACTCATCACAAAACCGGTTGAAGAAGTGCTGTCCACTATCAGTGGCATCGAAAGGATGTCATCCAACTCAGGTGAGAACAGTGCGGGTATATTCATTCTGTTTAAAATGGATACCGACATTGATTTGAAAGCTATTGAAATCCGCGAAAAAATTGACGGCATCCGCCATCTTTTACCATCCGACCTTGACCGTTTCACCGTTTTCAAGTTTTCTGCAACCGACGATCCCATATTAAACCTCAGACTGAGCAGTGAAAATGATCTGAGCGACTCCTACGACCTGATCGACAGAAATCTTAAACAGAGGATCGAGCGCCTGCCGGGCGTTTCAAAAGTTGAGTTCTATGGAGTCGACAAGAAACAGATCCGGATTGAGCTTCTTGCCGACCGCCTTGCAGCATTCAACGTGAACCTGAACCAGCTTTCGTCCACGCTGGCCAACAGCAATTTTTCGGTTACCGCAGGACGGATAACGGATGCCGGTCTGCGCTATTCGGTTCATCCGGGGAGCAATATCCGGGGAATCGAGGATCTGCGACGGCTTCCGGTCGGCCCGGGCAACCTGATTCTCTCTGATATTGCCGACATCCGCTACGAAGCCCCCCGGCGTAATTACGGGCGGCATCTCGACAGAAAGTATGCCGTAGGCCTTGATGTCTATAAAGAATCGGGGGCCAATACCATCGAAGTTGCACGCCTGGTGGAGAATGAGCTGCAGAAAGTTGGTGAACTGCCCCAGATGAGCGGTATCAGGATCTATGAGCAGTTCAATCAGGCTAACGGCATATTGAGCTCGTTGAGTGAATTGCTCAAAGCAGGCCTGATAGGTGCGTTGTTTTCCATCATTGTACTTTATCTGTTCCTGCGGCAGTTCCGGACCACTCTTATTGTTGCTCTGGCCGTACCGTTTTCTCTTATTGTAACCCTGGCCTGTCTCTATTTTCTCGGGTATTCCCTGAATATTCTGTCGATGATGGGGCTAATGCTTGCCGTGGGCATGCTCGTAGACAATGCCGTTGTAATAACTGAAAATATACACCGGTATCAATCCATGAATATGGATCGCCGGGAAGCGACCCTGAAAGCTGTAAAAGAGGTCGGCATGGCCGTTACCGCCGGTACATTCACGTCCGTTATCGTTTTTTTACCGCTGGTGGTAAGCAAGCAGGATATGACTGCCGTTTTTCTGGAGCATGTGGCTGTAACCATTTGTATTGCCCTGCTGGCGTCTCTTCTCATATCGCTGAGTATTATTCCGCTGCTTACATTCAGGGTTAAATCGAAAAAGGCCCCTGTTCCTGTAAATTATAACAGCCGTTTTATGCGCGGCTATGGGTCATTGCTGGCCTGGCTTCTCGGACACCGGTATACATCGGCCGGCCTGATAATTGTAATTATCGGAACAGTGGCTATTCCCATGAATGCCGTGAAGACCGATATGTTTCCCCCGGTGGAGCAGCGCGACATACGGCTCCACTATAATGTTAAGGGCAATTATGTGCTTGATAAAGTGAAGGAATCGGTCGATATAATCGAAAATTATCTTTTCGAGCATCAGGAAGAGTTTGAAATTAAATCCGTCTACAGTTTTTACAATACCAACTATGCCTTTTCCACAATCATTCTGGTGGATGAAGCCGATGCCAAAAAATCGGTTTCGAAAATAAAAGAGCTCATCCGTAAAGACCTGCCGAAACTGAGTATTGCAGATCCTAAATTCGAATTCGCTTCCGGGGCGTCAGGTGAGGGTATCCAGGTTTTTCTCAATGGTGAATCGAGTGAAATGCTGGCCGAATTATCTGACGAAGCACTGCGCAGATTATCGCAGATCAGCGGATTCGTTGACATCCGTTCTGAAATCGAATCGGGTTCGGAAGAGGTTCAGCTGGTAGTCGATCACAACCGTGCTTCGGCATTCGATTTGTCGGCCATGCAGGTAGCGAGTATGGTGTCAAGCGCAATGAGGGGGCAGCAACTGCGCACTATCAGAACAAATACGGGCGAGATTGACGTTTTTCTGACCATGCAGGATGCCGACAGGCAGAATATTGAAAGTCTGATGAACCTGCCGGTAGTAACACCCGGAGGGCAGCTCGTAAAATTATCGGGTATCGCAGATTATTCTGTCAGGCAGGGGCCCCGAACCATTCAAAGGCAAAACAGAACCACCTCTGTGGCCATCAATGCCAGCCTTAAAGATTTGACCACCAATGAGGCCAGGGCAGAAATAAAAAAGGTAATGGACCAGATCAATTATCCTGCCGGATATGGCTGGAGCTACGGCAGAAGCTTCACACAGGCGTCCGATTCCATGAACCACATGTTAATCAACATTCTGCTGGCCCTTATACTGATCTATCTTGTAATGGCTTCCCTGTTTGAATCCATGATATATCCCGCCGCTATCATCACATCCATTCTGTTTGCTGTAATCGGAGTGTACTGGTTCTTTATGATTACCGGTACTGCATTCGACCTGATGGCTATGATCGGAATCCTGATACTGATGGGCGTGGTGGTAAACAACGGCATTGTATTGATAGACTACATCAACCAGCTGCGGGCCGATGGAATGAGCAGGCAGGAAGCGATCATTACCGGTGGCAAACACCGTATGCGCCCGATTCTTATGACCGCGGCTACAACCGTACTGGGACTTCTCCCGCTTTGTGTAGGGAACACCCTGATTGGCGGAAACGGCCCCCCATATTATCCGATGGCACGGGCAATTGTTGGCGGGCTTACCTTTTCAACCGTAATCACCATGATTGTGCTGCCGGTTATCTATGTGATGCTTGATGATCTTAAAAACTGGTCGGCCAGAACAGTAAGAGCCGGCACCCGGTAATGACCTGATTGCCTTAAAACCGGCACAGGTTTTTCCATTCGCAGCAGAACTGAAAAACCTTATCTTCCCTAATCAAACTGGAAGATAAAATGGAAAAACCTGCAACTGTTCTGATAACCGGCGGTACCAGCGGCATCGGTGAATCGATGGTGAGGGAGTACCACAACCTGGGGTATGAGGTCTGGTTTACGTATAACACGGGCTCCGATAAAGCGGCCGTTCTTGAACAGGAACTGGGCAATATCCGCATTCAGTCTTTCAAGCTGGACCTGACGCAGCAGGGGGCACACGATAAGCTCGTAAAGCAGCTGCCGGGCACACCCGATATCCTGATCAATAATGCAGGTTTGGGTACGGCTACGGTCAAAAAAATGTCGTCCGATCCCGACGAGCACGACCGCCTTCTCATCCAGGTAAATGCAGTGGGAACCCTATGGCTCACCAGGGCTATACTTGCAGGTATGCGAAAGCGCAACAGCGGAAGAATCATTTTTATCAGTTCCGTGGGAGGGGGTATCAATGTATATCCGGGTTTTTCGCTTGCCGATGGAATGAGCAAGGCTGCCATTGCCTTTCTGGGCCGGCAGCTGGCGGCCGAGCTGGTACATACGGGAATCCGTGTGTTTACGGTCTGCCCCGGGGCTACCAATACCCCGATGTTTTCATCGAGCACGCTCGACCACCTCGATGATGATGCCCGTGAAAAAGTCGTATCCGGTTTGCCCGGAGGCAGGCTTATTGAACCCGCCGAAATTGCTGCTATTACCCTGTTCCTTTCCGGCAAAGCCGCTGATGTGCTGCATGGTGCGGTGATCGACGCCTCTCTTGGTCTTGGTGTAAATCCTGCTGAACTAAAAAAATGAACTAACATGTTATCCAATCGTGGTCAGAAAAATTTAGCGGGATCCAATCCCCTGGTTGCGGCACATTTCAATGCGGAGGCAGATCCCTGGCATGCGCAGCGTAACCCTGAAGGTTATATCAACATGGGCACCGCCGAGAACGGCTTGCTGTATGATCTTTTAAAAGAGAAATTTAACCATACGGCACCCGTATCCGAAAAGCTGACCCACTATACCGACATGCGGGGAGACCATAACCTCCGAAAAGCATTTGCGGAATTCTACAGCCGGGGGTTAAATAACAGGATTGAACCCTCACAGGTGGTTTTTTCAACCGGCAGCTCCGCCATTCTGGATCAACTGGCGCATCTGCTGTTCGAGCCCGGCGATGGCATCCTTATTCCTGCACCCTATTATGCCGGCTTCGACCATGATTTCAGGGCAAGGGCAGGTGTTACTCCGGTACCGGCCTATCTTTCGGGAGCCGATGGTTACAGGCTGAGTGTTGAGGTTCTCGCAGAAAGTATCTACAGGGCATCAGAAGATGGTATTCAGGTAAAGGGCATTCTGATAACGAATCCAAACAACCCGCTTGGCGATGTATATCCGCCTGACCTGGTTCGCGAGATCATAGAATTTGCGAAAAGCAGGCAACTGCCCGTAATCTGGGATGAAATATACCGGCACTCCATTTTCGATGATTCACCCTTTACCCCTATACTGAACCTGGCAGACGGTTACGACGAACATGTTCATGTGGTGTATGGGTTTGCCAAGGATTTCGGATTATCGGGCTTCAAGGCCGGGGTCCTGATTACCCGTAACAGCGACCTGCTTAAAGCCATGCCGCAGCTCACCTACTTTGCCTGCCTGTCTTCATCCACACAACACCTTCTCATCGAAATGCTGTCTGACCACGACTGGCTGCATAAGCTGCAGAAGGAAAACCGGATCAGGATTGCACGGGCATATCAAACATTCACATCGTTGCTGGATGAACTGAACATTCCATATCATCCCGCCAGCGCAGGTTTCTTTCTTTGGCTTGACCTTCGTTCATGGCTGAACAGCTCGAACCGGGCAGGGGAGATGAAACTCTACAGAAAACTGTTCGATACCGGGAAAATAAACCTGTCGCCGGGAGCAGGCTTTCATTCGCTGGAATCCGGATGGTTCAGGGCCTGTTATGCCCGCGATGATGCCTACCTGAAAGAAGCAGCGAGCAGAATAGAAGAGGTATTAAATACGCGCTGATTCTTAAGTCAATTGGGAAATATCAGCTTCGGTCATATTCATCAGCGTCGATCAGTCCGTTTTCAACAGGGCATGTTGTTCTCAGCTGTTCCCATTTGAACATACCCGAGTTGTGGCCATCTTCCCATTGAATCTGTATGGCATAATTCCCCACCTGATCAATTTTGGTGATTTTACGCAACCGTTGGGGTTTTTTCATAAACAGTGCCAGTTCAAAAGGCTGACCCATTTTGTCGTGCCCACCCCTGCAAAAAACACAGGGGCAGTTCCCCCTCAGGCCCTCAAACGAATAGACTGAGTGGTGGCCATCGGCCCAGACGATCGACAGGTACTGTTTTTCGCTCTCTACAGTAATCTTGCGGGGCTTAAAACGATCTGAATTCTGTGTGGAGTGTGTTTGCATCTACAACCTCGAGCCGTCCGTCTTTAATTCTTAGTGTTCTGTTGGGAAATTTCCTGACCAGGTCATAATTGTGGGTCACCATCAGTACGGCCATGCCCCTGTTGTTGATCTGTTTCAGAATGTCCATGATTTGTGATGACGCTTCAGGATCCAGGTTTCCGGTAGGCTCATCGGCCAGCAGAATCCTGGGCTCATTGGCAAGAGCACGCGCGATAACGACGCGCTGTTGCTCACCACCCGAAAGGTCGTCCGGCATGTTCAGCCGCTTATGGCTCAGGCCGACCAGCGAAAGTACCTCGAGCACCCTCTGTTTAACAATCCGCCGGCTTTGTCCGGTTACCTCGAGCGCAAATGCCACATTATCGTGAACAGTGCGGTCGGGCAGGAGTTGGAAATCCTGGAAAACGATACCGATGCTGCGCCTCAGGTAGGGTACCTTGCTGTTGCTCATGCTCTGAACATTGTACCCGTTTACGATCACATCTCCCATATCGGGTACAATATCACGATAGATGAGCTTCAGGAAAGAGCTTTTCCCGGCTCCGGTCGATCCGATCATATAGACGAACTCGCCGTTCTGAAGTGTAAAATTGATGTCTTTGAGTACCGTCTTGCCGTCGTAACTGACAGCAACATCCCGGAATTCGATCACATTTTTTTCTGCCATATCTCCTCTTTAACAAACATCCGGTAATATACGACTATTGAGCTGAATGAATTGGCGGGCGGGCACATCACTTTCTCAATACCACAGTGATGCGGCTGCTGTTGTCATTTGCTTCACTTACGTCAAAATCATCATATGCCTCAAGGAATTCAAACCCTGTTTTGGCAATAAGCTCTTTCATCTCACTCAGTTTATAGGCCCGCTGTCGGTGTACTTCCCTGAAGCGTTCAAGCACTTCGCCGTGGTCGGCACTGAGTTTTTCAATATCAAATTCGTTGTAATGAAGTTTTTCTGCGGGCAGGTAGTAGCTTCGCCTCACAAACCGGTAATTATCGGGGGTTACGCCCTGATCGTTCATTTTTTCTGCGTATTTCTCTGAATGGGCCGGTGTAGTGAAATCAAAAATGAACAGGCCGCCGTCGTTCAATACCTTGTATACCTGCTTAAATACATCCACGATTTTTCCATCCTCGAGAATGTAGTTCAGGCTGTCGAACAGGGTCATAACCACATCGTAGGTTTCATCCAGGCGGATGTCAAAAAAATCAACGACTTCCCATCGTATGCTCGATTTCAGATAGTCTGCTTTCAATCGCCCCACATTGAGCATGGCTTCAGAACGGTCTGTGGCAGTGATGTCGTAGCAGTCGAGTTCGTCGAGCGACAAAGCCAGCCGACCGGTACCGCAGGCCAGTTCGAGTATGCTTACAGCATCGGGATGATGCTCCTGAATAAGTTCATCTATATAGTCGGCCCAGTCGTCATAATCGATATCCTGCATTACTTCATCGTAAATGTAGGCAAGAGCCTCATAATTAGAGTTTTTATTCTTTTCGGTCATTGTGAATTATTGGAGTTCTGTGAGTGTGTACGGTTCTTTGACAATGTGAGCGCGAGATTAAAAGCGGCCACCATGGAAGCCGGGTCTGCAATGTCTTTACCGGCTATATCGAATGCAGTTCCATGATCGGGTGATGTTCTCACAATGGGGAGGCCGGCGGTAAAGTTCACCCCGCGCCCATTGTCTGTGCTTTTGAATGGAATAAGCCCCTGGTCGTGGTACATGGCAAGTACCGCATCATAACGCTCAGCAGATTTGCGGGCAAAAAAGGCATCGGCAGGGAATGGACCTTCGGCGTTGATGCCCGCATCTTTTGCCTGCTCAAGGGCAGGTATGATTACATCGATCTCTTCACGGCCAAGAACGCCGCCGTCTCCTGCATGGGGGTTAAGGCCTGTAACAGCGATCCTGGGGCTGACAATCCCAAAGTCGGTAATCAGCGACGAGTTGAGCGTTTTGAGTCGTTTCATCAGCAAACCTGAATTCAGGCTGCCGGCAACCGCGGAGATGGGTATATGCCCGGTGGCAAGGGCCACACGCATGGTTTCGGAAACCATCATCATAAGTACGTCGCCATCACCGGTCATTTTTGCGAGAAATTCAGTGTGACCGGGCACATTGTAACCGCCGAGCTGAATCGCCTCCTTGCTGATGGGGGCTGTAAGCAGGGCATGTGCATGGCCATTCATGCAAAGCTGTATACCCGTTTCGACACACTTCATAGCGTAAGCCCCCGAACGGGCACCGATTTTACCGGGTTCGGGCACTACTGTATCGGAACCGGGGGGCAGCACATAGATGCCGGCTGTATTGATTCGCACGGCAGAATCAGTGAGCGTAATACCGCGAAAAGGTTGCTGCGAGGCAGCATAAAACTCAAATATACCCGGGTGCCCGATTAATAGAACGGCAATATTATCAAGCCGTATCTGACGTAACAGCTTGATAACGATCTCGGGACCGATACCATTTGGATCTCCGGTTGAGATGGCGATTTTGATCAACACGTCAGTACGTATTTCATCTCATCTCAGCAACAGAGGTTTCCGGCTTCATGCTCATAGAAAAGGGATAGAAACACCTTTATGCTGTGGTTTTTGTTTCATGAAAACCTAATATACAATCTTGCAGCAATAATGGCACTATTGCCGGCCCACAAGCTCGAAATCGCCAAAACCGGTCCTGGCTACAAACACGAAGCTCTGTTCAGGGTATTCCCATACTTCCCGGGCCGGCTCATTTACCGGAAAGCTTCTTCTGATGCGGACCGGTTCGCCGTGTGTGATATATATTTTGCCCTGGTCGGAATCGTAGCCGGGTACATTGGGGGTTGAAAAATTTTCAAAAGAATAGTCGATACGGCGGTAGTATTCAGCCATCAGCTCGTTGTATTCGGTGTCGGGAGTCGGGTTTCGTTTATCCCAGAAAGCACGGAATTTCTGCTCTTTTTCGGCATCTGATCCCCGCCTCATTTCCCTGATCTGATCGCGGTCCGCTATAAAGCGCAGCATTTCTATGGCGGTATCCAGATTGAGCAGGCTTACCGGCATATCCAGCCAGAGATTTCTGAAAAACCTTTCTCCTGCAGGGTCTCGGTCATTTTTCAGAATCCGAAGCCTGTAATTTGCATTGGGGAATTGGGAATTGGGTATCTGGACCCAGGCATATCGGAAACGTCCCTCACCCGGCTGTAATCTGAACACAAGCCTGCCTGAATCGGGACTGGCTTTCACCAACATATTATCGGCTATCATCGCCTCTGTTATTTCGGTGCGGAAAACCGTTTCTACTCTGGTTGTATCGCGGGACCTGATTTCCATTCTGTCGATGATAACACTGTAGGCATCACCATCAGGCAGCTGTACAAGTGCTGTAAAATCTGTGGCATAATTTACAGACTGACCCATGCTTATCAGTTCCACTTCGGCCGGCCAGGCATCGTTGCCGCTGGTGTTCAGATAGTAAACCTGGGCTTTGCCGGGCTCTTTAAAATCGGGTACAACAAGACGTCGTACGGTATTGCCCAGATTTCTTCTGGTTCCGTCTATATCAATGCTTACAGCGTAGGTGTACACACCGGGTTCAAGTTCCATCTGAAGGCTGCCATTCAGAAAGTTGGTGGCTTTTTTGGTCTCTTCATAAGAACTTGCCTCGGCTTTTTTGCGCCAGAAAGACCGCTTTACCGGTATAAGCCCTTCGACCGAAAGCTGGCGGCCCCTGCGGCGTGGCTCACCTTCAAACAGCTCGATGCCGATGGATGCATCCGAAAAATAAGTACCGTCATCCGCTTTTCTGAAAGCCAGATGCTCGTAGGCAATTCTGAATCCCATAACAAGCCGGGGTGAATCTCCGTCGGTTGGGGGAAGTACATTTTGATCAAGGTAGAGGAGCGGGTTCCGGCTGCGTGCAGCCAGCTCAGGGTAACTCATACGCCTCTGTGCCTGCAGATCAACTACAAAAATACAGAGAACTGCAAGTACAATGGTGAATTTGAATAGGTTTGAACTCACGGTAAATAGATTAATTTTTTGATGTGTAAGTATAAACAATTGTGTTTTTATATAACGTACCTGCCGGAAATCAATGATAGGTAATTCGATCATGGTTTTATAACATTTTCATACAGTGAACCATTCGGAAATGGCGGCGGATAATTCACTGAACGCAGCAAGGCCGCACTGCCGGTATGCGTTTCCGGTATTAACTAAATCCACTGTTTCACTAAAACCACGGTGTTCACCTGCAAAAACGTCAGCAATTGTGAATTAAGTGCCCGAATTGTGTTAAAATCTTTTCGCAAAGTAGTTTTGCTGTTCGGTTCAGGCTATACTTATTTTCAGCAACGGCTAAACGGTCACGAATAACAGAATATGATGAAGGAAACAGATAACGTACATACCGGGCAGATTAACGGTTTTATTGAGCAGGAGAAAAAAATCCGGGCTGGTGGTGGCGCGGCAAGGGCAAAAAAAGAGCATCAGAAGGGCAAGATGACAGCCCGGGAGCGCATTGATGCGTTAATCGACAAGGGTAGTCCATTCGATGAAATCGGCTTATGGGCAGGATATGAAATGTACGACGAGCAGGGTGGATGTCCTGCCGGTGGCGTTATTACCGGAACGGCAAAAGTAAATGGGCAAACCTGTATGATCGTGGCCAACGACGCTACCGTAAAAGCCGGCGCATGGTTTCCGATTACTGCCAAAAAGAACCTTCGTGCCCAGGAAATAGCCATGGAAAACCGGATCCCGGTAATATACCTGGTAGATTCGGCCGGCGTTTTCCTGCCCATGCAGGACGAAATTTTCCCCGATAAAGAGCATTTCGGCCGGATTTTCCGGAATAATGCAGTAATGAGTGCCATGGGCATACCCCAGATTGCCGCGATCATGGGCAGCTGTGTTGCCGGCGGGGCCTATCTGCCCATAATGAGTGATGAAGCCCTGATCGTGGACGGAACCGGAAGCGTATTCCTGGCCGGCAGCTACCTGGTAAAAGCCGCTATAGGCGAAAATGTTGATAATGAAACCCTGGGAGGCGCTTCTACCCATACGGAAATCAGCGGGGTTACCGATTACAAAATGCCCGACGACACGACCTGCCTGGCAACCATCCGTGACCTGGTGGGGAAACTGGGGCCGAGGCCACGAGCGGGTTTCAACCGGATTGAATCCGCAGAACCGGCTACATCCCCCGAAAAAATACTGGAAACATTCCCTCTCGACCGCAACCGGCCCTACGATGTAATGAAAGTGCTTGAATCCATTGTCGACGGAGGCAGTTTCACCGAGTATAAAAAAGGGTACGGGCAAACCATCACCACCGGATATGCCCGCATCGACGGGTGGAGTGTTGGCATTGTTGCCAACCAGCGGATGGTTGTTCGCACGAAAAATGGTGAGATGCAGATCGGCGGCGTGATCTATTCCGACAGCGCCGATAAAGCCACCCGGTTCATCATGAACTGCAATCAGAAAAAAATACCCATCGTTTTTTTGCAG
>RECM01000055.1 GCA_007694035.1 Balneolaceae bacterium
CCAGGGCCGCCGACGCACCAGATCGTCGTACATGGCCTCCTCCATCGACTGGGGGCGGCAGTCAGGCTCGGTGGCGAGGCGGTGGCAACCTCCGGTGATTTGTATGTTCAGTGCTCGTAAATATGTTTCTGATGCGTACATAATTCCATTGTATGGCACTTAAACGCTGATTACATTTGATCATGCAAAATTATTTAGAATTGGAGATACTTCCACAGCCCGATGACTTCTCATGCGGGCCAACTTGTCTTCATTCGGTATACAATTTCTACGATGACTACATCGATCTGCATGAAATTATGGAAGGGGTCCCGTCGCTTGAAGAAGGTGGCACACTTGCCGTACTACTTGCAAACCATGCCCTGAAACGTGGCTACAGTGCCACGATCTACACGTACAATCTTATGGTGTTTGATCCGACATGGTTTAACCTGAGGCGCAAAGAGATCCGGAAAAAGCTGGAGGCGCAGCTTCTCGAAAAGCCTGATGTTAAACTGCGATTTGCAACCAGTGCCTACATTGAATTTTTACAGCTGGGGGGGCGTATCCGCATGAAAGACCTGACCGCCGGCCTGATAAGAAAGTACCTGAAAAAATCAATTCCCATACTTACTGGCCTGAATGCAACATATCTCTACAATTGCGCGCGTGAATATGGCCCTATGATGGATTATGATGACATCAGGGGATTCCCGACCGGTCATTTCGTGGTGCTTTCCGGTTATAACCAAACCGACCGGACAGTTACGGTAGCCGATCCGCTTCAACACAATCCGGCTTACAAGTCGCAGTATTACGATGTTAATATTAACAGGCTGATCTCAGCCATTCTGCTGGGTGTAATGACCTACGATGCCAATCTGTTAATCCTCGAGAAAGACAGGATTATTTAGATATGCAGATTATCATAGTAGTAAACAATCCGGCCGACTGGCCTTTTGAGCTGCCCAATGTGATGGTAGTGGCAGCACGAAGTTATCTCACAGATCCGTATTACCTGGACTTGAAGAATACAAAGGTTTTTAACCTCTGCCGCTCATACAAGTATCAAAGCACCGGATACTATGTTTCATTATTGGCCGCGGCAAGGGGCCACAAGCCCATACCGGGAATAGCCACCATACAGGACATGAAGCTGCAGACCATCGTCCGGATTGTTTCCGATGAACTCGATGATCTTATCCAGCAGAATCTTTCCCCGATCAAGTCGAAAAAATTTGTTCTGAGCATCTATTTCGGGCGGAATCTTGCAAAAAAATATGACAAACTAAGCTCACATCTTTTCAACTTATTCCAGGCGCCGCTTCTCAGGGCACATTTCTCAAGCAATGGTCAGCGCTGGCAGCTGCAAAGCCTTGGTCCGATTGCTGCCGCCGATATACCGGAAGATCACCGTGATTTCATTGCAGCCGCAGCCAAAGATTATTTTGCAGGGAAGAGAAAGGCCATTCCCAAAAAAGCTGTGCCGCGATACGATATGGCCATTCTTCACAATGAAAAGGAGAAAGCCCCGCCATCTGATATGAAAGCGCTTATTAAGTTCATGAAGGCGGCAGAACATCTGGGTATCGGAA
The DNA here is from genome assembly GCA_007694035.1 of Balneolaceae bacterium. Classification (GTDB taxonomy): domain Bacteria; phylum Bacteroidota; class Rhodothermia; order Balneolales; family Cyclonatronaceae; genus RECM01. Next base: position 1,575 of record RECM01000055.1, read on the forward strand.
CTGAACTGATAACCAGGGAAGATTACGCCAGGCTTGCCGAATTTGACGCCCTTTTCATCCGTGAAACCACCAATGTAAATCATCATACATTCCGGTTTGCCCGCAGGGCATCGGCAGAGGGACTGGTAGTTATCGACGACCCCGAGTCAATACTCCGCTGCACCAACAAGGTTTACCTCTCAGAACTGCTCAACCGACATGATGTGTCGACACCCCGAACGATGATTCTGCACAAAGACAACATCGAAAAAGTGATGTCGGAACTGGGATTCCCGCTTATTCTCAAACAACCGGACGGTTCTTTTTCGCAGGGAGTTGTTAAAATTACCGACCGGCCTATGATGCTGGTTGAATCGGAACGCTTTCTGGACAAGTCCGACCTTGTGATTGCCCAGGAATTCATGCCCACCGAGTTCGACTGGAGGATTGGAATCATTGACCGGAAACCGTTATATGCCTGCCGGTATTATATGGCGAGAAAACACTGGCAGATTATTAAAACTGATGCCAAAGGTGCTTTCAGTTATGGCAACAATGAAACCGTGCCGGTAGAGATTGCGCCATCCAATGTGGTAAAAACGGCCCTCAAAGCGGCCAACTTAATTGGTGATGGCCTCTATGGGGTCGACATCAAAGAGGCGGGCAACAAATGCGTTGTGATAGAAGTAAACGACAACCCCAATCTGGATGTCGGCGTTGAAGACCTCATACTTAAAGATGAACTCTATCTGAAGATTATGCAGGTATTTCTGAACCGGATTGAGGCGCGCAAAGAGGGAAGGATTAAATTCTGATGCCGAAACCATTAGGTCTGTTTCAGGGCTTTGGTGTTGAACTCGAGTACATGATAGTGAGGTCCGATACCCTCGATGTGTATCCCATTGCCGATGAAGTGCTTCGGGAGGCAGCCGGTTCCTATGAACCTGAAGTTGAATTCGGTGATATGGCTTGGAACAATGAGCTGGCTCTGCATGTAATCGAATTTAAAACCAATGGTCCTGCGCCTGCCCTTGATGGTCTGGCCGGAAAATTCCAGGACCAGGTTAACCGTGTAAACGACATACTGGCCGGGTATGGAGGCAGGCTGATGCCCGGAGCCATGCACCCCTGGATGGAGCCCTTTTCACAAATGCGGTTGTGGCCACACGAATATAACCCGATCTATGAGGCCTATAACCATATATTCGACTGCAGGGGACATGGTTGGTCGAATCTGCAGAGCACACACATCAATCTTCCGTTTTCCACTGATGAAGAGTTCGGCAGGCTCCATGCCGCAATCCGGATCCTGATGCCTGTAATGCCGGCCCTCACGGCAGCATCCCCGGTAATGGACAACAAAATTACGGGATTGCATGATAACCGGCTTGCCGTGTACCGTACCAATTCTGTTAAAATACCGTCGGTTACCGGAGATGTAATTCCTGAACCAGTCTACACACGGGCAGAGTATGAAGGAAAACTGCTCAAGGGTATCTACGACGATATCAGGCCATATGATCCGGAAGGTATTCTTCAGTATGAGTGGCTGAATTCCCGGGGTGCGATTGCCCGGTTCGACCGGATGGCCATAGAAATCCGTATTCTGGATATCCAGGAATGCCCTGTTGCCGACCTGGCTGTATGTGAACTGATTATACTTGTACTCAGGGCATTGACCGATGAAAAATGGAGCGGACTGGCCCAGCAGAAAAAATGGCCGGCCGGCCGTCTTGGCACTCTGCTCACTGAAATTTCGGAGAAGGGCGGTGAATGCCTTATTACTGATCCGGAATACCTCGATTTATTCGGGTTGAGCTCCGGGCCGGTAAAAGCTGCCGATCTGTGGATACATCTGCTTGGTACTGTAGTTATTTCAGACCTCAGTCATTTGAAGGCTTTGAATACTGTACTGAACGGGGGCACATTGTCCGCCCGTATCATAAAGGCACTCGGTACAGACCCCGGTCAGGCTAAAATATTCGGCGTTTATGAAGAACTCTGTTCCTGCCTGAGCCAGGGCAACATGTTCAGGCCATGACAGCCCCGGCTGCCATACTGACCTGCGAACACGGCGGTCATAAAATACCTGATGACCTCAAATCCCTTTTTGAAGGTCACGGTGAACGGTTGAAATCGCACAGGGGCTGGGATCCCGGGGCCCTTGAACTCACACTAAGTCTTTCAGAAAAACTGGGATACCCGGTTTTTTATTCTGAGATAAGCCGTCTGGTTGTTGAGCTGAACCGGTCTGAGCATAACCGGACACTTTTTTCCGATATTACCGGATCCCTGCCATTGGCAAAACGAAAGCAAATTCTGGATGAATACTATTACCCGTTCAGAAAGAAGGTATTCAGCCATATCAGCAGAATAATTCAGCAGGGCGGGTTCATCATTCATTTTTCGGTTCATACGTTCTCGCCGGTAATTGATGGCAAGATCAGGAATGCGGATGCAGGTCTACTTTATGATCCGGCCAGAAAAAGTGAAAGGGATGTGGCTGCGAGGATTGCAGAAGCCCTGAAGCAGTATTCACCGCACATCAGAACCAGGATGAATTATCCCTATACCGGAAAAGCCGACGGGCATGCAACAGCACTGCGTAAAAGTTTCGGGCCCGGTGAATATGCAGGTCTGGAACTTGAGATTAACCAGCAACTGGTAACCGGTGGTGGTACAGGTGCTTCGGAATTGCACGAAAGCCTGGGGCAGGCAATAGAATATGCTCTTGCAAAACCATTGTTTTAACAATTCCCTGACCTGCACCGCCGGGGATATACAACCGGATCACTGAAATCCGTTGGCGAGCCCGATTTTATTTCTTACAAGCGTATTCACCATATCGATGGCAACGTGATTTTCGCCGCCATGGGGGATGATGATATCGGCATAGCGCTTGGATGGTTCAACGAACTCAAGGTGCATTGGCCTTACAAACCTTTCATACTGGTTCAGTACGCTCTCAACCGTACGCTGGCGTTCACCTATGTCGCGTTTCAGCCGCCTGAGCAGGCGAACATCATCATCGGTATCTACAAACAGTTTCAGGTCCATAAGGTCGCGCAGCTCTTTTTCCGAAAAGATCAGAATACCGTCGATCAGTATTACTTCATGCGGAGTGATCTTGCGAGTCTCTTTTTTGCGGATGTGATTTGCAAAATCATAGATGGGCACTTCCACGCTGTAGCCCTCCAGCAACGCTTCGATGTGGCGGATCAGCAGTTCGGTTTCAAGCGATGACGGGTGGTCAAAATTATTTTTAGCCCGTTCTTCAAACGGCAGGTGTACAAGATCACGGTAATAGGCGTCGTGTTCCAGAAATACGATTTGTTCGTCGCTTACGCCACGCCTGATATGGTTGATAACGGTTGTTTTTCCGGATCCGCTGCCACCGGCAACACCAATTACAAATGGTTTCAACGTGAGGTATCCCGTTCTTGTTGGCTTCGTTCTATCTGTTCTTTGTAGTCGCGCACAGCTCTGAATATAGCGGATGCCAGAATACTTTGCCCGTAATCGCTTGTAATAAATCGTTCTTCATTAGGATTGCTGATAAACCCAAGTTCGACCAGTACTGCCGGCATTGATGCATGGTAGAGTACCTGGAACCCGGCCTGTTTTACACCCCTTGACCGCCTTCCGGCACGCTGTGTGAATTGACGGTCAAGCAATTCGGCAAAATATACGCTACTGGCCATATTTCCGCTATTGGCCAGTTCATAGATCATTAGCTGTTCCTGGCTAAGCTCCATGGCAGTCTCGTCTTTGTCTTCGAATCTGATAACACTATTCTCCCGTTTCATTACCTCGAACGCTTCCTGCGTGCGGTGCATACCAAGTATCCATACCTCAGTTCCGTAGGCGTTTCTGCTTCTCACCGAATTGGCATGAATAGAAATAAAGAGGTCACCCTGTGCACGGTTACCGATCCTGCCCCTCTCATCAAGGTCAACAAACCGGTCATCATCTCTGGTATATACTACTTTCAGTTCCGGCAGAAATTCATTGATATAGGCACCGATCCGTTTGGCGACCTGCAGTGCCACATCCTTCTCTTTGGTTCCCCTGGTTCCGATCGATCCCGGATCTTTGCCACCATGACCCGGATCGATTACGATAACCTCGAATTTAAGGGTCTGCCGCTGGTTGAACAGCCTGTCGAATGTATCTTCAGGATCGGGTGTCAATGCGGTATCAACCACCTCAGTTATGTTGTTAACCGGCTGGTTGCCCCGTCTGATCAAATCAGTTTTATCAGCTATCGCTTTAACCTCATTCGCGCTCGCCCTTGTAAGGGCTATAAGAACATGCCGCCTGTTGGCATCGAGATAGGTACGGGCCAGGTAGTATTCGCCGTCATTGAGTTGAAAGTCGATGCCCGTACCATCAGGGGAGTCGGCTATGAATATATCTTTTATCGGGGATACCGGTTTGGGCACCAGATCGGAATAACCAACAGTTACCCCATCGAATGTGAACTGCAGCAGGTTGGTTTCCGGCTGCACAACTGAAAACCTGGCTGGTGCAGTGTTCAGATGTAACCGTATTACATAACCCTTACCATCGCTTCGTGCAGCTACGGAGATCCTGTCAAGGCTGACCTGTGCCAACACATCTTCCCAAAGAAACAGTGGGGTAAAAAAAATAGCGGCCAGAATACACCAGAATCGTATGACTCTGCGATAGGTAACATCTGCCTGTCTGTAAGATATCTTCAATGTATCGCGCGACAATTGTGTGTAACGTGTAAATAGAATAACTGCAAACATACGAAAACAGCCGGCCTTTTTCATTAGCCAATAGTGATGTACTGCACATTAATACGATCCAGAATGCTTCTTAGTATCGCCGCTTTTTCGTGGATTTGGCTGAAGGCTGAATATAATTTTCAGCGTGAATCATAAAAATAGAGGGCTTTTTGTCAATATCTGGCAAGGCATCCGATTTCCAGCCTGCCACAGTTTTTGTCGCGATATATTCATCCTGCATGGTCAGATTTGAGGCTACACAGAGAAGTGTGCTGGCGTTGCAGATATCGAGTATGTCTTTAAAAAGTTCAAGATTCCTGTACGGGGCCTCCATGAAAATTTGTGTTTCCCTGTAGCGTGAGGAGCGTTTTTCAAGTTCTGAGAGGGAAGACCGCCTTTTTTTCATCTCGATGGGAAGATAACCGCTGAATGCAAATTGCTGGCCATTAAGGCCCGAAGCCATAAGGGCAAGCAGAATAGACGAAGGCCCAACAAGTGGCACTACCCTGATTCCCTGCTGGTGGGCAAGCCCGGCCATCATGGCCCCCGGGTCTGCGATACCCGGGCACCCGGCATCGGTTAAAACGCCCAGATCATGGCCCTGCCTGAGTACATCAAGATAGGAGTGGACTTCCCTGGCCGGGGTATTTTTGTCGAGTGAATAGAAAAAAAGCTCAAACTCAGGTGTGGGATGTTCGCAAAATTTCAAAAAAGAAACGGCATTTTTCAGGTTTTCTACCGCGAAATGGCTCACAGTCTTAATAATTCTGAGCGTTTCTGCAGGTAACCCGGTTTGTTCAGCGTTGCGACCGAGGGGAGTTGGTATTAGGTAAAGTGTACCGGGTAGAGTTGTCAAAACAGGTATTATGTATTAATTAATTTAAATTCAGGTGAATCGGGTTCACCACTTTTATTTTTCCGGATAACGTAGCGTGAAACTCCGGCACTTACAGCAATCAGTACGATCAGCGAAGCTGTAATAATAGCAATATTGATACGGATTATCTGCAATTGAATATCGAAAGTAGGTACCAGGATTACTTCCTGGCCGGAACCTTTTAGATATCTGACCGGCAGGTTTTCGTGCTCCATCAGCCTTGCGGCATGCTGAACGCCCAAAGATAATTTTCGTTCGATAAGTTCGCCTTCAGAAGATGTAAACCTGACTACAATATAGCCATTGGTTTGTGCAGCGATCTGCTTGATTTTGAAATCGGTAACTTCAGCTTCCTGTAACTCGCCGTTGGCCATCGTATTCTTTGCATCAAGAAAAACGTTAATCTGATGCACCTGAAGAAACAGCAGATAAGCAGGTATCAACCATACAAGGTTGAGCAGGTTTCGTGATCTCATTGATTACAGCCGTACCTAAAAATGATAAAAAATCGCATAGTAGATAACATACAGCCACCCCAGTATGCCATGGATAATGGCCCAAAGGAGGGACTGATTTGCCGACCAGGATATGGTTATTGCCAGTACGGTGCCGAAAGTTATACCGCCTTTAACGTAAGTTGCCTTGTATGTTTTCATTATGTCCTGATATTAGAGAAGTTTCTTCGCTTTCATAGCATGTATTATGATGTCAGCCATTTCATCCACGCTGAAAAAGTCATTCTTTAAGATTAAATGATATAAAGATGGGTCAGCGATATCTTTATTGGTAAATCTGTAAATAAAATCTCGTCTGCGCAGATTTCTCTCTTCAACAAGATTTGCAGCTTCATCAATTGTAATACTAAACAGCCCGGCTATCCTGTTAACACGAAACTGAAGGTTTCCGGTTAAACGGACATGGAAAAAATTTGGCTGATTCTGGGCCACAACAGCGCCGCCTGATCCTACAATTATGGTATTGCCTTTCTCACCGATGATTTTGAGGTTCTGCGCAATCGTTTTGAACCGGCTGTAATCGGAGGGTTTCTTTGAGATCAGTACGTCAAGATCCTGCTGCAGCTGGCTTCGGTAGCTTTCATTCAGCGATTCCAACATTTCGCGGTTGTATTCATTCTTGTCGGATATTTCCTTTAACAGATCACTGCTGAACACTGACCAGTCTGTTTTGCCTGTACTTAGCCTGGTGGCTATTTTATTGGCAAGCGGAAAACCTTCACAACCAAATTCGCGTGAGATAGTTATTGTCGGTTTGTGTTTACCTTTTGCCTTTCTTATGTCTCCGGTAATTTTTTTTACCTGAAAAGCAATATTCTGATCAATTTTCGGTGTAATTATAGGTTTCATAACGCAACTCTTTTTTTTCTCAAATAGATTCTGTAACCGGTAACAGTTAATAGAGTCTCCATTAATTATAACGAATCCGGCTGACATTAACTGACACATCTCAATTGCCTGCACCTGTTAAACTGGCTGCTTTATTTCTGAAAACAGGATCTGTTACCAGAAGGCGCTGAAGTTCCTGGTTTATGAAGTTGCTCGACATATGCATCCACATCGAAACTGGCAACTGTTGGAACATTACAACCTGGATGCGTTCTGTTTGCCCGCCAAGGCTTCTGCCCATATCAACCCCGTTGAGCATACTCATTCTGCTGTCGTATGCGGCCGCATAGTTCACCATTGAGTTCCGGATGAGAGCCCTGTTTTCAGGCCACCTCAGTTTTTCATGGACCCGGGCAGATACTTCGGGTGTTATATACGTACGGGAATGTACAGCTTGCATGATTAATGCCATATCCATTGGCTTCATTTTCGGTAAAAGGTTATAGAGCCTTCTCATCTGAATAAAGTTCAGATTGAGCCCTCTTCGTTCCGTGTAGGCATGTACCTTGTCCCTGAATTCATCATCCGTCAGAAATCTGCCGGTGTAATCCCAGGCCATATCAAATAGTGTACTTGCGTCAAGACGCTCCAGATACGCAAGTTGATCTTCCTGCGTACGGTTGAACAGCCCTCCGATTGAAAGTATATGCAGACCGGTAAACGGAACCGGTGCATCCATCTCATAGCCCAGGTTCCGCACAAGGCTGTCCATGTTTTCCCGACCCAGCAACATCAGCATGTAGTCGTGTACATGCAGATTCCCTTTTACCAGATTAAGATAGAACAGATCTTCAAGCCTGATATTTCCGTTCTGATCAATATAACCTGCCTTTGCCGCATCATTAACGGCATTCCTGAAACTGCTTTCATCAATTCCCCTTATTACATATCTGCCCGGAACATCTGCAGATATTAATGAATCGGGATTGATAAGGGATTCGGACACCTGCCGGTAGAATTCTCCTAGATGCAGGGCTATGCCGGATGATCCGTATACGCGGAGTATGTGGGAACCGTAAAATATTCCGTCAGCCTGGTCATCAGGCGAGAAGCTTACAATGGATACCTGCTCGGGATGTTCCAGTACGTACTCAAGCAGCCCGTCAATTGAATAGGTTTTTGGAACCCATTCACTTCCTTCTGTAATACTGTCCCTGTTCTCGTAAACGGTTCTGAAAGCATCCCAGTTAGCATAAAAAACTATACCGAGAATGGTACCGGCAACGATGAGGAAAATGCCGGCAAATTTTAATAATCGCATTAATTGAGCTAAATTTGGTCCGAAATGGTTTGCTGACATAATATACGGCAGTTCGCCGTGACCTTTCACCTGTATGTTCATCTGAACCGTAGTAAACATACAGTTTGCTGCGATGCAGGCATTTAATTTCCGGATACACCATGTTTAAGGAATCTGCTTTTATTAACGATAGAGGCATAACAATTGCCACGTATGAAGCTTTGCCCCGTCAGGAAGCCAAAGCCGGAATTCTGCTTGTTCACGGCTATGCCGAGCATACAGGCAGATACCGCCATGTGATCAGGGAACTCAACGATACCGGGCTTGCGGTGTACGCACTCGATCATCAGGGGCATGGCAAGAGCGGTGGTGTGCGGTGTTACATAAAGGAGTTTGACTATTACGTCGACGATTTGTCATTTTATTTTGAAAAACTCAGGAATGAAACCGGTCTGAAAAAGTGGTTCATTCTTGGTCACAGTATGGGTGGTGCAATTGCACTAAAAATGGTGCTCAGGCATCAGAATGATCTGAACGGGATGCTTCTTACCGGACCGATGCTGGAGATATCAACAAAAGTGCCAAAAGTAGTTCAGGAAATGGCTAAATATGTAGCCGCAATGGCGTCGACCGTACCGGTTGTGAAACTTGAAACCGAGGCCATTAGCCGGGATCCTGATGTGGTACGCAATTACCTGAACGACCCCCTGGTCTATACAGGGCGGGTGAGGGCAAAAATGGCTGTTCATTTCAGTAAAATAAACACTGAAATGCCCGGCCTGTTCAGTAAAATTGAATTACCGCTTTGGGTAGGCCACGGTACGCTCGACCGCATTACCAGTCCGGAAGGTTCGAAAATGCTGTACAGACTGGCACAGTCGCAGGATAAAACCCTTAAGCTTTTCGACGGCCTGTTTCACGAAATTATGAATGAACCTGAAAAGGATATGGTGTTGGGTGAAATCAGTTTCTGGATCAAAAGGCACCTTGAGGCCGGGGGGAAGCATATTACCAGCCAGCAGGCATAGGCCCGCTGGTTTACTTCAGCTTCTGTATGTCAGCCTGGTACAAGGAAGCGGTAACTGGTGTCAACTGATGGTACCGTATTGCCATTCTGATTAACCCTTTCCCTGAACTCGACTTGCCCGTTTCTCCCCAGCATTATAATGGTAGACGACCGGGTGCCGTACCCCTCCATTTCTATGAATGCTGAAGACAGCTTTTTTTCAGTTGTTTTGTCGAGGCCGGTTTCGGGTAGCCGGTTATCAGGTGCAGGTGTTCTGTCGGAGAGTATACCGAACAACGCTTCAAGATCGGGCTTGCCATTGCCAATAATAGCTGCAAGGCCCTCTTTTGCCCGCTCTACTTTTGGCCAGGGAGAATCAAGCAGGTGGTTGCTCAGGCCATAAATGCCCGGGCGGAGTTCTCTGGGTTTGTTTTCAATGTTGGAATAGTACCATATACAGTTTTTGTCACCGATAATGAGATTGAATCCGTTAAACCGGTCCGCTTCGGATCTCACTGAATCAATATAAGCCGATGGTACCTTCCCGCCCTTAAGATAGTCAAGGGGGAGATTTCCGCGGGTTGGTGCATCCGGCTTGTGCATATTCATGTCGCGGTAATTGGTAATGGCACTGAATTTTCCATCAAGGGTAATTCCAAGCCACGTTCCGCCGCCCTTGATATCCATGCCAGCCAGCAGATCAGGGTACTCTTCCCAGAACGTGGCTGCACGGGCAGGGCGATTGAAAAATTCATCTCTGTTGGCAGCTAAAATCAGATCATATTGCGGGTGAACCTTCCAGGCAAAAACCAGTAAACACATAGCAGAGATTATTTTGTGGTTTCCGGTATCAGAAACCGGTTTCGTAAACCCCTGATCTACAGCAAATTATCGGGGAATCATAAAAAATATGTTAACATGCAGTGATATACCAAAAAGCGAAACCGTGAAAAATTTGCACGCCTTTTATCCGGATTAAAAAACGGACACGTCAACATAATGCCAGATCGATCCGCACATTATGCCAGATCCATCCGGAACAGGAAGCGGTCGAAAAAGATCGACAGCGTAAGGAACAGTATGCCCGGAAACAGGAACTGATAGTATAATTCCTTGCGGTCGATGTAGATAATCTCCTCAATTTCTGTCCGTTCAAGTTCATCGATTTCGGAGTAAACCCTTCTCAAGCCGTCGGTATCGCGGGCCCTGAAATATCTTCCACCGGTCATTTCAGCCATTTCTGTGAGCATTGGTTCATCAATATCGACCCTGATATTAAAGTAGCGGCGGCCAAATACCGGATCTTCGACAGGATAGGGGGCTGTACCCTCGGTGCTTGCACCAATTGTATACATTCGGATGTTGTACGTGCGGGCTAACTGAGCCGATGTTATCGGGTCTATTTCACCAGCATTGTTCTCGCCATCGGTAAGCAGCACAATTACTTTTGATTCGGCCTCACTGTTCCGGAGCCGGTTTACAGCAGTAGCCACACCAACACCAATGGCCGTGCCATCTTTCACAATACCCAGGTCGAGTGTCCGGAGTTGTTGCCTCACCAGCCTGTAGTCAAGCGTGGGTGGAACAAGCGTAATGGCCTCCCTGGCAAATACTGTGAGCCCAATGCGGTCATTTTGTCGCCGGTTCACAAATTCTTCAGCGACATTTTTTACGGCAATCAGACGGTTGGGCTTAAGATCTTCTGCCAGCATGGAACTGGAAATGTCAATAACCAGCATGATGTCGATACCCTCGGCAAACCTTTCAATAACCGTATTCCGCATCTGAGGCCTTGCGAGAGCAACAATTATGAGTACTATTGACAATAGCTGGGTTACATAGGTAAGCCAGTTGCCGATAGAACGCCAGTTGCCGGGTAGCTTTTTTAAATCGGAAACATCGGAGTATACAACCTGTGCCAACCGGCGTTTTCTGTAATGCCAGTATTGCAACAGTGCCAGAAATGGCAGCAATGTGAGAGCCCAGAACCATTCAGGATTAACCCAGGTCATACCTGTAAATCCTCCTGTTTCGATTTTGCGGTTCCCGGATCCGCTTTGGCGGCTTCGGGAAAATATTTGCGGTTATAATCATGCTGCATCTTCACAACCTTGTGCCGGTCCATGGTTTTTGCCCGCTCCAGGAATAAAAACCCGGCAGAAAGCGATTTCTCGGCCTCATCGGGCCAGGGAATGTATTTTGCAAACTTAACCATATCTGCTTCCCTGAGTATGCCGATCACGATCTGGCTCAGGTGTGAATCGACCATCTGGGCAACAAGTTCCCTGCTCAGTTCACGTGTGGTAAGTTCAAGGGCGGGTATATGGTAGAGGTCTTCAAAATAGGCCCTCAACGCATCGCCCAGGCTGAAATAAAAACCTTTCGGATCCCGGCTGTAGAATTCAGTGTCGGATTTAATTTCTGTGAGTTCTTTTTCAAGACGTTCAATCGGATTGATAAACGGCGGTATTTTTACCGGTTTCGGTGGAGTTACTACAACGGGCTTTGGCCTGTTTTTGATATAGCGGTAAACAAGATATGAGGCTGTAAGTATTAGCAGTGCAAGAATGATCCATGGCCACCAGTTCAGGGCAAACTGGAATATCGGTTTAAGAGGCCTGAATTCGGCTTCATCAGCATCATCAGCCGTAGGCAGATAAACAATAGGAAAGCTGCCGGTTCGAAGCAAAGCTGTGCCGTTATCGAACATATATCGGATCGGGATATCGGAGAGTGCTGTATCGGCAGTGCCAAAAAACTGTATGGTTAGCGCCAGACTGTCTCTGTTGGGGGCGGGTTTGAAAACCCTTACATCACGCAGTTCAAAGACGTCAGAGAAATAGGATGTATCGGGTGAGGCGGCTGTACGGGCAGCCCCTGGATTGTCAATTACAATACTGTACTCAAACACCTCACCAACCCTGAGGGTATCTTTATCGCTGAAGGTATAGACCTGCTGTGCAAACACTGCAGGGCAGGCGACAAATAATAGTATGCCCAAGGAGATATAAAAGCGCATCAGTATCGGTTGATCCTTCTCTGGAAAAATTTCATAAGGGGCTCAATGTACGACTGGTTGGTATTAACAGTCACGGTATCCATATGAAGTTTCAGGAAAAAATCATCGAGTTCCGCCCTGCGTTGTAGCCGCCTTGCCTTGAATGCTTTTCTGACCCTACTGCTGGAGGTATCCACAACCGATATCGTTCCGGTTTCAGCATCCAGAAAGGGGATGATACCAAGATTTGGCAATTCATTTTCTAGCGGATCATCAATCCGGATACCAACCAGATCGTGCTTCCTGTTCATAATTTTGATCACTTTTTCATATCCGTGTGCCTGAAAGTCACTGGCAAGTACAACAATGGAACGTCTGTTCAGGATTTTGCTGGCATACGTTACGGCCATGCCAATATCGGTACCTGCACTTGAAGGCCTGGTTGCATAAAGTTCACGGATGAGCCTGAGAACATGCAGGCGTCCTTTGCGGGGTATAACTACTTTCTCTATTCTGTCGGTGAAAAGTATGAGGCCTACCTTGTCGTTATTCTTAATGGCGCTGAAGGCAAGAACGGCCGAAATTTCGGTAGCCAGATCCATCTTGCTCTGATTTTTGCTCCCAAAAAAACCGCTTGGCGAAATGTCAACAAGCAGCATAAGCGTCTGCTCGCGTTCCTCTTCAAATATTTTTACATATGGTTCTTCATTACGGGCAGTAACATTCCAGTCTATCTGCCGGATATCGTCGCCAAATTGATAGGGCCGCACCTCGGAGAAAGCCATACCGCGGCCTTTAAAGGCAGACTGATATTCACCTCCGAAAAGGTTGTTAACCAGGCCTTTTGTCCGAATTTCGAGCTTGCGGACTTTTCTGAAGATCTCTTTGGATATCATGCGAAAATTCTGAGCGGTGTTTTACAGCAGGCTAAAATAGGCAATAAGCGTGGAAAACGGGAATAGTCGTGTTAAATTGCAACATCTTGCTACTTCTTGCTATCTTTGAACACATTTTTATCGCGCAGCTCAAAGCGCAATTAATCCACCATTTATTTAGACAAGGATATTTCGATGATTATTGGTGTACCAAAAGAAATTAAAACACATGAAAACCGGGTGGCACTACTACCCGGCGGAGTACTTGAATTCAAACGACGCGGCCATACCGTGCTGGTAGAAAAGGATGCCGGGCTTGGAAGCGGTTTCCCTGATGAACTGTATATAGCTGCCGGAGCCGACATGCTTGATTCGGTCGATGAAGTATGGAGACGGGCCGACATGATTATGAAGGTCAAGGAACCCATCGCAGTTGAATACCCCAGGATGCGGGCCGGCCAGATTATTTTTACCTATTTCCATTTTGCCGCAAGCGAAGAACTCACACAGGCTGTAATCGATTCAAAATGTGTGGCCATAGCCTATGAAACTGTTGAAAAACCCGACAGGTCACTACCACTGTTAATTCCGATGAGTGAAGTTGCCGGAAGGATGGCCGTGCAGGAGGGAGCCAAATATCTCGAGCGTGTTACAGGTGGACGCGGTGTGCTGCTCGGGGGCATTCCAGGTGTTAAGCCGGCCAATGTTATGATTCTTGGTGGCGGTATAGTTGGTGTGAATTCGGCTAAAATTGCAGCCGGTATGGGTGCTAACGTCTTCATTCTGGATATCAGCGTGCCACGTTTGCGTTATCTTGACGACATAATGCCCAAGAATGTAACCACGCTCTTTTCCTCAGAAGCCAACATCCGGGAAATGCTTCCGCTCATGGACCTTGTTGTCGGTGCCATTCTGATACCCGGGGCAAAGGCTCCGCGTCTCATCCGCAGGGATATGCTGCCTACCATGAAGCCGGGTTCCGTACTCGTTGACGTTGCCATCGACCAGGGCGGGTGTATCGAAACTGCCAGGCCTACAACCCATGATGATCCCATCTATATAATCGACGAGGTAGTACACTACTGCGTTGCCAACATGCCCGGTGCTGTTCCCCACACATCAACACTCGGTCTCACCAATGTTACATTGCCCTATGCGGTTCAACTTGCTGATAAAGGGTGGAAGAAAGCCGTAAAAGACAATAAGGAACTCGAACTCGGGCTTAACATCGCCGAAGGCAAGATTACTTACAGAGACGTGGCCGAAGCATTCGGGATGAGTTATGTTACCGTAGCTGAAGTTCTTTAGGCATATTATTCCGGCATATTATATACAGGGTGCACCTGCATCATATCTGATTCAGACGAATTCAGATTGTTTAAACTCTGAGACGAATTCCGCGAAGTTGCGGATCATGCTCTCAAGGAATTCATTCGTCTTTGCGTCGGCAATGCCTGTTTCCTTGTCGAAATTCTGGTTTACCCTTTGTATGAAAACCCGCTCGGGGAACATCAGGGCATTTCTGTAACCGCATATCTGCTGCAGGTGTTCAACCGCTCTCAGGGCTCCGAATGCTCCCGAAGCTTCACCTACAAATGCCAGGGGAAGGTTGCGGAATGCTTCCGGGAAGGGAAGGTAGTCGATGAACATTTTCAGGATACCGGGAAATGAGCCATTGTACTCGGGTACGATGAATAAAACACCGTCTGCACTGATAACTTTTTCATTAAAAGCTTCAACATCGGGGAGATACTTCCCGTATTTGCCCCCGGCAACCGATTCAAGCGGATAGTCTTCCAGCGATACGATTTCCGGATTCGTACCAGCCATGGCAAATTTTTGTTTCATATAACCGGCAATTTCGAGGGCTTTGGAGCCGGGCCTGTCGGTTGCACTTAGCAGAACTATTCGTTTCATCGTATTCCTGTTGTTGTATTAATAATTTGGATGATGCGGTTTAACACGCAGATAGTTGTTTGAACATTAAATATCATAAGAACATTCCGCATCAGATGCCTTAAAAATTAAAAGCGCTTTTTTGATCTGGCATAAATAATTAAGGCTAAATATCTGGTTATAATTATTTTATTTGGCTTTATTAGCTTTTAAACTAATTTAGTTCGTCCTAATAACATTTCAGACTAACTAAATAACGGAGTATGAATAAATCAGTTAATATAATTGTGATCCTGGCAATACTTGGCCTTGCCTTCTACTCGGCTGTTTATGCCGGATCAGAAACAATCACAACCATATCGGCAGTTAATGAGCTATCAGAAGAGGTAACAGCTATAACCGACAGCCAGGCTGCCTATGAGGCATTTCTGCAATCGCCGGAATACGTAAAATTTATCATTGACAATCTCTGGATCCTGCTGGCAGCTGCAATGGTGTTCATCATGCACCTGGGATTTGCTACGGTAGAGAGCGGTTTCACTCAGAGAAAAAACTCGATAAATGTGATCTACAAAAATGTATTCATTTTGAGTACAGGTATTCTGATGTACGGCCTG
>RECM01000205.1 GCA_007694035.1 Balneolaceae bacterium
ATTTCTTGCTCCTTTTTATTGGTGAAAAAATGTCAACCTATTTCAGGCACTTACATAGTATCGAAATTATATGTGTATTCACCTTTTTGGGGGCTTTTTAAAAAGCCCCCACGTGCTTCGGCTTCGCCCTTCGACTTCGCCCTTCGGCTTCGCTCCGCTGCGCTCAGGACTGCGCTCAGGACTGCGCTCAGCATGACGTTGTCTTGTGTCTTGTGTCTCATGTCTCTTCCTCAAATCAATATTCAAGAACCTTCCGGATGCCTTCCCTGATGTCGTTTTCATTGGGTAAAATATAATCTTCCATGGGTGCTGCAAATGCGATGGGGGCGTATTTGGCCGCAACCCGGTGAACAGGCGCATCGAGGTATTCAAAAGCGTGATCGGCGATCTGGGCCGCAATCTCGGCACCAAAACCGATGAACTCAAGATCTTCATGCAGTACCAGTACCCTGTTGGTCTTTTGCACCGACTCAAGAATAAGTTCAGAATCGAGCGGTACAATTGACCGGATATCGATCACCTCGATTTCAATTCCATTTTTCGCTTGTTCTTTGGCCGCATTAAGTGCCTTCTGGACCATCGCACCGTATGTAACAATCGTCATGTCTCTTCCCTCACGTACGATACGCCCCTTCCCTATCTCCACAAGGTAGTCGCTGTCGGGTTCAGGCGTTCTGGCAAAACCCTGCCGGTAAAGGGCTTTGTGTTCCAGGAATATGACGGGATCGTCGGACCGTATAGCCGTTTTGAGAAGGCCTTTGGCATCGGCCGAATTACTGGGCATCACGATCTTGTAACCGGGCAGATGTGCAAAAATGGATTCGATGTTCTGGCTGTGACACAAACCGCCGTGAATAAATCCACCTATCGGCACCCTGATTACCATGGGGCATCCCCATTTATTGTGTGAGCGATAGCGCAGAACCGGCACCTGGTTGCGCAACTGCTGCATCGCCGGCCAGATATAATCACCAAACTGAATTTCTATGACAGGCTTAAAACCCTGCACGCTTAGTCCGCAGGCTGTACCAACAATGGATGCTTCTGCCAGCGGTGAATTGTAACACCGTGTGGAACCAAATTTTTCGGTAAGCCCGCGCGTGGCTGTAAAAACCCCGCCCTTGCCGTCGGCAACATCCTGGCCAAACACGATAACCTTCTCATCGCGCGCCATTTCTTCGGCCATGGCGTGGTTGATCGCATCAACCATGACGATGGGTTCACCGGCAGGTTTAGTTTTCTCATATTCAAGACCAAGCTCTTTTTCAGAGTAAACAAAACGCAAGCTGTCTTCAGGTTTGGGATCATCCTGCTGCAGACACCATTTGGTATCCTCATCAACGCTTATCTTAACCTCATCACGTATCTGTGCGAGTTCCTCTTCACTGGCCAGGCCTGCCTCGATCAGCTGCCCGCCGAGAATTTTGATGCAGTCAAACTGGCGGTCACGTTCCAGTTCATCTTCAGTCCGGTATTTTCTCTGATCGTCGGATGAGGAGTGCGGCAGCAGCCGTACAACATGTGCATGTACCAGCGATGGGCCTTTGCCGTCTCTTGCTCTTTTGACCGCTTTTTCCATAGCGGCGTAACTGTTGAAAAAGTCGGTGCCATCGACTTCAAAAATTTCCAGGTTTTCGAATCCGCTTACCGTTTTCGATATACTTTTGTTACTTGTCTGTTGTGAAACGGGAACACTGATCGCATATTTGTTGTCCTGCACTACGATAACTGCCGGCACTTTGCCTCTTGTAGCCCAGTTAAGCAATTCAAAAAATGAGCCCTGGGATGTACCACCATCACCGGTTGAGATATATACAACCTCATCAGTGCCAAGAAATTTCGATGCCTGAGCCACACCCAGCCCGGGCAGGAATTGTGCTCCGATAGCACTGGGTACCGACACAATTCTGAGTTCTTTATGGTTGAAATGCGAGGGCATTTGTTTGCCGTAGGAACTATCGGTCACTTTTGAAAGATGGGCAGATAGCAGATCCCTGGCTGTCATACCCAGGCCCAGGGAAAAGGCCATGTCCCGGTAATAAAGCATACCCCAGTCTTTTTTTGGAGTCATGGCCCGGGTGGCCGCAAGTTGTATGGCTTCATGACCGGAACAGCCGATATGAAAAAATCCACGCCCCTGTTTCAGGAGTGTGAGCATTTTATCGTCCAGCCTTCGTGAAATATGCATCAGGCGATAAACTTCAAGGAGCTCGTCCTTCTTGAATTTCTTGATGGAAGCCGACCGTACTTTGAAATCAGAATCGGAGGGCACCAATGGCTCTACATTGCTCAAGGTGCTAACAGACATTTAATAACGTTTTAAGTTAATTGCAAACTTTTTAATCCGGCAGTTAAAATACGGCTTTAAGGTGTTCTTTACCAATTTTACTGCGGAATGCAACAGGCTGCTGCCCCCGGTAACACAAACACATAAAACAGGCATTGAGGGTAATGCGGCAGGCTTATTCAAGAAAGAAAAACCGGTGCAATTTTTCTGCCTTCCACATTTTTCTATTACAGAGAAGTACCGTACATGCGGTAAACTTTTTCCCTGACCGCGCCCAGTCTTTCAGCCACCCTGATCATTTCAGTATTCGTCTCAAGCAGCCAGCTCAGTTCCGATTCGTTAATATCCCGTTTTGGCCCGTTGATGATGGCTTCGCGGTGCATAAGCATATCGATTCCCTTATGCTGGTGTTCCGGCACCACCCCCATCAGCGCTGTGCGGACCCTGTTAATTTTGCGTTTGTACCAGAGCATTTTAAAAATACCGGTTGGAAACAGTTTTCCGTTCATGCGTGCAAGCACCTGGTTGATGTCGGGCAGCGCAATAGAAAAACCGACCGGTACACCGTCTATTTCAGCTACGTGTGCAAAGTCGGTATCGATTATCAGTTTAAGCCCTTTTGCCAGGTGTTCCATTTCCTCTTTCGAAATGGGTGTGAATCCCCAATTTTTCTCCCATGCGGCATTAAAAATCTGCCTGATCAGTTCAGATTCTTCTCTGATCTTCTTCAAATTAACCCGGCGGATGTGAATTCCGGGAGTTCGCTGGCGTACGATTTTTTCAGCTTTTTCGACACGGTCGTATGGTACCATATCCTTATCAACCCTGTAGGCGTACATATCCATCACTTTTTCCAGCCCCGCTTTCTTCAGCAGAGTATCGTAATACGGCTTCGAGTAGGGCATCATGACCGAGGGATACGATTCAAAACCTTCTACAAGTACGCCGATTTCGTCCATCATGGAGGGGCTCGTTGGTCCCATTACCCGCGATACGCCGGCTTCGCGCAGCCAGTCGAGGGCAACCTTTATTAGCAGGTTGGCTACATTCTGATTCTCGGTACATTCAAAAAAACCGAAAAATCCGGTGTTTTCACCTGAGTGATCGATATATGCCTGGTTGTGTATTGCGGCTATGCGGCCCGATATGCGGCCGTTGGTTTCGGCAATAAAAAAAGCCGCCTTTGCTCTTTTATAGAATGGATTATTTTTTACATCAACCAGATCATTCTGCATGATGTAGAGAGGCGGCACCCAGTAGTTATCTTTTTTATAGTGATCGTAAGGGAACTGAACAAAACTCTTCAATTCCTTTTTTGTGGTAACCAGGGTAACACCATTCATGGTTACTTTACTCACAACTTGTTACACATCAATAAGTGAATGGCCATTTTTGTCGATAATCCCGTGTTTGATTCCGACTTTTTTGAACGCTTCCAGAATAGCATCAAGCTGATCGTTTGTGTGCGTAGCGCTGTAACTGGTTCTGACCAGCGACTGGCCTCTTGGTACAGCAGGCGGAACTACGGCATTTACATAAACGCCGGCCTCGAACAGGTCGCGCCAGAATTTAAAACAATTCATCATGTCTCCGATCACAACCGGAATGATAGGGGTCTGGCTGGTCCATACGTTGAAGCCCAGATTTTTCAGTCCGGTCCTCATGTAGTCTGAAATTTCCTTCAGCCGGTCGAGCCGCCATGTTTCTTCTTTCAGAACTTCGAGAGCTTTCAATACTGTTGCCACGTTGGCAGGCGGCATCGATGCGCTGAAAATATGAGCAGGTGAAGAGTGCCTTATATACTCAATCACAGGACGTTCACCCACGATGAATCCGCCCAGTGAAGCAAACGACTTCGAGAAGGTACCACTCACCAGGTCGACTTTGTCGAGCAGACCGAATTCTGATGCAGAGCCCCGCCCAGCATCGCCAATAACACCGATGGCATGGGCATCGTCGAGATAAAGGCGGGCGTTGAACTCTTTCGACAAGGCCACAAGTTCAGGTACATTTGCCAGCTGCCCCGACATTGAAAAGACACCGTCGCTCACGATGATTTTGCCCGCTGCCGGATCTGCCCTCTCGAGCAGTTTGCGCAGGTGGAACATATCGTTGTGGTTAAACCGGATGGTTTTGGCGTTTGAACACATCGTTCCTACAACGATACAGGCATGATTGTCTTTATCCGAAAATATAAGATCGTTTCGGCCGGCAATGGTCTGTATTGAGCCTTCATTGGTCTGGTATCCGGTACTAAACAATACACACGCCTCTTTTTGCATGAATTCGGCCAGTTCATCCTCGAGCGTAAGGTGAATATCGAGAGTACCATTCAGGTAACGGGAACCGGTACAACCCGTACCATATTGGGTAATAGCTTTTTGTGCCGCTTCAATGAGCCGTGGGTCGTTGGTCAACCCCAGATAGTTGTTGGACCCGGCCATAATTACCTGACGACCGTCGATAACAACAACGGTACCGTCTGTTTCGGTAAGTGGTTTGAAATATGGATAGAGACCCAGGGCTTTAACTTCGTCAGCTTTTTTAAAATCGTACGCCTTCGAAAATATATCTGCGGCTTTCGTCTCTAATTTTGTATTGGACATCCCTGAAATCCTTAGGCTTATCAATTATAAATCTTCCGCAAATATAGGCAGTATATCGATTCAATCAAATTCAGGCAGAAACACTAATAAAGACAGTTACAGCCGTTCAATTGCGGTTTCTTGTGATAACATCCTGCAGATACTCTACATATCTTTGCGCGACAACATCCCATCTGAAAGTATCGTACACATACTTACGACAACTTTCTGATAACGCACCAAGTTCGTTTTCAAGTATTTCATCAATTTTTCCGGCAAAAGCATCGGAATCCATAGCGGGTATTCTGTAGCCGTTCACGCCCGGTTTTATCACATCACGTATACCTTCGAGATCTGAAGCTACAGCCGGGGTATTGGCAACATTGGCCTCCAGAAGCACAACGCCAAAGCCCTCCATATCGCCTTGTACCTGTATATTGGGCATCACAAACAGAGATGCCGCAGAGTAGGCCCGTTTGAGCACTTCGTCTGGTTGCCGGCCAACATTAAGAATACGCCTGCCGGATGTTGACTGATTGATTACCGACTGTATGGATGTAGCCTCGGGCCCGTCGCCGATAATCATATATACCACCGGCGACTTGATCTTTGGCAACACTTCACTGATAAACCAGCTGTGACCCTTTCTTTTTATCAGCCGGCCTACCGTCAACAACAGGTGTTCACCATTGAGCCGGAGGTTAAAATGTTCGTTAAGATATTGCCGGGACTCACTCTTGTCGTACTCATTTTCGATCTGCCCTGGTACAAAACCATTGGGTAGTACAACACCTTTATCCGGAGAAAGACCTCTGATCAAGCACTGCTCTTTAGTAGCACTGCTTACAGAAATGACACCATCCAATGCCCCGAATACCCTTTTTACCAGCCACTGGTATATTGCCGGCGAAAAGGTAACATCATGTCCGTGTGTTATTGATACCATGGGTATGTTAACGCGCATTCTGATGAACCAGGCCAGTGAACCTGTAACCATTGACGAGAACAGAACTATATCGATGTTATGCTTTCGTATTAATCGGGGCAATGTGAGAAACGTTTTAAAAAGAAACCAGAAAGATTTAAGCCCGATGAACCTCCAGCTTGTTTCGTTGGTTAGCTGTAAGAGATTAACATCGTCAACCTTTTCCAGTTCTTCAGCCAGCTGCATGCTCACCCGTTGCATTCCACCAATATTTTTGGTGAGTGCATTCTTCGGCGGGTGCAAATGTGAAATATATAAAATGTTGATTTTCAAAATCAGTCAATCACTCCCGGTCTTCCAGCAGTGCCATGTAATCACTGACAAGTTTGTCCATCACTTTTTCCCATTTATAATTCATCGCCCAGTTGCGGGCTTTCACTGACATTTCGCGCCTGCTGGCTCCGTTCGTTATGAGTTCCGCAAGACAGGCTTCGAAACCTGCAACATTTCCGGGTTCCACAAGAAATCCATTTTCACCGTCTTTTACAATAGAGCTGCTGCCAACCGCTCTGGCAACCACTGCAGGTATGCCGCTTGAAAGGGCTTCAAGTGTAACATTGCCGAATGTTTCGGTTTCGGAGGGGAAGAAAAAGAGGTCTGAATTGGCATAGACTCGGTACAGATCGATTCCACCCACAAATCCTGTAAAAATGGCACCCGGCAGCCGCCGTTGCATCTCTTTGCGTGCCGGCCCCTCGCCGCCAATCATTATTTTCACGTTATCATGTTTCTGCAACAGCTTATTTCCAACATCAATTACTGTGCCAAGGTCTTTCTCCCATACCAGCCTCGACAGAAACAGGACCACTACGTCATCCGGGCCGATCCCGTTTCCGGTTCTCCATTCATCTGACCTGTGTTCCGGGCTAAAACGGTCTGTATCGACACCCCTTGACCAGATTTCAAGACCTCTCTTCACCCCTTTTTCCCTGAGTGTGTCGAGCATTGATTGCGAGGGTACGAAAAGCCTGTCGCAACTGCCATAAAACCATTTCAGATATCTCCAGAGCGTGGGCTCTAAAGCATCCAGCTTGTAGTATTTAAGATAATTCGGGAAATGAGTGTGGTAGGATGAAACAACCCTTACATTATGTTTTTTGGCAAAACGCAACGCCCACATGCCCAGTAAATCGGGGGTGGCGATATGAATAACGCTTGGATTAAATTCACTGAGGCGGTCTTCATATGTTGCCGGCATATACAGGCTAACCCTGTACTCAGCCCTGCCGGGCAGGGCGACCGATGGTATTTGCAGGAATTCACCTTTGGGCCGCAGCGCAGGATATTCGCAGGAAGGACCGAAAATCAAAACCGGAATGTTCTGACTCTCAAGATGGCTCACCAAACGGTTCAACGTAAGTGATACACCATCCCGTATATGTGCGTAATTTCCGGTAAAAATTGCGACTCGCAGATTTTTCATGAACCCTGCCGGGTAATTCTAACTGTTTTTAAGCAAAAAGTAATGCGATATATTTAGGCCAATACTTGCCTTGGGTCAATCTCTGTTTCAGGGATCAGATTAAAATACAAAAATTCATGAAAGCCTTTATCACAGGTGGTACAGGATTTATCGGAAGCCACCTTGCAGACGAGCTGGTAAATCACGGGCATGATGTGCGGTGCCTGGTCAGAAAGAACGAAAAATGGCTTCAGGGCCTTAATTACAAAAAAATTAAGGGAGATCTTCACGATCTTGTTGCCCTCAAGGAAGGGATAGAGGGGGTTGATGTAGTTTATCATCTTGCAGCATTGGTAATGGCCAAAAAGAAATCCGAATTCACCTACGCCAATGTTGAAGCAACCGAAAATGTATTGCGCCTGGCCAGGAAAGCCGGCATTCCGAAAGTAGTAATTTTGTCGTCGCTGGCTGCTGCCGGACCGAGCTT
The DNA here is from genome assembly GCA_007694035.1 of Balneolaceae bacterium. Lineage (GTDB taxonomy): Bacteria > Bacteroidota > Rhodothermia > Balneolales > Cyclonatronaceae > RECM01. The sequence continues at coordinate 7,747 of RECM01000205.1, forward strand.
TAACAGGCCTGTGATTGAATCAGATCCGCTGATGCCGGTAAGCATGTATGGTGAATCGAAAAAGGAGATGGAGTTAATGGTACAGAAACTGGCGGGAGATAGTATGTCTGTTACTATTCTTAGGCCGCCGGCGGTATATGGTCCAAGGGAGGAGCAGATATACACCTTTTTCAAAACAGCATCCAGAGGGCTGTGTACCATCATTGGCGATGGCAAAAGTACCCGAATATCACTCATCCATGTTCAGGATGTAATACAGGGTCTCACTCTCGCAGGAGCGCATGAACATCAGGGAGTAAATACCTATTTTATATCCAGTGAAGAAACCTACACCTGGCATCAGATTCGTGATATTACGGCCGAAGCTCTGGGTCGCAAATTATTCACCGTGCACATTTCTCCCCATATGGTAAAAAAAATTGCCGGCGCCGTAGAGACAATGGCATCATTTTTCGGGCACTATCCCGTTATCAACCGGGAAAAGGCTAACGAACTTGTTCTTGAATGGACCTGCTCTGTCGATAAAGCGAGAGAAGAACTTGGCTACCGGCAGCAGGTATCGTTGCGGGAAGGCATTCACAACACCATCAGCTGGTATCGCAAGCACAACTGGATTTAACCGACTATGAAACTTTTTAAAACACTGTCAATCATCACCTTACTGCTCCTAATGTTTCCGGCTGTTTCCCAGGGCCAGGTTCAGCTGGTAAGTGAATACCAGAGCCTGCTGAATATACCAGCCATCAAAGCTGTGGAAAGCAGTACAACCCATCTTTATGTTCTCAGTGAACAGGAAGGACTTGCCGTTTTCAGAGTCTACCAGGACAGCCTGCAATGGCTTTTTACATCAGAGGGCATGCAGCGCCGTGGCAACCGGATGTCATCAGACCTGAGGTTCGCCTACCTGTTCGGCGACGGTAACCGGCTGACCGTTGTCGAACCTACCTCCGTATTGGGCGTTTATTCTTCAACGGAGCTGCGACGTATTCCCAGGCAGGTTCGCCGTATCGGCAATCATATCTATCTGGCCATGGATGACCTTGGCATGGGCCGGCTTTCGCTTGAAACACCCGAAACCGTTGACAGTGAACCCGTTTATATCAAAACCAGGGATATGACCGGAATCCGCATTATTGATGTAGACGGTTACTCCGATCAGCTTTTTGCATTGGGTTCAAACCAGCGTCTTTTCCATTTTGAAACCACCACAGACACGCTCCGGCTCATGCGCACTTACGACCTTGGCCAGGACGTAAGCAGGGTATTTATCGCAGGTACCGATGTAATGCTTTCCGATGAGAACGGCACGGTTTACCGGCTTGGTGAAACTGGCCGGGCCATTCGCTCCTTTTCTGTCGGGGAACCCATTGACAAAATCGACAGGCTCAACCAGCTGTTTCTCATCAGGGGGGTTTCCGGAAAAATATGGACGCGCAGCGGTAACAGTGATCCGGATTTATTCCGTGATTCAGGTCGCACCGGCAATTATTTCACTATTACCAAAGGTCAGATATGGATGAGTGAGATGAATCAGCTATCCAGACTGCGAGTTGAGGATGCCGCTGTAATGACTGCCCGTTCAGGCTTCAGGCTCAGACCAATTCAGAATTTGATCATCCCCTATCCACGCCCGGTGCTGCTGACCCTGGATTACGAAGGCGACATTCCGGCGGCTGATGTATCATTCCGGTACCGCTCAAGTGTCGAGAACGCCAATGTTCGCGGTAACGGTTTTTACTGGCAGCCATCCAACCGTCATATCGGCATGAATACCTTCACCATTGTCGGTACTACCGCCGACGGACGAACAGACAGTACATCCTTCAATGTTGAAGTGCGCACATTCAATGCCCCGCCAAGGTTTTCTCCGGTCAGACCAATATCTATCCCTGTCGGCGAACCATTCACCATGCCGGTCAATGCCGTTGATCCCGATGGCAGCAATCCCGACCTGATCCGGTACCTGGGAGTTGACCTGCCCGACGGTGCATCGCTCAATGAAACCACGGGAGTTATAAGCTGGATACCCAGCAGGCGCCAGGAAGGAACACACGAACTACAGATAGTGGCTACCGATCAGTTTGGTGCCGCGTCATCCCAAACCATTACGATACGGGTTATTACACTGGGCAGTGACACCGAAAGTCAAAATGGGCAGAATCGTCAGAATGGGCAGGATAATCCGGGTTACCCCGACAATCAAAATGAACCATAGGGCCCGGTCTTGCCAAGCTATTCAGATTTTGACCGGGACCTGCTGAACTGGTATTACATAAACCGGCGGGACCTCCCCTGGAGAAAAAGCAGCGATCCATACTTTATCTGGTTGTCGGAAATCATGCTTCAGCAAACCCGGGTCGATCAGGCAGCCCCTTACTTTGAGCGTTTTACGGCGGCTTTTCCTACGGTTCACGACCTGGCCAAAGCAACACAGCACGAAGTGCTGATGCAATGGGAAGGGCTTGGATACTATACACGTGCACGAAACATGCACCGCGCCGCCAAAATTATCTCCACAGAATATGGCGGCTCCATGCCCGATACATATGAGGAGATACTGGCGCTGCCGGGTGTTGGCCCGTATACCGCGGCGGCCATAGCAAGTATTGCCCATGGTTTGCCGCATGCCGTTGTTGATGGCAATGTGATCAGGGTGTTGACCCGCTATGCCGGAATGGTTGGCGATGTCCGTACCACATCGGTAAAAAAAGCAGTGAATGACCTTGCCGGCGAACTGCTCGACCGTCAGAATCCGGGAGATTACAACCAGGCACTGATGGAACTTGGTGCCACAGTGTGTACGCCACGCTCGCCCGATTGCGGATCCTGCCCCCTTCAAGCCGGTTGCGTGGCTTTCAAAACGGCAATGACCGGCGATATACCCTACAAATCTCCAAAAAAACAGATACCGCATCACCAGATTGCAGTCGGTATTATTGTAAATGAGGAAGGTAAACTGCTCATCGCCCTCCGACCCGACAATGCAATGCTTGGCGGTTTGTGGGAATTCCCGGGAGGCAAAAAAAGGGATGGCGAATCACTTGAGGAGACAGTGCGGCGCGAACTAAAGGAAGAACTTAACGTGGATGTGGAAGTGACCGGTTTTTTCATGAAACTAAACCACGCCTACTCCCACTTCAGGATTACATTACATGCCTACTTTTGCCGGATCGTTCGGGGTGAACCACAACCTGCAGCCAGCGAGCAGCTGGCATGGGTCCGGCGCGACCAGCTTGCCGGGTATCCTTTCCCAAAAGCGAACAGACGTATTACCCTGGCCCTGATTTCAGAGAAGCATAACTGATGCCTGTACGCAAACGAAAACTGAAAACCGTAAGCCCGAAAAAACTTCTGGCCCTCAAGCCCTGGCTCGATGAACTTGCTGGTCGAATTGAACAGCCCGGTTACGTCGAAAAAGATCCGGTTTGCTTCATGCATGCCTACCAGGATAAGAACGACAGGGAGATTGCCGGATTCCTGGCTGCCATTATGGCCTGGGGCCGCCGCGATATTGTAATCAACAAAGTTGATGATCTTCTGGCCCGTATGGACTATCAGCCGGCCGCTTTCGCAGGCAACTACTCGGATGCTGACACCTTCAGGCTGGCAGGTTTCAGGCACCGTACCTTTACAGAGGCCGACATTCACTGGCTTATTCTGTGCCTGCACAGCGTGTTGATCCGTTATGGCAGCATTGAGGGTTTGTGGCAGGAAGCCTATCAATCTGCCGGTAATACTGGACCTGATATGATTACAGCTTTCCACAATCGATTTTTTGGCGCTCAATTCGCAGGTCCCCAACGTGTAAGAAAGCACGTTTCCACAGGTGAAAAGAAGAGCTCCTGCAAGCGTTTGTGGCTCTATCTGCGCTGGTGCATCCGCAAAAATTCGGTGGTTGATACCGGAACCATGAATTTCATCACCCCCTCGCAACTCATGATCCCACTGGATGTACATGTGGCCCGGTATGCCCGCAGGCTGGGTTTGCTTGAACGGCAGGCAAATGACTGGCTGGCCGTAGAAGAGCTCACCGCAAGGCTCAGACAGCTCGATCCCGCTGACCCGGCCCGTTATGATTATGCGCTTTTCGGCGTAGGTATCAGCGAAGAATCAATTCCTGAAGAGTATATCATCAATTCCTGGTACACATAGAATTGTGATGATCAGGAACTAATCTGGCTCATGAAATGGATGTTGCGCTCAAATAATCGGGCTCATAAAATGGATGTTCCGCTCAAATCCGTTGTTGCACTTCCAGGTTGATATCAAGGTGCCGATTCTGTGAACATACCCTGTTATTAGCCCGAATCAATCGTATTTCAATAGTGATATGTGCTCAGATTTTATTGCAAAACCACATATGCAGTGAAACTTGCAGATTACCGGGTTTGTACTTACAATTAGTTCAATTACTTTTATGCCTGTATTAATGTTTTTATCAGGAATATCATCATAGTCGATAAATCAATAACATTTTCAGCCTCACGCTGAATCTAACCTGAACTAACTAACTTTGGAGTATTACCATGAACCAGTTTAAAACTGAAAAGAATTACGATCTTGCCATTTTGCTGCTCAGAATCGGGGTCGGTGTAATTTTCATTGTAGCCGGCTGGGGGAAACTGACCGGAATTGAAGGTACACAGGAATTTTTTGGAGGTTTAGGCATACCAGCGCCTGCCATTATGGCCTGGGTTGTGGCTATTGTTGAATTTGTGGGCGGCTTAATGGTACTGACCGGTTCGTATATCAGGGTTCCTGCGGTACTGCTTGCCATTGTTATGATCGTGGCTATTCTCACTACGAAACTTGACAGGGGTTTCAGTGCGGCACGTCTCGACATGATGCTGCTTTTAACTTCACTGGCACTTTTCTTTCTCAGTAGCGGCAGGTTCTCCATAGACAGTGTCATCAACAAGAAGGGTTGATTATACTTCATAACTTTAATCCGGCCGGCATTCACATAACCGGATGCCGCCGATATATTCATTCCGGCATATCATACTCCGCTAGGGTTAATGATATGCCGATTTTTTTTGTATTTGAGCCGGGATATCATCAATTTTACGCCATGGATGACAACGACGATCATCCGGGTAAATGTGAATCATAAAGGCAGAAAAATGAACTATCTGGGAAAACTATCTGTAGCAATTGTTGTATTCCTCCTGTTTGCTTCAAGCGTCGAAGCGCAGATCCTTAACCGTCTGAAACAGCGCGCACAGGATCGTGTTGAGCGCAAGGTGGAGGAAAAAATCGATAATAAAATCAATCAAACCGCCGACCGAATGGTCGATAATGCGTGGGACTCCATTTTCGGTGAGACTGAGAGCTATAACAGAGAAGGCCGGCGGGCTTTTCCTTTTTCACTCAACAGCAATGTGACCACCGAAGATGCCTATCATTTTGGCATCGTTACCACCATGGAGATTGAATCTGAGAAAAACGGTAAAAAAGAGCCGCCCGTAATCATGCAGATGCATTTCAATGAAAATGAAATGTATACCGGTACCCGGTACATGGGTGAAGAAATGACTTCCGGAGAAGGTGATGTTTTTTTGATATACGACTTGAAAAATTCGGCCATGATCATGCTGATGAGCAGCGAAGACGGAAATTTCTCGTTCGCCTACGACTGGGCCCAGACTGCCGCCATGATCGAGGAAATGGAGCAGGCAGGCGACCCTGATGATGAGGCTGAAGATGATGAAACCTATTGGCAGGGGTACGAAAAGATCGGACAAAAGAACATTCTGGGCTACAAAAGCGATGGCTACCGCAGTACAGCAGATAATACCATGACCGAAATCTGGGTTACCCGTGAAGCAGCCTACGGTATGGAGACCATGTTCCAGGCCAATGCCAACAGCAAACAAATGAGAGGCCGGATACCGGAAAGCTATCCCCACGGTATGCTGATGGAGATGATCATGGAGGATAAGGACAGCGGCGAACGGGTTACCATGAAAGTAACCGATATCCAGAAAAATGCCCGGGTCACTTTTCAGATGAGCGACTATCCGAATATTGGAATGGCCATGCAGGAGAATGACTGATACCCTGCTGCATCCGCTTTAGAGTATCATTCTATCTGATTACATTTTGAACCGGCGCTCTTTCCCCGGACGGCCAAATTCACGGCTAAGAGCCGCTTCAGCCGCATGGTATCCGCACATTCCATGAACTCCTCCGCCGGGGGGCGCCGATGATGAACAGAAATAGATACCAGCTGCTGGTGTTGAATAGGGAGAAAACAGGGATTTTAGCCGGAAGGGAGAACTGCGTATTGAGACCGGTCGGGAAAAGAGCTGCCATATATCCTGCACACCGCCGTTGATGTCGCCACCAATATAGTTCGCATTGTACTCCTCGAACTGCGGTGCATTCATGGTTGCCCTGGCTTCAACTACATCCCTGAAACCCGGAGCAAACCGCTCGATCTGATTTTCGATCGCCATGGTCATATCGCGGGCAGATCCGTTCGGTACATGACAATACGCCCACAGGGTGTGCTTCAGATCGGGTGTACGCGTAGGATCAAACATGCTCTGTTGTGCCACCAGCACATAGGGCCGGGCAGAATGTATGCCCCGGCTCATCTCCTTTTCTGCCGCCGCAATTTCCCCGAAGGTACCTCCAAGATGAATGGTGCCTGCTTGCCCGCACCGCGGATCAGCCCATGGCACCGGCCCTTTCAGGATGTAATCGATTTTGAAAACACCGGCCCCATACCGGAATTTTTCAAGAAGCTGCCTGTAGCGGGGTGTAAACCGGTCTCCCGCTATCGCCAGTACCTGCCTGGGGGTCAGATCAAACAGTACTGCTTTCGACGAGGGAAGTTGATCGAGTGTCTCTACCCGGAATCCGGTTTCGATTACCCCTCCGAGCGACTCGAAGTATAAGGCCATTGACCTGGTGATCATCTGTGAGCCGCCCTCAGGCAACGGCCAGCCGGCGGCGTGGCCGGCAGCACCAAGTACGAGGCCGATAGCCGAGGTAACCGGCTTGTCGAGCGCCATTATACTGTGTGCCGCGATCCCGCCAAAGAGTGCCTTCGCATCCTCAGTGCTGAATTGCCGGGTCAGTCTTTCGGCCGGCTGAAGTGCCTTCAATCCAAACCGGGCCATTTTAAACGGATTACCGGGTATTTGCAGGGGTGCGAGCAGATCTTTGGTCAGAGTTTCCCAGTTATCTGAAAGTGGCTGTATCAGGCGCCTGTACACTTTCCCATCAGGACCCAGTGAGGCAGCAGTATCGTCAAGGCTTCGATGCATAATTACGGCCCGGCCGTTATCAAGCGGATGGGCAAGAGGATACTGCGGCTGAATCCATTTCAGGCCGAACTCACTCAATGGCAGTTTTCTCAGGAATGGCGATGATATCGCCATGGGATGGATAGCCGAGCAGACATCGTGATAGTAACCCGGGCTGATGAGTTCTTTTGTGCGTGTACCACCCCCGATGGTCTCTTCCGCCTCAACAACCAGCACCGATAAATCTTCGAGCGCCAGCCTGATGGCCGCAGCCAGGCCGTTGGGCCCCGAGCCTACCACCACTGCGTCGAAATATCGCCCGGAATCCGGCATTATCTGAACTTCGCCTCTTTGTTTTCAAGTTTTTCACTGGCGGCTGCCCACCGTTCCAGCACCGCATCGAGTTTTTCTTCAACAAGCCTGAACTCATTCAACAGTTTCTGGGCATCGCCGCTTTCATATACGGAAGGATCTGCAATTTTGTGCTCCAGTTCGGCTTTTTTCTTCTCAAGACCGGACATTTCGGTTTCACAGTCGCGGATCTCCTTGCGAAGGCCGGATGTTTCCTTGCTCATGCGGTTCCGGAGTTCGGCCTCCTCTCTGCGCTGCTCTTTGGTCTTTGGCCCGGAGGAACTCTGATCAGCTGATGCAGGGCTTAAAGCTTGTTTTGATGCATTTTTGTCCCTTCCATTATTTTGCGCTGATGCTTTTGCCTGCGTTTTCTCCTTCCGTTTCCATTCGTAATAGTCGTAACCGCCCTCATAGATCTCAACACGCCCGTTTTCAGTCCTCCACACTTTATTGGCAAAGCCTGAAAGAAAGTGGCGGTCGTGACTGACCGCCAGAATGGTGCCGCTGTATTCGGCAAGTGCCTGAAGAAGCACATTCTTTGAGGTCATGTCGAGGTGGTTGGTCGGCTCATCCAGAATCAGGAAATTGGCCGGCTGAAGCAGCGTTTTTGCGAGGGCAAGCCGGCTGCGTTCACCACCGCTCAGAACCGATACCCGCTTGTCGACATCACTTCCCGAAAAAAGGAAACTGCCCAGAATTCCCCTGACCCTGCCCCTTGCCTCGGTGGTGGTGGCGCCCGACTCCATTTCTTCAAGAACGGTACGGTCTGATACCAGTACTTCGGCCAGATGCTGGGCAAAGAAAGTGGTAATCACATTGTGACCGGGTATCCTGGCACCCCCGAAAGGCTCGCTGCCATTCAGAATACGTGCCAGCGTAGATTTCCCTGCCCCGTTCACGCCTATAAGGGCGATTTTGTCACCCCTTTCAATTTCAAGGTCCTGCCCCTCGGTAAATACGTGCACATCGGGTTTATCACCGGCTTCGTAGGTTTTTTTCAGATTTTTAATACCGATTATCACTTTCCCACTGCGGGGTGGTTCGGGAAAGCGGAAACGGATGGAGGACGTATCGGCGTCGGGAGCGTCAACACGGTCGAGCTTTTCGAGGGCTTTTACCCGGCTCTGTACCTGTCGCGCTTTGGTGGCCTTGGCCCGGAAACGCTCAATGAATCGTTCCTTTTCGGCGATCTCCCTCTTCTGGGATTCATAGTCACGGAGCTGCTGCCCCTCAAGTTCGGCTTTCTGGGTTTCGTAGTGATCGTAATCGCCCTTGTAGGAATATATTCTCCTGCTTCGGATTTCAGCAATCTGGTTCACCATTCGGTTCAGAAAGTACCTGTCGTGACTGACCAGAATTACGGCACCCTGGTAGGAAATGAGGTATTGCTCAAGCCACTCAATAGAGTCGATGTCGAGGTGGTTGGTTGGCTCATCGAGCAGGAGCAGATCGGGTTTTTGCAGCAACAGCCTTGCCAGAAGAACGCGCATTCTCCAGCCACCGCTGAACCGTTCGAGGGGTTGGTCCAGTTCATGGGTTTTGAATCCGAGACCCTCCAGAACAGCTTCGGCCTTCGATTCCCGGCCTGCGCCCTCCATGAAATCGAAGCGGGTCTGCAGCTTTTCCATCCTCTCCAGAAGCTTGTGGTACGCGTCGGAATGGTAGTCTTCCAACACTGCGAGTTCATTACCAATCCGGTTGAGTTCATCTTCGATGCGGTTGAGTTCCTCAAAGGCCTCCATGGCCACCTCTTTAACCGATAACCGGGGATTTACTTCCAGAACTTCCTGTTCAAGGAATCCCACAGTGGTACCTGACTGCATGCTGATCTGGCCTTCATCGGGCTGAAT
>RECM01000080.1 GCA_007694035.1 Balneolaceae bacterium
GCCTTTTCGCTGCCTTTTCGCTGCCTTTTCGCTGCCTTTTTTAGGCTTTCTGCTTTTTGCCGTTTTTTTCCTTCTCTTCTTTATCCTGTTTATCCTTCTTCTCCGTGGCGGCCTCAGCAGCTTCCCTGTCGGTCTTCATCTCCTCGGTTAGCCGTGTACTGATCGCCCTGCGTGTGCGGTCGGTACGATCATTCTGGATGATGTACTGAAATTTCTCCCTGAACTCATCAATATTCAGCTTGCAGGTATCGGCAAACTTGGCCAGTTCATGCGGGTCGTTGAAGTCATCCAGATTGAGACGGAGCATATAGCGCCGCGCTATCTGATAGTATTCGGAGGTTACATCCACCATACGGACTTTCGTCTTTTTGGTTTTAGGATCCAGGATGTCTTTAAAGTACATGGGCACAAAGTTGCCGTTCTGCACGGAGATCATCGCCGCATTGCCTCCGTTCATTATGAACTCGGCCGCACAGTAGCCCAGGTCGCGGGTGTATTCCATATCGAATGGAACCGGATCGGCACAGCGCAGCTCGTACCCGATATTTTTCGCCACGATGGTGCACTTAAGCTTGAATTCGGCAAGGCGTTCCTGTACGCACTGCTTCAGGATTTCGCCAAAATTGATCTCGGCATACCGCACGTGATCGTGGGCATCTCTTTCGAGGTGGGCCTTGGCTTCAAGATCTTCGGTATTGATCCGGTCGATTAGGCCTTCTGCAAGAATTGCCACACCGTCGGTTCGTCCGTAGCTCATGCGCTTGATGATCGAGCCGGCAAGAATATCCACAATATTATTAAGCGAAATTTTGCCCGGGCCGAACTCCTCGGGAATGATGGTCATGGTAGCGCCGGCCGATTTGCCGATACCCATAGCCAGGTGACCCGCATTCCTTCCCATCGATACCACAAAGTACCAGCGTGATGTGGTCTGTGCATCCACCATAAGATGCTTCACGATCTCAACACCATAATGACGTGCAGTCTGGTACCCGAAGGTAGGAATGCCGTGCGGAAGGTCCAGATCGTTGTCGATCGTTTTGGGAACGTGAACCACGCGGATCCGTCCGGCCGCCTTTTGTTCTACCCTCAGGGCACTGTAGGCCGTATCGTCGCCACCGATGGTGATGAGCCGGTCTACATTAAGCCGAAGCAGTGACGTAACTGTGTTTTCGAGATGTTTTTCGTCTTTTGTGGGATTGTCGCGGGCAATACCAATATAGGATCCGCCGAGAAAGTGGATGCGACTGATGTCATCAACAGTGAGTTTTCTGTAATGGGATATGTCGCCGCGCATTACCCATTTAAATCCGTCGAGAATGCCGATTACCTCGTTGTTCTCCATGATGGCGCGAATGGTAGCCGCACTGATTACACTATTAATGCCGGGAGCTGGTCCGCCACCTACCAGGATGGCAAGACGTTTTGGTGATGTAGCCATATATAAAATCCTTTTACTTTATCCTTCAAAAATTGAATAATTCAGCTATTCTTAAATAGCATCGTAATATCCGAATTTGCCCAGAACATTACACGTGCCCAAGTAAAATTGCTGAAAATACTGAACACTATTCTTCCACAGCTATTCCCCGGCACTATTTATTTCTGAATTAAATCGGCCAGTGCCAACAAATGGCGGGTGTGAACTCTTTTTTAATAATTTTTAAAAACAACGGTTAACTGTAACGATATCTGACTCTTGTGTTTAGCGTTATTCATTGCTTAAAGCCGTATTAAGATTCCCATAATTTTTGGGGATTTTAACCAAGCTATGTCTTATTTTAGCCAGCATTCTGCGAAGAGGAACATGAACAGAACGAAACAATTTAGACCCCGTCTAAATTATGCGTTACGGGACTTTGATTTCACCCGATTGACGTATTTTTGGCCTGTTTTTACCGCAGAAAAGATGCTTTTTGTGTAACTCATTTATAAACATTTCATAGAATGGCTCAACTTTACCCGGAATGGGCAAATAAAGCACCAAGATCGATACTTCTTGGCCTCATACTGACGATTCTGGCTGTTATTCTCGGTTTCTGGTATTACGGTTCCCCAAAACACCTGGAAGTCGGTTACGCTCCTGTTCAGCCTATCGACTACAGCCATAAACTGCACGCCGGCATTCTGGGTATCGACTGCCAGTATTGCCATACCTCGGTAACAGTTTCGGCCGTGGCTTCGGTTCCCTCCACACAGACCTGCATGAACTGCCACAGCCAGATCCAGTTGGATAGTGAAAAACTGGAACCCCTGCGCGAAAGCTGGGAAACCGGAAAATCGATCGAGTGGGTCCACATACACCGGCTGCCCGATTACACCTACTTCAACCACAGCGCCCACGTGAATGTGGGTATAGGATGTGCAAGCTGCCACGGACGTGTTGACCGTATGGAAGTGGTGATGCAGGTGGAACCGCTCAGCATGGGATGGTGCCTCGATTGCCATAACAACCCGGAACCACACATACGTCCGGTTCAGGAAATCACCAATATGGCATGGGCCCCCGACGAGAATCAGTTTGAATTTGCACGGATGGTTATCGAGAAGAAAAATCTCAACCCGCCCATCTATTGCAACGCCTGCCACCGGTAAACGCACACTACCCTTTTACGCCTACGAATCTCAGTTAATACATGAGCAAGGATACAAACAACACCTACTGGAGAAGTTTAAACCAACTCGCGCAGAACGAGGAGTACAAAAATTTCCTGCACCGGGAATTCCCCGAAAACGGATCGGAGATGAACGACAATATCTCCCGCAGGAATTTCCTGCAGATCATGGGGGCTTCGGTGGCACTGGCCGGCCTGGCCGCCTGCCGCAAACCGGTTCAGAAGATTCTGCCCTTCAGCAAGCAGCCTGAGGATCTCGTACCCGGCATACCTCTCTATTATGCCACCGCTGCACCCTTTCAGGATTATGTAACCGGCCTGGTTGTTGAAACCAACGAAGGCCGGCCCACAAAGGTGGAGGGTAACGAACTGCACCCCTCCGGCAAAGGCGCTTCCGGTCTGTACGAGCAGGCATCGATTCTCGACCTGTACGACATGGACCGCTCGCGGCATCCGCGTAAGAACGGTGAAAAGGCAGAGTGGGCCGATTTTGTGGCTTTCGCCAATGACCATTTTTCTGATACATCCCGCAGAATAGCTTTCATCACAGAGGCAAGTTCATCACAAACAGTAACCCGGCTGAGGAACCAGGCCCTGGCGAAATTCCCGAACGCAAAATGGGTCACATACGAACCCTTTGGTGACGATAACCTGCTCTACGGCTCCGAACTGGCATTCGGCCGCAAACTCCGACCTGTGTATCACTTTGATAAAGCAGCTGTAACCGTATCGCTCGACAACGACTTTATACTTACAGCGGCCAACAGCGTTGAATCGACCCGCCGCTTCAGTCAGTCCCGAAATGTGGAAACAGGCGATGATTCGATGAACCGTCTCTATGTAGTTGAGAACAACTATACGGTTACGGGCACTATGGCCGACCACCGCCTGCGCATCAAATCGGGCGAGATCGCCCTGTTCGGATACGCACTGGCCGCAAAGCTGGCCGAAAGTATTACCGGTCTGGGCGCCTTCAGCGGATACAGCAACGCATTTTCGCAGCACAGCTGGGTGGCCGTACTCGCCGAGGAACTGTTGAACAACCGCGGCAGGAGCATCCTTACCGCCGGCGCTGACCATGCACCGGAATTGCACGCTGTTGTAGCCGCCGTAAACCTGGCTCTCGGCAATGTGAATGAAACGGTTACCTGGCATGCCCTGCCGTTCGCCGAACCCGGCGACAACCGTAAAGCATTTGCCGACCTGGTCCGTGAAATCGGAAACGGCGCATACGACACCGTTGTAATCACCGGAACAAACCCTTCATACACAGCTCCGGCCGATCTTGGTTTTGACGATGCCATCAAACAGGCCGGTACGGTGATCCATCTGTCGGGCCACAACGATGAAACCTCAAAAAACGCCGGCTGGCATATCAACCGTGCCCATTACCTGGAGCAATGGGGCGACGGATTCTCCTACACCGGTGTACAGTCGATAATTCAGCCGATGATACAGCCGCTGTTTGGCGGCAAGAGCGAAATCGAGTTCCTTGCGGCGGTCGTATACGGCGAAGACAAAACCGGCCATGAACTTGTACGCGAAACCTGGAGCGGTGCCATTACCGGCGACTTCGACCGCGGCTGGAATAAAATACTTCACGACGGTTTGCTTGAAAATTCCGGCTTCGGGGCCGTATCACCCGCATTGAACGGCACTTTTGATTCTGCAGCCCGTGAAGCCATCGGAGCGGCATCCCCTGTGAACGGTATTGAACTGGTATTCAAAACCGATCCCAAACTGTTCGACGGCCGCCTTGCGAACAACCCCTGGCTCCAGGAATTGCCCGATCCGATCACCAAAATCACCTGGGACAACGTTGCCCTGATGAGCCCCGCAACGGCCGACAGGCTCGGCTTCAAAGGTTCAGCGTTCAGTAGCAAAGACGAACCGGTAGCCCGCATCGAGGCAGGCGGTGATTCATTCGAAATTGCTGTATGGATACTGCCCGGCCATGCCGACGACAGTGTCACGGTATACCAGGGTTACGGACGCCAGTCGATCGGACGTGTAGCCGACGGAATCGGGGTAAACCTGTACGCGTTCCGTACCACCGGAAATATGCTCAGCAGAAGCGATGTATCCGTGAGCAATACCGGCCGCCTCTACCCCATCGCGGCTACCCAGGACCATCACAGCATGGAGGGCCGCCCGCTCATCCGTGAGGCCAGCCTCGAGCAGTACCGCAACGAACCCAATTTCGCGAACGACATGGTGGAGGTGCCAGGAATACCGGAAGGTGAAGAGCACGCCATCAACCTGTTCACCGGGCCACAGTACCCGGAACATCAGCCTCAGTGGGGAATGGCCATCGACCTGAACACCTGTACGGGATGCGGGGTCTGTACCATTGCCTGCCAGGCCGAAAACAACATCCCGGTAGTTGGCAAGCGGGAAGTAAAACGCGGCCGCGAAATGCACTGGATCCGTGTTGACCGCTACTTCAACGGCAGCACCGAAGATCCGCAGGTTGTTCAGCAGCCTGTTCCATGTATGCACTGCGAGCAGGCACCCTGCGAACAGGTCTGCCCGGTAGCTGCAACCGCGCACAGCGACGACGGTCTGAACCAGATGACCTACAACCGCTGCATCGGAACCCGGTACTGCGCGAACAACTGCCCGTACAAGGTGCGCCGCTTTAACTTTTTCAACTACCCGAAAGAATTCCTCACCACCGGCAGCGATCCCGAGATTATACAGATGGCCATGAACCCGGATGTATCAATCCGTTTCCGCGGTGTGATGGAAAAATGCACTTATTGTGTGCAGCGCATCAGCCGTGCGAAGATCGACACCAAGCGTGAGACCGGCAATTCGATCAAACCGGCCGACGGCACTGTGAAAACCGCGTGCCAGCAGGCCTGCCCTGCCGGCGCCATCACCTTCGGCGACCTTACCGACAGCAACAGTATTGTATCGCGTACCAAGCGGAACAACCGTAACTATTTGCTGCTCGAAGAACTGAACATAAGGCCGCGTACATCCTACCTTGCCAAACTCAGAAACCCGAACCCAAAACTGGCCTGACCCATAGCAGGGCGTGATTATCAAACCATAATAACCTGATGAGTAAGAAATACGAATACGTACCGGAACAGCCTCTGGTTCAGGGCAACCATACTTTCAGCAGTATCACATCCCTGATCGGCGACATTGTGGAAAGGCCCACCCCTATGTGGTGGTATATCGCCTTCGGTGTGTCAAACCTGCTGCTCGCCATGCTGCTGGGCATGATCGCCTACCTGGTCTGGGAAGGCACCGGTATATGGGGCCTCAATAACCCGGTCGGATGGGGATGGGCCATCATCAACTTCGTATGGTGGGTCGGTATTGGTCACGCCGGAACCCTGATTTCTGCCATCCTGTTCCTTTTCCGGCAGGGCTGGCGAACTGCCATCAACCGGTTTGCCGAAGCCATGACCATTTTTGCCGTCATGTGCGCGGGCATCTTCCCGGCCATCCACGTAGGTCGTATCTGGGTTGTCTACTGGATGTTCCCAATACCCAACCAGATGCAGATGTGGCCAAATTTCAACAGCCCGCTTCTGTGGGACGTATTCGCCGTATCGACCTACTTCACGGTATCTCTCCTGTTCTGGTATGTAGGTTTGGTTCCCGATTTTGCAACCCTGCGCGACCGGGTAAAAAGCAAATTCGGGCGCATCATCTACGGCTTTTTTGCCCTGGGCTGGACCGGCGGAAACCGGCAGTGGCAGCACTATGAGAAATCGTACCTGATTCTGGCCGGCCTCGCCACCCCTCTGGTACTTTCCGTGCACACGATTGTATCGTTCGACTTTGCCGTATCTATCATTCCAGGCTGGCATACTACCATTTTCCCGCCCTATTTCGTTGCAGGTGCCATATTCTCGGGTTTTGCCATGGTAATGACCCTGATGATCATCGCCCGGAAAATCTACGGGCTCGAAGACATTATGACAATCAACCACATCGAGAAGATGAACATGATCATTCTCGTTACCGGTACCATGGTTGGTTTTGCCTATGTAATGGAGTTCTTCATCGCCTGGTACGGTGGTGTCGAATATGAAAAATTCGCATTCATTAACCGGGCCATCGGTCCGTACGCATGGGCTTACTGGCTGATGTTCCTCTGCAATGTGTTCAGTCCGCAGTTTTTCTGGTCAAAAAGGATACGGCGCAGCGTAACCGCCTCTTTCATCCTGTCGATTGTTGTTAACATCGGCATGTGGTTCGAACGCTTTGTGATTACCGTAACCTCGCTGGCCCAGGATTTCCTGCCCGGCTCCTGGGGCTATTACTCCCCGACCTGGGTCGATGTGCTCACTTACGTAGGTACATTCGGACTTTTCTTCACCAACTTTCTACTGTTCCTACGCTTTATGCCTATGGTGGCCATCGCCGAGATCAAAATGGTGATGCCGCAGGCCGACCCGCACTACTACGACGAGAACGGCGATGAACCCGTACTCACCGACAAATTTGCCAAAAAACCGGATGTTAACGCGTGACCGCTATGAGTAAAGCCGAACAAAAACCAAAAAAAGTATACGGGATGCTGGCCGAGTACGGTAACCCCGCCAAGCTGATACGCGCCGCCAAACTGGTGAACCGCGCCGGATATCAGAAATACGACGCATATAGCCCTTTCCCTATCCATGGTATGGATGAAGCCATGGGGCTGAAAGAGTCAAAATTAGGCTATATTGTTCTCGTTCATGCCATTATGGGCTTTTTCGGGGCCCTTGCCCTGCAGATCTGGACCAGCTCGATAGCCTATCCGATCAATATCAGCGGCAAACCATTTATGAACATCCCTGCATTCATTCCGGTAACATTCGAACTCACGGTGCTGTTGTCGGCCTTCGGTGCCGTATTCGGCATGTTTTTCATGAACAATATGCCCAGGCACAACAATCCTCTGTTCAATTCCCGGCGATTTGAAAAGGTTACCGACGATGGTTTTTTTATCTGCATCGAGGCCAACGACGACTTTTTCGACGAGGATAAGACCAGGAAACTTTTGCAGGATGCCGGGGCCACCCATATTGAACATATTTACACCCTGGAAGACAGGTAACTAACACATACCATGCGCACTACTCCGATTTTAAAACTGTTCGCTTTTCTGTTGATGGCAGCTGCCCTGTCGGCCTGCCGCGGGCAGCCTTCGCAGAAACCTCCCATCCATCTCAATCCTAATATGGACTGGCAGGAGAAATTCAAGCCACAAGAGCCAAATCCTTTTTTTGAGGATGGGCGCTCCATGAGGGCTCCTGTTGAGGGAACCGTGGCCAGAGGCCTGCTCCGTGACAATCCCCCCTACTTTGAAGGTGTTTACGACAACGGATCATTTGTAGCCACCATACCGGTATCGCTCGACCGCTCGTTCCTGCACCGCGGGCAGGAACGCTACGAAATTTTCTGCACCCCATGCCACGGCGGCACGGGAGCCGGTGAGGGTATCGTTATCGGATACGGTTACGTTCCGCCGCCATCGTTTCACGAACAGCGTATTCTGGATATGCCCGATGGCGAGCTTTACAGCTCCATTTACAACGGCGTGCGTTCCATGCCCTCTTACCGCCACCAGATCCCGGTCGATGACCGCTGGGCGATTGTGGCCTACATAAGGGCTCTGCAGCGCAGCCAGAATGCCACCGACGACGACCTGCGAAAACTGAACATCACCACCGATTTTGCCCAGGCAAACACCGCCGAATAACCTTTTTAGAGAACCACACCATGGCTAAGACCAAACCTGTTGACGATCTGATTTATCCGCAGAATACCGGCATACTAAGGGTATTGTTTGGTATTGGTGCGCTGGGGATTTTCGCCAGTTTCATCGGATTCTTTGTTGACACAAAGCAGTTTCACTTTTCCTATCTCACCAGCTTCAGCTATCTGGCCAGTTTTTCCCTGGCCTCCCTCTTCTTTGTGATGCTGCACCACATCACCCGGTCATCGTGGGGTGTTACGCTCAGAAGAATTCCGGAAACGTTCTCTTACCAACTGTTCATTCTGGCCATTATGTTCATCCCCATATTATTCGGTATGGAGTACCTGTACAAGTGGACCAGCCCCGAAATTCTGGCCACCGACCATCTGGCACAGCACAAACAGCCCTATCTGAACCAGCCATTCTTCATTATACGTCAGATCATCTATTTCTCGGTCTGGTCGTTCCTGGGCTACAGGCTCTACAAGAACTCCGTGAAAATGGATGAAAATGCCGACTGGGGCCTTGAAACCCTGCAGCGCAAAATCAGCGCGCCCGGTATTCTTCTTTTTTCACTTACCGTGGCTTTCGCTTCCTTCGACTGGCTGATGTCGCTCGATTTCCACTGGTTCTCGACCATGTTCGGCGTTTATTACTTTTCGATGAGCTTCCAGGCCTTCTTCGCAATGATCATACTTCTTGGCCTGTTCCTGCGCAGCCGCGGGCTTCTGCTCAATACCATTACACGGGTCCATATAGGCGATGCCGGCAAACTGATGTTCGGGTTTACCGTTTTCTATGCCTACATCGCTTTCAGCCAGTTTTTCCTGATCTACTACGCCAACATCCCTGAAGAAACCCTGTGGTACTATCACCGGCTGGAGGGGAACTGGAGCGTGATCTCCTACTCGCTGATCATCGTGCGGTTTGCCGCACCATTCCTGCTGCTGCTGAGCAAGGCGGCTAAAAGCAACTTCACCCTTCTGGGAATTTCATCGGTCATCATAGTTGTTATACATTTCCTGGAGATGCACTGGATTGTAATGCCTACATTGCATTATCACGGCTTCAGCATGCACTGGCTTGATATATCGACCCTTGTTGGCCTTGGCGGCCTGCTTCTTGGCTTCTTCTTCTATCAGTTCCAGAAGCACAGTATGGTGCCAAAAAATGACCCGAAATTTCTCGAATCGTTAAATAAACACTGATTTTAATCGTTTACACATGAGTTCTGAAAAAGACAACCAGAACATTGACCAGCAGATGAAGGCCTCCGGGGCCCAGTCACCCTATGAGGACAGCGACTTCAACGAAGCGCTGAACATGGGCGTGATGCCCGACAAGCTGAACCTGAAATACATTACCTTCTGGAGTGTAATCGGAATTGCTACTGTTATAATCCTGATTGTAATCGCCGCGGAATTGTTCAGTTACTTCTATTTCAAGCGGTCTTTCGAAACTTCGGTGGCCAGTGAATACGCACAGATAACCCGGCTGAAAACCCAGGCCAGTGAGCGGCTGGGCAGTTTCGGTGTAATTGATGACGAAGCGGGGAAATACCACATCCCGATCGACAGCGCTTTTACGCTTATACTTGACGAATATAACAACTGAGCAACAACATGATAACCAACACCCTGAAGGCTTTCCTGTTTACATCGGTTTTACTGCTGGGAACGGTCTCTGCGGGTATCTCACAGATCAATCAACTGCCCGAAGAGCTGAAAGACATCGGTATCACCGAAAATCTGGGCGGTTTTGTACCGGCCGACATACAGCTTACCAACCAGGACGGTGAACTTGTAATGCTGGGCGACTACCTGAACCGGGGCAGGCCGTTCATTCTCAACATCGTGTATTACGAATGCCCGAGTATGTGCAATTTGATCATGAACTCGCTTACCAATACCATGAAAGAGCTGCGCTGGACTGCCGGCAAAGAATTCGAGGTGCTTACCGTAAGTATGGCCTATGATGAAACATGGGAAATGGCCATGGAAAACAAAACGGCATATACCAACTTCCTGAACAGGGATGGCGCCGCAGATGGCTGGCACTTTTTTGTGGGTGAAAAGCATGAAGTTAAGCGGCTTACCGACTCGGTTGGGTTTTATTACAAATGGGATGAAAAAAGCCAGGAGTACCTGCATGCTTCCGCCATCATCTTTCTGAGCCCCGACGGTATGGTTTCCCGCTACCTGTACGGCATCGACTACCATGAACTCGACGTCAGAAATGCACTGTTTGATGCCGCCGACGGTAAAATCGGCACAACCCTTGAACGTATGCTCCTGTTTTGTTACACATACGATCCGGATTCCGGATCATATGTACCCTATGCCGTGAACATCATGAAGATTGGCGGAGCCATTACCCTTCTCGGCCTGGGTCTGTTCCTCGGTATTTTCTGGATCAGGGAACGAAAAAAAACAAGCAAAATAGCCTAGATAAATAACAACTTCTCAATTACCGAATGGATTACATAGCCCGTTTACTTTTACCACCCCAGGAATCGACTTTCGCACATGAAGTGGATGCCCTGTTCCATTTCATAAATTTTACGAGTCTGATTCTGCTGGTTGGTATTACTTTCGCCATCATCTATTTCGCCATAAAATACCGCCGGAGGTCCGACGAGGATACCACTCCGCTTATAACCCACAACAACACCCTGGAGGTTACCTGGACAGTAATCCCGCTCATTCTCATCCTGATTGTGTTCGCGTGGGGTTTCAGCAGCTACAATACCCTTCGTGCCGTACCCGACGATGCTTATGAGGTATATGTAAGGGCCTACTCCTTTAACTGGGAATTTACGTACCCGAACGGTGTACGCAGCACCAACGATCTGTACGTGCCAGCCAACAGGCCGGTTAAGCTGGTGATGCGATCCAGTGATGTGATCCACTCCTTCTTCGTACCCGATTTCCGCATCAAGCAGGACGTTATCCCCAACAGGTACACCCAGCAGTGGTTCCAGACCAAAGGGCCGGGTTCGCACGTGATCTTCTGTACCGAATACTGCGGTGTCGGCCACTCCGACATGATGGGCATGGTTTATGCCCTGGAAGAAGAGGAATTTAATGCCTGGCTTGAAGAAGAAGCCTCCAAAGATATTGAAAGTATGCCGCTTGTCGAAGTCGGCGAGCTGGTATGGCGGTCGGAAGGTTGTATGGGATGCCACTCGGTGGACGGTGCTTCCGGAATCGGCCCGACATTCCAGGGATTATGGATGCGTGAAAGAAACTTTACCGATGGCACATCAGCCGTTGCTGATGAGGACTACATCCGCGAATCCATCCTCCAGCCCCGTGCAAGGGTAAATGTCGGTTATCAGAACATTATGCCGACCTACTCAGGCATACTGAGCGACCGGCAGATTGAAGGCATTATTGAATACATCAAAGAATTGAGCGAGTAAACAACTATGGCAACAACGGCGACAAACGGCAATGCATTGAAAATTCAGCAGTTTTCATCATCCGAGGAATTCAGCCACAACTTCCTTAAGGCGAAGCCCGGTATCTGGAACTGGATGACCACTGTAGACCACAAAAAGATCGGGCTGATGTACCTGGCATCGGTCGTATTTTTCTTCTTTGTGGGTGGCATGCTGGCTATAACCCTGCGCCTGGAGCTGCTCAGTCCGGCCCAGAATTTCATGGATGCCGATACCTATAACCGCATATTCACTCTGCACGGGGCGGTAATGGTGTTCCTTTTCATCATCCCGTCTATTCCTGCTGCGCTGGGCAACTTTTTGCTTCCCATGATGATCGGGGCCAAGGATGTGGCATTTCCAAGGCTTAACCTGGCCAGTTTCTACATCTACTCGATCGGTGCGTTATTTACCCTCATATCTACAGGTCTGAACCCCATCGACACCGGATGGACTTTCTATACCCCCTACAGTACTTCAACCGGTACAGCCGTAATATGGATGACGCTCGGGGTATTTGTGATGGGCTTTTCATCCATTCTGACCGGGCTCAACTTTATCGTTACCCTGCACAAACTACGGGCACCGGGCCTGAGTTGGGGCAAGCTGCCACTCTTCTGCTGGTCGATCTACGCCACCAGTATCATTCAGGTACTGGCAACGCCTGTTCTGGCTATTACACTGCTGCTTCTTATCATGGAGCGGGCACTTGGCATCGGAATTTTTGATCCCGCCATGGGAGGCGATCCGGTGCTGTACCAGCACTTTTTCTGGTTCTACTCCCACCCGGCCGTGTACATTATGATTGTACCTGCATTCGGGATTATCTCGGAGCTGATTGCAACGTTTTCCAAGAAAACCATTTTCGGGTATTGGCCCATCGCGCTTTCATCGCTTGCCATTGCATTCATCGGATCGCTGGTATGGGGCCACCACATGTTTGTGGCCGGTCAGTCTGAACTCGCAGTTGTGGTATTCTCATTCCTCACCTTTTTTGTGGGCATACCCACCGGTATAAAAATCCTGAACTGGGTGGCAACTATGTACCGCGGTTCAATATTGCTCGCCTCACCCATGCTCTATGCCCTCTACTTCCTGTTCCTTTTCACGATCGGCGGTGTAACCGGTATTATGCTGGGTGCGATTGGTGTGAATGTTCACCTGCACGATACCTATTATGTGGTTGCCCACTTTCACTATGTGATGATGGGTGGAACGGTATTCGCCTTCCTGGGCGGGTTGCATTTCTGGTGGCCGAAAATAACCGGAAAAATGTATAATGAGTTCTGGGCCAAGGTGGCCGGGGTTATCCTGTTCTTCGGTTTTAACCTCACCTTCCTTCCACAGTTTATTATGGGCAGCCAGGGCATGCCACGGCGCTATTACAGTTACATCGAACAGTTCCAGAGCATGCATGTGTACTCCACGTACGGATCATGGGTGCTGCTGCTCGGCTTTCTGATCATCGGCGCGTATCTGCTTCACTCCATGTTCAGGGGCGAAAAGGCAACATCCAACCCCTGGAATGCCCGTTCGCTCGACTGGATGACCTCGTCACCTCCCGATGAGCACAATTTCCCGTATTCTCCTGTTGTGATACACGGGCCCTACGACTATCACAAACCGGAATCTGAGTTTCTGCTCGGTATTGCCGGTTCCGACCACCACGAAGAGATAACCGTTGGCACAGAAACCAAAGTAAAACAGTAAAACAGTAAAACGTCAGAACAAAAAACACAGAACAACAATCAAAATCGACTGAAAAAAGACCACTTATGGCTGAACAAGCTCAGGTAAGAGCACCACACGTCCAACACCACTTTGCCAGTTCCGATCAGCAGTTCGACTCGGCCAAGATGGGAATGTGGGTGTTTCTGTTTACCGAAATCGCCTTTTTTGGGGGGCTATTTGTTGCCTATATCATTTTCAGGGCATGGAACCCGGAACTTTTCACACTGGCTGCAACGCAGCTGTCAACACCGCTCGGGGCCACCAACACCCTTGTACTGATTGCAAGCTCCCTCACTGTAGCACTCGCCATCAGGGCCATTCAGACCGACAAGAAACGGCAGTCAATTATCCTGCTGCTGAGCACCGTAGGTCTGGCCATGGTCTTTATGATCATCAAAGCGTTTGAGTATGCCGAGAAATTCGCCAAAGGTATCGCCCCCGGCGCCTACTATACCTACGAGGGCATAGCCCACGAAAGTGCCAGCGTCTTTTTCAGTATCTATTATATGATGACCGGGCTTCATGCCCTTCACGTTGTTATCGGGATCGGAATCCTGCTCTGGATTGCATGGAAGGTTCACCGTAACCATTTCAGCAGTGAGTACTACACACCCGTCGAGATATCCGGATTGTACTGGCACCTCGTGGATGTGATCTGGATCTTTCTTTTCCCGCTGCTTTACCTGATTGAGTAGGGGTAAATACTATAAACAACGACCGTTTCATAAAATAAAAAGCACATGAGTTCACATTCACATCACATCATCCCCTTTCGCACGCTTGTTGCAACCGGGCTTGCGCTTACCGTACTTACGATTCTTACAGTCGGTGTTTATTATATTGATTTCCCGGATCCGATCAACATTATCGTGGCACTGAGCATCGCGGTTGTAAAGGCAACACTCGTGGGCGCCATATTCATGGGCCTGTACTGGGACGATAAATTCAACACCCTCATTCTGCTGATGGCATTCCTGTTCTTCTTCGTTTTTGTGGGCATAACACTGCTCGATACAATGTTCAGGGATCCATCCATAATCGTGTATTGAGAACCGCACCATTGCAAGCCGGGCTGATTACAGTACCGGCTTTTTTTTTATCTACCGGTATGCCGCCTGTTTTGCCGTTTTTACCCCGAATCTTTCCATAGCCATCCTGAACCTTTTACTATCCATCAACCTCTCATCATCCTATCATCAATCATGCAGTATCCTTGCACCCAATTTTCCGGAACATCGCTGCGACCTGAATGGATGTACAGTTCATCAGGCTTGTCATCAGCTACCACGAATTTATAGCACTTGAAAATATCAGCACATAAAATCCCTGATAGAATCTGAGTAATAGAAGCCTTAAATTGAATACTTCGTTTACTGAATCCCGGCAACCCGCTAAAACCACATCCTTCGACTCTGCGAATGTCAGACAAACCCCACGATTACTGCGGTATTTTTGGTATCTATAACCATCCCCAGGCAGCCCTGACGACCTATTACGGCCTGCATGCTTTACAGCATAGAGGGCAGGAATCGGCAGGAATTGTTACATCAACCATCGACCAAAACAAGAACCGCGCCGTTATGCCGATACATAAGGATTTCGGCCTGGTACTGAACGTGTTCGATGACAAGTCGATTTTCACGCAGAAACTGCACGGTCACTCTGCCATTGGTCACAACCGCTATTCCACAAGCGGCTCGGCTGCCAATGCCACCAACATTCAGCCATTCCGTGTACACTACAGCAAGGGCAACCTGGCCTTGGGCCATAACGGCAATCTGACGAATGCGCGGCACCTCAGGGATCATTTTATCAATGAGGGAGTGCTTTTTCAGAGTACATCCGATACAGAGCTCATCCTGCACCTGATCTCACACAGCCGCAAGAAAGACCAGCTCGACCAGATACTGGATGCCCTGTCGAAAATTGAAGGCGCCTACTGTCTTGTTATCCTTACCGACGACAAGCTGATTGCCGTGCGCGATCCCAACGGTTTCAGGCCGCTCGCCCTCGGCAAACTTAACGATTCCTATGTGGTGGCCAGCGAAACGTGCGCCTTCGACATTATCGGTGCCGAGTACATCAGGGAGATCAAACCCGGCGAGGTTCTGATCATTGACCGCGATACCATTAACGGCGGGGATATCAAATCCCATTTCCTGCCGCGGATGGAAGGAACGCCAACCAGCGCCTGCATTTTCGAGTACGTCTATTTTGCCCGCCCCGACAGCCGTATTTTCGGTGAAAACGTAGACAAGGTGCGCAGGAAAATCGGGAAATACCTTGCCAGGGAACACCCGCTGAACAAAGTGGTGCGGAATTCCAACGGCAAACGACCCATCGTTATTTCCGTGCCCGACAGCAGCAATACGGCAGCGCTCGGTTATGCACGCGAAAGCAACAAACTGGGCCACGACTGCCATTATGAAATCGGCCTCATCCGGAACCATTATGTAGGCCGTACCTTCATATCGCCCGGGCAGGAATCGAGGGAAATCAAGGTGCGGACCAAATTTAATACCGTAAAAGGGGTGCTTGAAGACCGGCCCGTTATCATAGTTGACGACTCCATTGTGAGGGGTACGACCTCCCGCTACCTTGTCAATATGATAAGGCAGTGCAATCCCACTGAAGTCCATTTTATGGTAAGCTCCCCCCAGATTGTGGATCCCTGTTTTTACGGTATGGATTTTCCGAGCCCCGAGGAACTGATCGCCAACAAGTTCAACCGCGATACCGCGCGCATTGCAGAATCGCTCGGTGTTGACAGCCTCCACTACCTGTCGCCGGAAGGCCTGGTTGCCGCCGTTAAGGAGGCCAATCCCAAAGGGCAGGAATACTGCACGGCATGTTTTACCGGGAATTACCCCGTGCCGGTTGAAACCGGTGTCCAAAAAGAGGAAAACGAGTTGATCTGATGCATTTCAGCGAGGCGAGGTTCATTACAAGTGCCCCCGATATCGGCCACTGCCCGGCTCCCGATCTGCCGGAGATCTGCTTTGCAGGCCGCTCCAACGTGGGCAAATCTTCGCTGATCAATGCGCTTCTTAACCGGAACAATCTCGCCCGCACTAGCAATGTGCCGGGAAAGACCAGGGAGATCAACTACTACGAAGTCGACCGTTCCTGGTACCTGGTGGATCTGCCGGGTTACGGGTACGCAAAGGTTCCCAAAGTGGAGCGCGAGCGCTGGCAGCGAGAGATCGACCGCTACCTGATTGAACGTGAAAACCTGAACCTGATAATCCAGATCATCGACATCCGCCACGATCCTACACCGCTTGATGTTGATTTTACCTACTGGCTGGCCGAGTATGAACGGCCGTTCAGCATTGTGCTGTCGAAATCGGACAAGATCGGTGTAAACCAGCGTGCCAAAACACTGGCCGCCGTCCAGAAAAGCATCGATGAGATGAACATAGAGGTACCGGTACTGGCCGTATCGGCCGAAACCGGATATGGAATCGACCAGCTTCGTGAACTGATCACCGATTTTGCGGGCGATAAATACGTTAAATTGAGACGTGAGACATGAAGCATAAAGCAGAAGGCAAAAAGCAAAAGGCAAAAGTATGGGTGAGTATTTTCGGCTTTACGGCTTTTGACATAAGACATAAGACATAAGACATAAGACACAAGACACAAGACATGAGACACAAGAC
>RECM01000049.1 GCA_007694035.1 Balneolaceae bacterium
GACACAGCAGCATTAGTGGTCTGCAGGCCGCAGGATTCGCCAACATAAGCGGCGGGGATATCTCGGGGCTGCAGGCTTCCGGGTTTGCCAATATTGCCGGCGGATCAAGCAGTGGGCTTCAGGCCGCAGGGTTCGCCAACATTGCCGCCGGATCCATCAGCGGGCTTCAGGCCGCAGGGTTCGCCAACATTGCCGGCGGATCCGTAAGCGGGCTTCAGGCCGCGGGGTTTGCCAATATTGCCCGTGAAAAATCCGAGGGCCTTCATTTGAGCGGCTTTGCCAACATCGCAGGCAGCGGTATGGAAGGATTTTACATATCTGGATTCGCAAACATCACCGACGGAAGTTTTGAGGGCTTCGCCGTTTCCGGATTTGCCAACATCAGCAGCCAGACAATGGAAGGAATAATGATCGCCGGTGCCCTGAATGCGGTGCCCCGGTCGGCAGAAGGCATCATGATTTCCGGTTTTATGAACTACAGCGACACCTTCGAGGGCATTCAGATCGCCGGTTTCGCCAACCTGGCCCGCAAGGCTGAGGGTGTGCAGATTGGCGTGCTGAACTATGCGCGCGAGTTTGACGGGGTGCCGGTCGGCCTCATCAGCTACTACGGCAACGGACGCAAAAATATCGACGTTTGGGCCACCGACGGCGGTTTCACCCATCTGGGCCTGAAGCTGGGCACACGGCACGTCTACAATATGATCTCGGCCGGGTACAACCCGTTGATCACCGACCGCGACGTCTGGGCCCTGGGCTGGACCTTCGGGGTCTACGAAACGCTGGATGTGGCCTGGGAAAATCCCCGCCTGCACAACTACTTCCACCACAGCGATTTTTCCATCTACCACATCAACGACGGCGAGTGGACCGATGAACTGAACACCCGCTTCACCTACCGTTACATGATAGGGCGCGAACTCAACCGCGGCTTCTCCATCTATGGCGGCCCGACGTTTAACCTGCAGTTTTCAAAAGTGGAAGGCAACAGCGACTACACCTGGTATTCAATCATTGATGCCACCCGGAAAGGCCGTGACATCCGTGCCTGGATCGGTTTTTCGCTGGGTTTCCAGGTGTTCGCGCACTAAAACCCTCATTCGTCATACTGAGCATGGCCAGAGCGCAGCGCAGCGGAGTCGAAGGGCGCAATTCCGAGCGAAGCGAGGAATGAAGTCGAAGTATGCGTGCAGTGCCACGCACTGCACAAGGGCACGATCAGCTATTCACAATCCTCAACATATATTTTATGCCACTGAAATTGAGATTTGCACAAGGGTTGCCTATATTTAAAATTCTCAAGAGTTCCCTTGCCGGACCTTGTGAATTGTTCGGGGCGTAGCGCAGCCCGGTAGCGCACTTGCATGGGGTGCAAGGGGTCGCAGGTTCAAATCCTGTCGCCCCGACGAACAATACAAGCTACCTTCCTTCGGGAAGGTAGCTTTTTTTTATTCTGATTTATGCCCGAACTGTTCAAGCATAAATCTGATGATAAAATTCTTGAATTCATTTTATGTGAAAAACATGTGCTTCCACGTCATATTTTTAATTCCCTGGTTTCATTTGAAACCTTTTTTTACGAAATTTAAAATATGACTTAGTTCAACTTAGCTATTTTTAAAAATCATGAAAACCATCAACATCCATCAAGCCAAAACACACCTGTCAGAGCTCATTCAGGATGTGCTGAACGGAGAGGAAATCATTATAGCCAAATATGGTACTCCTCTTGTTCGACTGGAACCATATGAACCCGGTGTAAGAAGGAAACCTGGCTACTGGAAGGGGAAGGTCAAAATAGCCTCTGATTTCGATCAGCTCCCGGAAGAACTGGATGCTGCTTTCAGGGGTGAGGCTCCATGATTTATCTCATCGATACACATGTACTGCTTTGGTGGCTGAACGGTGACGGCAGATTGGGCAAAAAAACAAAAAAGATCATCGCCAAATCCAGGGTACTGGTAAGTACTGCTGTGATCTGGGAAATCGTGATTAAAATTAAACTGGGAAAACTGGAGATTCCGGGTCTTGTTGAAGAAGCTCTTGCCGATAACGGCTTCGACACGCTTGATATAAAACTTAAGCATGTACTTGCCCTTGATGAACTTCCCACACACCATAGCGACCCATTCGACCGGATTCAAATTGCACAAGCCCGCAGCGAAGGGATGACGCTGATCACTGCCGACCGGAGAATTCTATTGTATGATGAAATCAGACTTATCCCCGCAGATGATTAACAGATATTTCTCAATATTGAAGAAAATCAAGGTCTCATATCTCAAGTCTCATGTCTTGTATCTCACGTCTTGTGTCTCACGTCTTGTGTCTTCCCCCTCACCTCTACTCCCTCAAATTCTCCTCAAAAATCCTGAGTATCCTCTTATACTGGTCCGCCCAGGAGGCCGGTTCGGTGAATCCGTGGTCCTCGACCGGGTACACGGCCAGCTCCCAGTTTTCTTTGCGCAGTTCAATAAGCCGCTGGGCCAGGCGCATCACATCCTGAATCTGCACGTTCACATCCACCACGCCGTGTGTGATCAGCAGCGGATCGCGAAGCCCTTCGGCGAAGTTGATGGGCGATGAAAGCGCATACGCCAGTGAATCGCTGGCCGGTGTGTTCAGGATGTTGCTGGTATAGCCATGGTTGTAGTGGGCCCAATCGGTGACCGACCGAAGTGCCGCCCCCGCCCCGAAATAGTCCGGCTCGGTAAACAGGGCCATCAGGGTGATAAACCCGCCGTAGGAGCCTCCGTAGATGCCGATGCGGTCGCCGGGGATGCCGTACTGCGCCGTTAGCCAGCGGGAGGCATCCACATAATCCTGAAGGTCGCGGCCGCCCATGTGCCGGTAGATGTCCGTACGCCAGTCGCGCCCGTACCCGGCCGAGGCCCGGAAGTCGAGGTCGAGCACCACATAGCCCATATCCGTGAGCATGTTGTGGAACATGTACTCCCGGAAGTACTGGCTCCACCAGCGGTGTACGTTCTGCAGGTAGCCGGCCCCATGCACAAACAGCACGGCCGCCCCGTTCGGGTTCTCGGGACGGTATATCCGCGTTGGCACACCAATGCCGTCGCTGGCAGGAATTTCGATGATCTCCGGGTCGCGCCAGTCATATGCCAGCCAGTGATCGGTGGGGGAATGTGTGATGCGGCGGGGTTCGCTCCGGCGGCCGATACCCTGCAGGTACACTTCCGGCACACGGTTGCTGTAGCTGTAGATCATGCCCATCAGGTTTTCTGACGGATGCAGATCCACATTGTTGTTGCCTGTGAGGGTGGTGAGCTGCTCCCTCGCGCCTCCGCTGGCGGACATGCGGTAGTAGTGACGTTCATAGGGCGACACCTCGCTGCTGCTGAAATACCAATTGCGCCCGTCTTTCGACAGCTGCGGACTGAACACCTCAAATTCGCCCGATGTGAGCTGTGTTATGTCGCCGGTGGCTACATCCACCGTGTACAGATGGCTGTAACCGGTGGCCTCGCTCTGGAACCAGAACCGGCGGTTATCGGGATGCCATCCTGCCGCGCCGGCAGAAAACCGGCCACCCATGCCGGGACCGCCGATCCATGCATCGTCGGTCTGCCTGTCGAGTACGGTAAGCGATCCGTCTTCCGGATCAAGGCGAACAATCCAGCGGTCTTTGTTATCGAGGGCATTGATCACCATAACGGCGTAGGCACCGTCGCCGCTCCACAAGGGACCGACGGGCACCAGGGCGCGCTTTGTTTTGGCCGAATCGACCTCCACGCCCTGTTCACGAAGGTATGCCGGTACATCATAGGCGCCCTCAATCTGGTGCAGGTTCACTGTAAGAACGGTATCGCGCTGCAGGTCGATGATCCGGAAATGATAGGTACTGAGCGGGCTGCCCACCTTGGCACGGGCATTTAGGTTGTCGGCGTAACCATCCTCAGTTACATAGGAATGGACCAGGGTCCGGTGGTCGCCCGATGGGGATTTCGACAGACGGAACGTTACAAAACGCTCGTTCGGATCGATCTGAAGCTGTTCCACATTGTCACTGCCCCGGTAAAAGGTGTAGGGCTGCTCATGCCGGCGTGCGGCACGCTCCCGTTCCAGGGCATCTTCACGAAGTTCCCTTCGTTCTTTCTGCTGGCGGATGTACTCGAACAGCTCAAGCTGCTGGTCAATCAGAAATTGCCGCTGGTCCGATGGCTTGCGGTCCTCCTTTTCCGTGCCGCTGCGGATGTCGGTAATCTGCCTCAGCGAGGGGCTTTCGGTCTCCATCCTGTAGAGATTACCGCCCATGGTGAAAATCACGCCCCGGTTATCGGAGGTAAACCGTGCATTGCTTACACCCCCGCGCGTGTTTGTGAGGCGGTTGAGTTCATCGCGGCGGATGTCGTAGATAAACACATCACCGTCGCGGGTGAATACGCGCCGGCGAAAATCGCGGTCGTATGTATGGGTACCGTGCTGCCAGCCGCTGAACCGCGGAGGCAGGGTGCGGCGCTCGTCGGGGCCGACCTGAACGGGATCACCGCCGCCGCGGGGTACCCGGAACAGCGAATCGGCCGGGAAGGCCCCGCCCGGATTCCAGTTGAAAAAGAGAAAATCGCCGCGGTCGGTCCAGTGTGTGTTCGACGGCCATGCTCCCACCCAGGTGCGGTAGTCCTGCATTATCATATCTACATCGAGCACCGATTGCCGGGCCTCTGCCGGCCGGGCCAGGATGATGAAAAAGAGTGATGTGGCAATGATCAGTAACTTCATAGGTAATCGGGTTGATGGGTTCGGGGTATCCCTTGTTTGCATCAAAAATGCGTCAGTTTGTGAAACTACATAAATGAGCCGGAAAACCGGATATTTTTTCACATTATTTTACCCGGTGGGGCAT
The DNA here is from genome assembly GCA_007694035.1 of Balneolaceae bacterium. GTDB lineage: Bacteria > Bacteroidota > Rhodothermia > Balneolales > Cyclonatronaceae > RECM01. The sequence goes on from RECM01000049.1 coordinate 4,865, forward strand.
CTCATCTGAAAATTCCATTTCTTGAAGCATGAACATAATTTCAGCGTTGCCATGATCACTTCCCGTTTTGTCATACTTGCCGCCGTGGTTTTAACCTCGTTTACCCTTTGCAGCAGTCCCGGCGCACCGGAGCAAGCAAGGATCAGTACCGTTTCGGAGACGGTATCCGCATCTTCAGCCGGAGCCACCGCTTCAGCAACCGCAGCAAACACAGAAACTACTGATTTCACAACCACGACCACAACCGCAGCCACATCTACATCCTCTACCTATTCCTCAACCTCAACCTCAACCGCTCTCGCGGCCATTCTGCCAGACACCGCAGGTACCCCTGCCCTGGTTCGTTCGCCTGCCGGATCCGCTCGAACGCCCTTAAAGGCAGCTAAACCGGTGCCGCAGAGTGAAATGATGACAGACGGATATCCCGGCGCGACGGTCCGCTTCCCCATTACGGGCGACATAAACGCGCTGATCGTTTTTGTTCAGAGAAAAGACAACCACTTCGAAGATTGCCGTTCGGTAACCGGGTTTAACGAGCTAAACGAGCCGCTTTTCAACGACAGGGTTCCCTACCAACGGTGTGCTGAGCGGCCCGGCATGACAGACAGCTGGGATCCACGCGGCGTTCAGTCGTTCACCGACAATCCGCTTGCCGAATGGCCTGCCGGCCTGCCCGACAGCAGCGCGCGTGGTTTCAGGCAGCTGCCGGCCTGGGCAACCGGTATTATCGATGCACCCGGTTCTGATGATATCACCTTCGGCTCCCTCACCGATATTTACCACCGTTATTCAAACGGCACCTTCAATTTCCGCGGAAAGGTCTGGCCCTACACCTACATCCCCGAACACAACACACCGTGGTATGAGGAGAACCGGGGCACAATGCCCAACGGGCTGGCAAAACTGAACAGCGAGGTGATCCGATTTGTAGACGAGCACCACAAAGCGCTGGGCTTCGACATCACTCCCGAAGTATTCGACAGATACACCAACGGCCGGGGCGACATGATGGTGCCCGACGGCAATTTCGACATGGTGATCATTGTATACCGGTTCAGCGGTTTCGACCGGCTGATGTCCCGCCACCGCAGCGCCTCGGCCATAGCCCACCTGGGTGGAATCGGCGACCGGGAGCTCACACTCGGCGGGATGACAGTTACCGATAATCCGCAGTCCGGCAGCTGGTGGGAAAACGGCTCCGGCATAGTCGCCAATGGTTTTTCACAAAAAATGGTGATGACCGTAATCATGCATGAAATCGGCCACCGGCAATTTGGCGGATATCATACGAACGAACAGAATCTTGATATGCCGAACGCCGATGCGTACAGCGTGATGGGAGCCACCAATAACCACACCTTCAGCGGGCCCGACAAGATCAAGCTGAACTGGGCCAATGTTGCCGAACTCGACATCAACAGTATCCCGTTTCCCCACTACACCACCATTACCCTGCACGACGGCAACAAGGTGAACACCGGCGACGAAATTCTGTGGATCAGGAATGGGGATGCAGTCGCCGCGGGCGACATTATCGTCGAGGCACGTCTGAAAACCTCATTCATGGATATGGATCCGGAGGATCTCGGGCTCGACGGGGACGGGAAAGACTACAGCCTGCCGGGGAACGGCCTCTACATTTACAAAGCCCAGAATTTAAGGAGCCGCAACAGCCATCGGTACAGCAGCCTGCAGAACGGATCGCTGCCCTCCCGCAGAAAGTACTTCGGGATTAACGACAGTGATGTGGTTTTCGGGGAGGGTGCCCAGCTGCTGCCATTCACCCGGTTCAGGTTCCGGGTTCCGCCCTCCAACGGGCTCGACGAAAAACTGGCGATAACCCATATCACCATCGATGAAGATGCGGGCACCGTCTCCTTCCGGGTCTGGCGGCATATCCCGTTTTAAGGTCTGTCGCAGTAAGTTCGATTCGGTCCGATCCGGTTCGGTTCCCTTCAGATCAGATCAGAACAGAACAGATCAGTTCCATTCCATTCCGATCAAATCCCATCAGATCAATTCAGACATTACCGTTCCGATCAGACCAGATTAGATCAGTTCCGTTCAATTCCGATCAAATCCCATCAGATCAGATCAGTAGAGATCATTATCGTTACGATCAGGTCAGGTTAGGTTAGGTCAGATCAATTCAGTTTAGCAGGGTTTTTTACCGGAATCTGAAAAAAATATTGACATTTCCCTGTTTCACCCGTATAATTAATCGTAATTTTACGATATATAAAATTCTATGGAAACCACGCGTATTAATCTGCAATCCAAATCCCTGGTTCGGACGGCCGCGCTGGCGAAAGCCATTGGCCACCCGGTCAGGATCGCCATCCTGCAATTTCTGTCAGGCCGCGATGTGTGCATCTGCGGCGACATCACCGATGTGATACCGCTGGCCCAGTCCACTGTTTCCCAGCATCTGAAGGTGCTCAAGGAAGCGGGCCTCATAAAAGGTGATGTGGAGGGGGTCAAAACCTGCTACTGCCTGAACCGCGACGGGCTCAGGGAGTTCGAGCAGCTTTTCAGCTCGCTCTTTTCGGAACTGAACAGCCCGGATTCGGGAAACTGCTGCTAAGCAAATCTCCTCAAAGGGCAATCAGCCTTGTTTTTTACCTATCAAGGCTGATTTTGCCTGGCCTGATCCAACGTAATAAATCAAAATTCCCTTATAACCTATGAAAACAACGAATGCAGATGACCTGAAAAAACTGGTGATGAAAAAGTACGGCAGGATCGCCGAACAGTCGCTCAGTGGTGCAGGCAACGGCGGGTGCTGCGGCCCTACAGGATGCGGCACCATCGACTATGAAGTGTTCGCCGACGATTACTCCGCCCTGAAGGGTTATCAGGCCGGGGCAGACCTGGGCCTTGGCTGCGGGCTGCCAACCGAATTCGCTCACATCAAGCCCGGCGACACCGTGGTCGATCTCGGATCTGGCGCCGGAAACGACTGCTTTGTGGCCCGGCAGATCGCCGGCGAAACCGGACGCGTGATCGGCATCGATTTCACGGATTCCATGATCCGGAAAGCCCGGCAGAACGCAGAGAAAATGGGCTATACGAATGTGGATTTTCTGAAGGGCGACATCGAGAACATTCCCCTGCCTGATAATACAGCCGATGTGGTGGTGAGCAACTGCGTAATGAACCTGGTGCCCGACAAGATGAAAGCCTTTGCTGAGACCTTCCGGATCCTGAAACCGGGCGGCCACTTCAGTATATCGGATGTGGTGCTTGATGGCGAACTGCCAGAAGCCATCCTGCAGGATGCCGAACTCTATGCCGGATGTGTTTCCGGGGCGATCGCAATGGACGACTATCTGCGAATTATTGACGAAGCAGGATTTACGTCCGTCGCCATCCAGAAAAAGAAACCGGTAGTACTGCCCGATGAGCTGCTTAACAACCACCTGTCACCGGAGGCTGTTCTGCAATTCCGCCTGTCGGGTGCGGGCGTTTACAGCATCACTGTGTATGCAGAAAAGCAGCACGCCGGATGAACATCTGCTATTTTGATTGCGCCGCATGATGTTTCTGAACTTTCAGGGTAACAAATTCTGAACGGGCAGTTGCATCGAGTGGCATCTTTTGATCCTTGCACCATCTGACCAATTCGTCCAGTTCAATTTCTATTTTATAAACTGTTAATCCATAACCACGCAATTTTTTGAATGCATTTTCAGCACCTTCTTTCCAATCCTGATAGGTATCATCAAAAATATGGCTGTCCGTGCTGATCTGTTTAGCCTTTTCCCACTGTGCGGGTTTCCACCAGAGGATTCCGGTTACAGGTATTGCTTTCATGAGATTATCATTTAATGTTTATGGCAGAAGTCAGTTTGACTGGCCGCCAATTGTACTGCAGGGTGAATAATTTTGAAGCGCGGTAACAACCCTGAACCGGTCAGTTTGAATGGTTGTAATACACCGCTTCTTAATAACAATCAGATACTGTGAAGCAATATGGTTTAAAACAAAATCAACCGCTTGCATTGCCGCTTAACCCGATCTGAAACAACTTCAAAAGTTCGGGGTCTGTTATTCCATTTACGATGAATTGAATGGCAATACAGAAAATGATAAAACCCATAATTTTTGTCATTGCGTGGATTCCGTTTACTCCGAGAAACCGGGTCATCTCACCGGAAATGCGAAGGGTTCCCCAGACAATAGCGGCAAGTATCAGAATTCCGATAAAGATTGAGAGGTACTCGAGCCAGGTGTCAGTAAGTGTGGCCATACTGATAATTACAGCGATTGAACCTGGTCCGCTCAGGCTCGGCATGGCAAGCGGGAAAAAGGAGATATCCTCTTTTTTTATACTCTCTTTTTCCTCTTCCGGGGTAAGGTCTATGCTATCCGGCGGATAGAGCATTTTAAAGGCAACACGGCCAATCAGAATGCCGCCTGCAATTCGAACACCTGGTAGTGAAATTCCGAAAAAGTTGATAATCAGGGTTCCTGCAATTAAAAAAACACTGAGAATGCCAACCATGTAAATGACGCCCTTTGTGGCCTGGGTGTTTCTTGATTCCTTATCAAACCCTTCTGTTATCGCCAAAAACAACGGTGCTGTACTGAATGGGTTTACTATTGGTAAAAGTGCTGCTACAGTCAGAAAAATAAGTTCAAACATAACATTCTGTTTATTCTACATTACAATTTGAATTGTCATGCACATACTGATATTTCCAAAGCCAACTGGTGAATAAAGAGCAATTTGTTTTATCCCGACAGCGGTTAATTCTTTGATATACACAAGATCGTGTGCTTAAAAGGCTCTGGTATCAGATACAGCGTTATCAGACAAAAAAACGGTTTAATATTAATGGTTTAACCGCATCCGCCAGATCATTATTGACTACTATGAGATCACTGGTATATTTCAGAGATTGATATCTAAAATATTTTATAAACCAGTTCATGTCAAGTTGAGTAACAGATTGGTATTCAGAAAGTTTTGAATCCCGAAGGTCTGACAGGTAATTCAGATCAGCCGCAAGCAGCAATCTTCGGTACATATTGCAACCCGTGAATTTTGTTAGAGAAAAATATTCCGGTTATTTGGAACTTACCCTGAGAAAGCGAATAATGACAACGAATTACTGAATCCGCTCATACGTACTTGACTGACAGTCTATACACAGATAAATAAGTTCAATACGATCATATGTTTTGAATGTAACCCGCTGATCAGGATACAAGCCCTGGCCCTCAAATTCATAGCTCATTACCAAATGATCATCCTGCTCTGTTAAAGCGTAGGTGCCGGATTTCACCAACGTATCTGCTCTGAAATGTGAGAATGATCCGTCTTTATTAAAATGTAATTGTTGAGTATAGCCCTCTGAATCAGGTAATACTTTTCGGCCTGTCCATCCATTGATTGATTCAACCCAATTCCACATACCGATGATTTTCAATTCCGGTAACGTTTCTGGTTCAGCAGCATCATTATCTACGAGTGAACAAGAAACTAAAATCAGGGCACAAGCAGCCAAAGAAATAATAGTAACCTTCATTATTGCCTCATTCCGAGGTTAAACAGTGGCAAAACATCACCGAGATAATCTTGCTGGCATCTGTTTCGCCTGTTTTACCCAATTTAGAACAAGTGGGGAGAATTGCAAATGCATGTTTAAACCGGTTGCTGACCTGCCCTGCTGTTTCCCGGTAACAGGTTGCCAGTCGCTGCAAGCCTGTACCGCATGCTTTTATAAGGCCCGGATATAGCCTATGGCGGGACTTAACACGATATGGCGGAATGTATACCCATCCAGGTTTCTGTTCTTTTTGTCGTGGAAAATGAATTCGGTCCACCTGAGCCCCAAATTGGTAAAGAAATAGCTGCCAGAATCAAAGGTATACAGGTTTGTTGAAAACTTTGCCGACAGCCCCAACCCAAAACTTAACAACCGGTCATCCGAAATATCGATTTTGCGATAAAACAGGGTACGGTCCTGGAGAACCATATTTGCGCCCACCTTCAGTTCTGTCTTCCGGTTTAAGGGCCTTACCAATAACACCTCAAAGGGAATGCTTCTGTACCTGTTGGATACGGTGGATGTGGTAATAACATAAGGCGGGTTACTGTATACCCTCCGGTATATGGTTGAATGCCCATGCGCGTAAGCCAATGAAAATTCAAATATCCGGCCATTAATACGTTTCTGTCTGGCTACAGACGCTCCAAATACCCAGCGTGCTCCTGATATGCCGCGGGCGGCAGAGGGCTGATCGGAGTTCACCAATAAATAGCCCGGGAATATGGAATAGTGCGGCCGCTCCTGTGCCAGGGTATCCTGGGAAAGCAAAAACAGCATAAAAAGTATACCTGTAAGTGCTGCGTTGATTGGGTGTTTGGATTGCATCGGATTTAAACGGGTTATTTGTGTAAATAAAACACTCCGGAACTGCTCTGGTACTGAGTCTTTATGTGATAAGTGTACATACCTTCGGTAAGCCTTCTGCCCGACAGGTCGGTCAGGGGGACGCTGGCATAATAATTGCCGGGGGTTTTTACCTCATCCACCAGTACTGCGACTGTTACCCTATAGGAATTTTGCACCCAAAGCCTGACATGGGTCGTTTTGTCAATGCTATACTGAAAACCAGGTATCACACCAGGTGTTTGACCCGGCTCATCTGAAAATGATGTGGGGGTTGTTGAACAGCCGGCAATAATCAGTAATAATATGGGTAAGAGACCTTTAACTATCTGTGAATACATATTTCTGCGTCAGATTTGTGAACTATGTTGATTCAGATTTCAAGCGGTAAAACCCGCCTGATTCGATAACCGCAAGGCGAAATGTCAGTTCAGGCTCAATGTAACTGTTTTCGTGAATTCAGTCCCTTTAATTATTCAGGTAATCTGAATTCATACAAAAATCCCCATCCAAGTGCATAAATCCGATTCGGATCATCAGGGAAAAAATCGATTTCCCGAATGGTCGTTATTTGCTCACCGGTATCTTCTCTAATCAAACAGTAGGTGCGGTAGTGGCCAAAACCGCCATTCGGATTTGATTTTAAGTGATGCAACTGCCTGAAACTTGAGATCAGTATATCGCTATTATCGTGTAATAAAATATGGCTCAGAATGCCACTGATTCCAACGCCTGAAGAGCCAACAGGGGGGGTAGGACGCAGTGATGGATTATTGGTTGTGTCAATTTGGACTGATTCAAGTACAATGGTATTTGTGTGTTGAAAATCCCGATATAAAAACAAATATGGTAACCCTAAATAACCAGTCAGCATTTCACTATGAGAATTCATAGAAATCAAAATGTTGTTATATACCCCAGGCTGCATACCCGTAGGAACGATTCGTGGCATAGCCCTGAAAATAACTGAATCAATATCAGCCAATGGCCGCACAGACAGAAGATAACCATCGGGATCGATTGCAATCAATCCGGTAGCAGTTCTATTTTGATAGGCCATATAGGATTCATTCATCTTCATTCTGTTTTTATAGTTAACAGCATCAGTAAATTCAAACGTATCGACTAGTGAAAACTCTGCATCAAAAACATTGACCCGCTTCAAACCATCATCATAAATATAAAGATGCGTTCCATTACTCATTACAGCAATAGGACGTACATATTCACCGGGTCCTTGGCCGCTGCGGCCAATTGTCCGTACCGGAATTCCGTTTCTGCCTGTTGCTACGAGATTTCCTGATCCGACAAAGCCGGGAACAAAATCAGTTGTAATCAAATGATTACTAAACGTCTTAAGCTGAGTTGGTTGGGATACGTATAAGGAATTATCTACAAACAGACTTTCTTCATAAATGTGTTCTGCCGGGACGAAGATCGTGTCAACCTTTACCCCATTGAGATTGATCCAGCTGATCGGTGCATGAGCCAATAAATTATTCAGGTTTTCTGATTCCGTTACAGGTGGCTTTCTCACGGCTTCACTTTCACACCCGGCCAGAAAAATCAATCCCGCAAAAATCCCGGGTAAAATTTCTTTGATATTTTTCATTACCACATTTACTGATTACGTAACTGAATGGCTTTTAGCCTTAACTATTTAACAAGTTAACACAAGTAGCAATCAACAATTTGAGCAATTAATCTTATATCAGCAACTTATGGGGAATTGTACGGGCAAATAAGCTGCTGATTCCAGGTTGATACTATGCTACGGCTACTTTGAATACCGCTTTTTTTACGCGCTGCGGTTCTATCGTGCTGCAGCAGGGCTTGTGACCTTCACCTGGATAAAAAATACAAAACATGCCGGGTGCAGATTTTGAATTACTGTCTGCCAGCTCTGTTTTATCACGGCGGTTCAGTTTTGCTAACATTGCGCAAAGGTATAAATATCAACTTTGCAGTTTAATATGCCTGTGATGAATTTTGAAAAATAATGACCGTGAACGGATCGCCTGCAGTCGAATTAATCCTTTTCAATGACGATTACAGGAATTGATGCAATGAACTCAGTCCCTTTTCCTGGTTCTGATATGCATTCTATACTTCCGTTAATGCTATCCAGCCTGTCATTTACGATTGAAAGGCCTAACCCGGTAGAGGTCTCACCCCCGGTCGGACGATTACTTAATTTCTCAAACCGCTTGAAAAGTAAAGGTAATTCATTCGCAGGTATACCGGGTCCCTCATCCTTTACCCGTAGTTGAAGTTTTTCGTTGTGATACTTCAGATCAACCCAAACCCCGGAACCATGGGGACTGTATTTAATAGCGTTTGACACAAGATTATCAAAAACCTGAATCAATACCGATTTATTCACTCTGATCTCGTTCGGAGCTTCGATGTTAGTGTGCAACGTTATATTTTTGTCCTCCGCTTTAGCCTTATAAACAGCACAAAGATTACTGAACAAACGGCCCGGTTCAATATCTTCAAGCTGATTTCCAAACTTATTCTCATCAATTTTTTGAACATCCAGCATATCACCCAGCATTTTGAGCGAATGTTCTGCCAAATTTACAATTTGATTCATTGAATCAAATTGATCAGCTGACAGATTCTCCTTTTCCGCCATAATTAATTCGGAATATGAGAATATTGCACCAATTGGATTGCGCAAATCGTGAGCAGCCATTCCAATGTATTTGTCCTTAAGAAGCTGGTTCTCAAGGGAATTACTGAGCTTTATATTTACAGATGAAATGTCGTTCAACAACGTATCATTTTTTTGTGCTTTTCTTCTGATCAGCAAAGCCGAAGCGAACATTATAATTATGGAAAACAGGAGTCCGGCGTAGTTGAAAAAGGTAAATCGTGTATTAAAGTCATACAGCTCTTGAGATCGGGAGATCAGGAGATCGTTCTCCAAAATATTAATGAAACGTTGAATATTCCTGATTTCATCCATCGTTCTCTTTCCTTCACCGGTACTTACAAACGTTTGTGCAGCGGCAAATCCCTGATTTTCAAAGATAGTAATGGATTCCAGGATGGAGTGCTTTCGGAAACTGATAAGATCTTCAAGCTTTTGAATTGTATCTGATGGAATTACATTTGTTGTGAACGCAAGGTTTTTGAACTCTTCAAACATAACAGCCAGTTCATCAAATGATCCCAGAAATGGCTCGAAATATGAGCGGTCTCCGGTGATAAAATAACCCCTCTGACCCGTTTCCAAATCGACAAGGTTAGCAACAATTTCATTTACAAGAATTGTAATTTCGAAGGTTAGAATGACTGTTCTGTTGTATTCCAGTCGTTGTCGATCACCCTCAAACTTCAAATAAATGCTTGCCAGTGCTGCTAAAATTGCGATTGTAATTAAAGTATATACAAAATGAAACCGAATACTTTTCAACATTATGACACAGCAATAGAATTGGCAAATAGTTTAAATGGAATACCATTATGATACCGCTTATTTGAGTCAACTATTTACAAATAACATGTTCTGATGCCTCGTCTTATTTGAACTGCATTTTTTTTGACGGCCCGTTTCAATCGTGTGAAGTATGAACATCGGCTGGAAACGGTAAATGGCAGGGTCTACATGGCCTCATTGAATGCATCCTGATATCTTGCAATGCCCCCGGATTCCGGCAAGGCAGCCCTGTCGAAGATGGCAACCATGAATGCGTCATCAGGCACCCCCTCCCATTGACAGACAAGCCGATATGCTGATGCAGGCTCAAAGCCAAATCTCGGGTAATACTCCGGATGTCCCAGAACGATGACGAACGGGCAATCAGTTTTCCGCAGGTACTCAAGCCCGTAACGGACAAGCCGAGATCCTATGCCTTTTCTTTGATAAGATGGCAATACTGCCATTGGTGCCAAACCCATTCCGGTTGTGGAACAACCTTCAACGTTAGCCGGTGTGAACAATATGTGACCGACAATAGCATCATCTTGAACTGCGACAAATGACAGATAGTCTTTGCATGAGGCACGGAGCTTATCCACAAGGTCTGCTTCCGGGCCATTATCAAATGCGGCCATATTCAGTTGGTGAATGGCACCGCAATCACGTAGTTCTTCTTTACGGATTTCAATCATAAATCACACATATACATTTATTTGTTGGCTAACAGCCTGGCATTTGTGCTGCGTGGTGATCAGGTTTGAATATATGCAACAAACGCTTTCAAGTCAGCAGGATATGAAGTGCCCTGTGGAGTTATGCTTATGATCTGGAAAATAACAGGTCAATCAAGGCTGATTTCATAAGGCGGATCAACCCAATCTATCAAGGGTTCTTCTTCTGCTTTCTGAACCAAATCAGGAAATGACACAAATTTGGACAGATCAAATTTGAATATAAGTGCCATGTTGCTCTGACGTACGGTATCACCTGCTGCATTTACCCGCAGAGTATCGGATGGATTGAAATCCGGCAAGTACCGTGTGATCATTAACTTATCATCCAGTGACGAAAAATAAATACGCAGATGATCCGCATTTTCCGTAAAGCTTCCGACCCCTGCTGTGTCTGTGGGTGTGTCCATTTGAATGATGTCATCCGTAAATTTGATCACAAAATTATCTACGAGGAATTCACGTTCCTTCTCTTCATCCGCCACATTGCACGCTGAGATAACCACGCACAACACTGCGAATTGCACAAGTGTTCGTTTATTTGGCAGTTGAAACTTCATATATGTGTTGTTTATTAACGATGCATTTGGACCTGGCAAAACACCTACCAGCGGCTTATGTGTGAATACCCGTTTGGAACAACGTATTGATATGTTCCCGAATAAAATATCGCATTTGACAATTCATAAGGACTGCCATTAGTAAATGCATTGTCATCGAAACGGTACGTATTTATCAGTTCGTTCTTTGACACATAAGTGATGTTAAATGAACTCTCCAGATCTGAATACGAAAAACCTGCTTCCTCCGGCTTAACAATTATTTGGTTATCAGGGTAAAACCAATGGTCATTATCCATATCCATTCTGTAAGCCGGTAAAGAAAAAGCAATTAACGGATTTTTTGCAAAGCATTCACCTGTAAGATATTTCGAAAAACTGTAAAACTGACTTCTGTCGGTGTTATTTGGAAGTCTGAGGATGACAGGCATGTGACTGTGGGCCTGGTGATTCATGATAACATCATAGGGTTCGTGTGTGAAGGGCCTCAGAGGCTGCAGATTATTTGATTGCACCAACTGATTGAGTTCTTCCAGGCCTGCCTCAGAGGAGAGATAAACGGCTATGATATCAGGGCTTCTGTACACAGTAAACGTATCGCTGTTAACAACATAATACTCCTCCTGAAAACCCGGATCTGATCCTATATCAGAACCAACAGGATTCGAACACGATAAAATCATCACGGAAGCTGTGAAAATTAATAGTCCGGATATTTTACTTATCATGATATAGACCTCTGTAAATAGTGAGGTTATTTTGTATTAAAACAGCTTTTTCCGGGAACTGCAATACCAATCAGTAATTTGGCCAATAATCTGCATAACTGCAACTTATGCGGAATTGAAAGGACTAATAACCCAACTCAGTTACTGCTGCTCCAGGTGCCCGGTCAGCAGGCAGCAGGTCCTGGCAAATCCGGCCCGGCGGCAGGCTTGTGGCTGCACCTGATCGAACTCCTGCTCAATGGTCACCATCACCCGGGCGCGTGTGGCATGGTTAAAGATCTACTGATTACTAATCCTGTACCGAATGATCTCCTCAAGGCTGATATCCTCGCCGCGTTCTGCCTGCAGGCGTTTGATCA
>RECM01000264.1 GCA_007694035.1 Balneolaceae bacterium
AAAATGATGATAAGGATGGCGGATATCCATTTATTCATACTGAACAGGGTCATAATATGATATAATGAAAATGACGGTTGAAGTATTGAAAGATTGACCGTTTGCGGAATGGCGGAATGACAGGTTAATGGATTAATGGGTTGGTGGGTTGATGGATTATTGAATTGGCGGCAAGCACCCGGATTGGTACACAGCAACACTGCTAAATGTAACCAATTTAACGGGTTTTCACCTCGATAAGCTCAATTCGGTTGCCATCCGGATCTCTCACAAAGAATCGATCCGTACCCGGTATGGGCGTGGTCTCTTTCATTTCCACTCCCTTTTCTGCGAGCATGGCGCGTGCCAGGGCAGCATCACCGATCAGAAGCGCTGCATGGCGCCTGCTGAGCATGGCCGGTTCATCACCCAGAATCAAATGCAACTGTGCGGAACCCAGGGCGAACCAACGCGCGGAAATCCCCGCCGGTGAAAACGTTTCCGGGATGGAAATCTCCTCCAGTCCGAGAACATCCCTGTAAAATGTGGCCGAGCGTTCCAGATCGCTTACAATCACACTGTAATGGTGTATACCTTTAATGTTCATATTCTTCTCCGCTAAAAAATCTGACTCATTTTCCCATTCAAATCCATACCAGCACAGATTTCCGCGCGGCAATCATTTGTTCAAAACTCAGTGTTTCGTTCATTACTGCTGTACTCATTTAAAATCACTCTAATATCACTCATACTAACGGCGCAGATCCCGGTTAACTGATCTTCGCGGCACTTAATCCCGCCAGGCGCCCTGTAACCCAGGCCCAGTAAAAGTTGAACCCGCCGATGCGCCCGAATACATCCAGTATTTCACCGCAAAGGAACAGGCCCGGATGGATGCTGCTTTCGAGCGTCGCGGTATTGATCTCTTCGAGCGGTACGCCTCCGCCGGTCACCTCCGCCTTTTTATAGCCCTCATGACCGGACACCTTCAGCGGGTATTCCGTGAGCAGGTGAAGCAGTTTCTTCCGGTCATCCCGGCTCAGTTCGGCGCAATTTCGTCCCGTGACGCCGGCTTCGCGGCACAATGCATCTGCGAGGCGGTTGGGCAGGTGGTTTTTGAGTACCGATGCCACATGGCCCTTGCCCTCAAGCAGCCGTTTCTCCCAGATTTCACGGCTGGCCCCATCCCAGTTAACGCGGTATTCCGGCAGCGGCAGCCCCTGCTCAATGGCCTGGACCTGGAAATGGGATACATCCAGCACGGCCGGGCCGCTGTAGCCCCGATGGGTGAAGAGGAAACCCGACCGGTTCGACTCCATCACCTTGCGCCCGTCCCGGTATACGCTCAGATGAACATCCAGGCTTACCCCGGCCAGATCCTTGTGCGCGGAATCCGATCCCGTAAGAGGCGTGAGGGCTGCGTATACCGGCGACGTTTTGTGTCCGGCCCTGGCCAGGAACCGGTGACCCATGCCGTCGGTGCCGGTTGTAGGGATCGACAGCCCCCCGGTGGCGATGATCAGCGCGTCGGCTTCCCAGCGAGCGGGTGCGCCACCGGTAGTTCCCTTTTTGGAGTCCGCGGCTGGTGTGGTGTGGACCACCCATTTGTCTCCGGCCCGTTCAACCCGGTTAACCGGGGCATTATAGACCACCCGTACACCGCACTCCAGTGCCCGGTCCAGCAGTACATCGCGTACCTCTTTGGCGGAATTGCTCTCCGGAAACCATTTGTTGGATGAGGCCTCGCAGGCAAGTTTGAGGCCCAGGTCATGGGTAAACCATCGCTGGCAGGCATCAAGTGACCATGAGCGGAAGATCCGTTTCATCAGGTTCGGAGATGATGAGGTGAAGTAGTCGTCCGGTTCCATGTGTACCGGCAGCACATTGCAGCGCGTACCGCCCGACATCAGTATCTTTTTGCCGGCCTTGTCGGTGCGCTCAAGCAGGGTGACCCTTGCACCTGCTTCTGCGGCAAAGATGGCGGCCGTGAGTCCCGCAGCGCCGGCGCCGGCTACAATCACGTGTTTTACCCTGGCAGGACCGACGGCTTCAGGCTCTGTACTTTTGCTCACAGGTTTTCCATCTCAAGTATCAGATGCCGGTAGAATGCGATCGATCTCGCGTATTCTCGCACCGATATTCGTTCATTGATGCCATGCAGACGGGCAAGGTCCTCGTTCTGAAGCGATACCGGCATAAACCGGAAAACCTGATCACTCAGGCCGGTATAATGGCGGGCGTCGGTGGCGCCCAGAACCAGGAAGGGAGCTACAAGCGCATCCGGATAATGTGCTTTTATGGAACGGTGCAACAATTTGAAGGTGGATGTATCCGTATCAGAAACCGGGGATGCCGGAGAATAATGGCCCGCTTGCACGATCTCGACCTCCGGATCGTCGATAACACGGGTTGCATGCGCGATCACCGACCCGGCTGTATCGCCCGGCAGCAGCCTGAAATTCACGGTAGCCGTTGCCCGCGACGGCAGCACGTTCGGTTTCTGGCTGCCCGACAGCATGGTCGGCGCCGTAGTGGTTCTCAGAATGGCATTTGTGGATGGCGAGGCGGCGAGCTGCTTCCTGATAACAGAACCGAGCAGCCAGGTATTGCTCAGGGCCATCCGCTGACCAAAACCCATCTCGGGAGCGAGATAGGCAAACATGGGGGAGGCCGCATCCATGGTGGCGGGAAGCGGATTTTCCTGCAGCCGCACAACCGCCCTGGCGATCCGTCCCGATGCGGTCATCGCCGGGGGCATGGACGAGTGCCCGCCTTCATCCTGTGCTACCAGTTCAATGTTCAGGTAACCCTTCTCACTGGTACCGATCAGGGCTACCGGCGCCCCGATGCCCGGCATGGCCCCGCTGATCACCACTCCTCCCTCATCCATCACCATTGCCAGGCGGATTCCGCGCGACTCGAGCAAGGCCGCTATCGCTTTCGCACCCATTTCACCGCCGATCTCCTCGTCGTGGCCGAATGCGAGATAAAGGGTGCGCGCGGGTTCATAGCCTTCCGACAGCAGCCATTCAACCGCCTCCAGGATGCCCATCACCGAATTTTTATTATCCAGCGCTCCCCTGCCCCAGATGTATCCGTTGGCAATCTCACCGCCGAAGGGTTCATAATCCCAATCAGCCAGCGTTGCCGGCTCAACAGGCACCACATCGTAATGGCCCATCAGCAACCACGGATCCAGCGATGCGTCTGTACCCGGCCAGGTGTACAGCAGGCTGTACCTGTTAACCAGTTCGGGTTGCAGCCCGCTATGCACAAGCGGGTAATTTTCTCCGACAAACCGGATGAACGCGTTAAAAGCAGCCACATCCCGCAGGGTTGTATCCTCGTGTGAGATTGTCGGGATGCGGATCGCCTCACCCAGGCGCCCGGCCGCTTCCTCGTAATCAAAATCGGGCATGGATACCGGATCAACCTCAATCTGCAGGGATTGAAGGCTCAACGTGTTCACAAGCACGATTCCCGTGAGTGTTACAACTATCAATACCAGTACGGCAATAATTTTTTTCATGCGGCATCATTTGGTTTAAACCGGAACATGTGCCGCAAAATAACCCCAATTTTAATAATTATCGCCTCCGTTATACAACACCGACCCGAAACTCACCGCGCTCTCACGTTCCCGTTCATCCCACAAATCGTAGGCCGTAACCTGCCCCCTGG
>RECM01000054.1 GCA_007694035.1 Balneolaceae bacterium
CAGGGAACAAGTGAACATGTGAACAATTGAACCGCGAAGTGTTTTTTGGAGGATGCCACTGGTAGCATGGCCTGAGCATGTACTGAGCGCAGGCTGTAGTCGAAGGGCGTGGAGGCTTTTTAGAAAGCCTCCGGGGAATGTGCCATTCCCTGCATAATTAACCACTTCTTCCAGTCATGCGGTATCATCATCTTTAATAATCACTATCGCAGCCTCGGGAAAGTTTCGGTGCTATTTCATAGCACAACGCCCTTCGACTTCGTCCCGGCTTGCTGGGACTGCGCTCTGGGTGACGTGGTGGGGACTGCGCTCTGGGTAATGTGGGTTTATTCGTAAAAAATCGATTTGCCGGCTACGCGGCCGGTGAGGATGCAGCTGCCGAGAAACGTGCCCTCGAGGGAGCGTTTGCCGTGGATGCCGCCGCCCCCGAAGCCTGCCGCCTCGCCCGTGGCGTACAGGCCCGGCATTATTCCGCCGCTGCGGTTCAGGACCCTGCATTTGAGGTCGGTCTGTATGCCACCGAGGCTTTTGCGGCTGAGTATGAATTCCCTGATGGCAATGAGCGGACCAGCATCGGGATCGAGGATTTTCTGGAAGTTGCACGTGCGCATGCGGTCGCCGCGGTACTGCCTCAGATGGGCGATTCGCCGCAGCTGATCATCGTTCATGTAGGAACTGCCCCGCCCGATCTGATCATCGTAGGCCTGCAGGCCGTTTTTGAGGGTGTTCAGGTTAACGGCCTCATCCCCGTTCAGCCTGTTCATTTTTTTTACGAGGTCGGGCAGGTTATCTGCGCTTACGAAATCCCTGCACTCGTCGAGCAGCCTTTTTACCAGGGCATCGTTACCCAGCAGCAGATTTTTGATCATGCTGAATTTCTTTTTGTCGCGGAAGTCGGTCATGTACTCCGACCCGGATACGGCGAGCTCCTTTTTGGCGATTTTGTAGTTGAGCACCTGCCAGGAATAGCCGCCCGGTTGCATTGATATCCGCTCGACCAGGTACCGCGTGTCATAGGCCGTAACCAGGGGCACCGGGCCGATGCGCTCGCCCCTGGCATTGACCCAGAGGGCCGATTTGGGCGGAATCAGGCTGAGCCCGTGCATGTGCCGCGACGGACGGGGATGGTGGATGCCTGCCGCATAGTGCCATTGCCGGTCGAGGTGGGTGAGGTTGCCGCCGGACGCTTCTACGGCATGGTGCAGGGCGCCGTCGGCGTACTCGTGCGATCCGTTCAGGATTACCGGCGGCACGTCGCCGAAATCGCTGTTCCAGTGTTTTCTCACCAGGTCAAGATTTCCCCCGCAAATACCGCCGGATGCGATCACCAGTGCCGATCCGCTGGCCCTGAAGGCCGTTCCGTCGGTTTCGTCAATTCCATGGCAGGCTGTATAACGCCCGGCCGACGCTTCTATCCCCTGCACGTTATGCCGGAACAGCATCTTAAGGTTTTCCCTGCGCGGATGCCGTTCGAGATGGGCCAGTATGGCCAGGATCAACCCCTGCCCTGTTCCCCAGGTGATGTGCCAGCGGGGCACCGAATTGCCGGGCACGAACAGCCCCCGCTCCGGCCAGGCCACCATGGGCAGAAAGGTTACCTTTCTCTCCCTGAGCCAGTTGTACACCAGCTCTACCGAGTTCCGGGTATAGAATTTCGCCCACTCCAGCGGCCAGTGGTCATCTTTCGAAAATCCGGCAAACGACTTCCAGTCGCTCATCGCCAGTTCAGGGGTGTCTTTTATCCCCAATTTCCGCTGTTCCGGCGTGCCGGCCATACAGATTCCGCCGAACGATTCCCTGGCAAGACCTCCCAGGCGGTCTTCGGTCGACCGGTCGATAAGCAGCACCTTCCGGCCCAGATCGAGCAGCTCGATCGCGGTTGCAAGTCCTGCAAGCCCACCTCCGGCTATTACCACATCGCTCTCATGGATCCGGGTTTCAGGCATGTTCTACTCCGTTTTCAGGGCATCTACCGGGTTGGTATAGGCCGCTTTCACCGTCTGATAGCTCACCGTGATGAAGGCCACAAGTATGGTAATGACCGTGGCAGCCAACAGGATCCAGACTGTAACACTGGTACGGTAGGCAAAGTTTTCAAGCCACCAGTTCAGCGCAAACCACGACACCGGCCAGGCAATGAGAACGGAAAACAGCACCAGCTTCAGGTACTCAAACGACAGCACATTCACTATGTTGATGACCGATGCCCCCATCACCTTTCTGATGCCGATATCCTTTTTGCGCATCTGGGTTGTATAGGAGGCCAGTCCCAGCAGCCCGAGGCAGGCCACGAACACGCAGAACAGGGCGAACAGGCCGGCTATCCTGCCCATCATCTCTTCGGCCGCGTAGAGGGCCGCCAACTCCTCATCGAGCATAAAATACTCTACCGGACGGGTCGGGTCGAACCGGGCCCAAACCTGCTCGATATGATCAAGGGCCGTGCGCGGGTTCCCCGGGGCTACCCTCACCGAAATATAGCGTATGTACTGCGCCACCTGTATATCCTGGTCGGGCATATCAAGGATCATCGGGCTGATCGGTTCATGCAAGCCGGTGTAGTTGAAGTCCTCAAAAACACCGATCACAAGCTGCTCATTGTCGTATTTGCGGAACGGCCGGCCAATGGCGTTCTCGGGCGTCCAGCCCAGCTGCCCGACGAGGGTCCGGTTCACCATTACCGCCTCGGTCTTGTCGGTGGCAAAACGGTCAGAAAAACCGCGCCCTGCAATTATTTCGAGCCCGAACGTCTCCGCAAAATCGTGATGCACCATAATCGTATGGAAAAGCTGCTCGTCGGCATTTTCCGTGCCCACCGGTATGTACTCATCGACCTGGTATTTGGAACCGATCACTGTTTCACTGCCCGTAACACTTAATACGGATGAATGGTCCAGAAGGGCCTGTTTCAGGTTGTCGTAGTTCCAGATCGCTGCGGTTAGATGCGACTGAATCACCACCACATGGTCTTTTTCAAAGCCGAGCTCCGCGTTCCGCATATAGTTGAGCTGGTTCCACACCACCACGGTTCCCGTAAGCATAATAATGGATATGCTGAACTGCACAACCACCAGGCCCTGCCGGAGCATGGAATTGCCCCTTCCCGACCGGAAACCGCCCTTAAGCGTTGTAACCGGATTGAACGACGAAAGGAAAATGGCCGGATAGATGCCCGAAATAAAGCCCACCAGGATAACGATGCCAGCCAGTGCGGCGGCCAGCATTGGCTCATGAAACGGATTGAACGACAGCTCCTTGCCGGTGAAACTGTTGAATGACGGCAGCACCAGCTGCATCAGAAGTACCGACAGCAGTACGGCAATCAGGCTTACCAGGAAACTTTCGCCGAGAAACTGGCCCACAAGCTGCTTCTTTTCCGCCCCGAGCACCTTGCGCATGCCCACCTCGAGCGCCCTTCTGGATGCCCTCGCCGTGGCAAGATTCATGAAATTGATGCAGGCAATGAGCAGCACAAAAATCGCGATGATGGAAAAAATGTAGATATACAGGATGTTGCTGGTCGGCGCTATTTCGTTGTTGAACCGGGAGTGCAACCGTATATCATGCAGCGGCTGCAGTGCCAGGGTCATATCCGTTTTGAACGACTCCGGATAGTACTTTCCGACCATGACGTCCATCTGCGTTTTCAGGTTCGCGGCGGCATCATCACTTCTCACTTTGATGTAGGTCCAGCAGGGATTGAAAAACCAGTCGGTCGGTATACCGTTGCTGTACAGGTTGTTAACCGTTCCCATCGATGCCAGGATGTCGGCCTGAAAATGCGTGTTTTCAGGGATTGCCTCCAATATGCCGGTCACTTCCATCTCGAGCCGGCCCTCGAAACGGAGCGTCTTCCCGACAGGCTCGGCATCGCCGAAATATTTGCGGGCGGTTTCGCGGGTCATCACCAGTGTGTTGGGGTTCACCAGCGCGGTTCGCTCATCGCCCTCTTCAAGGCGGAAACCAAACACATTGAACACCTCCGGGTCGGTGAAGAAAAACCTGCGCTCGTTGAAGTGATACTCATTATTGTAACTGAGTGTAAGTTTGTACGCCCGCAGATTGAAAAAGCGGACAGCCAATTCCACCAGGTCGGGATAGTCGTTCAGCAGCGCATCCCTCAGAGGGAACGGATTGGCGGCAGAGGGTTCCCCGACCCCGTCAACGACCGATTTCTGCACCACACGGTAAATCAATTCGCTCTCAGGATGGTACCTGTCGTAGCTGAGCTCATCGAATACATAGAGGAGGATGAGCAGTGTGCAAACCACACCAATAGCCAGGCCAAGGATATTAATAACAGAATATCCCGCATTCCTGAGCAGGTTACGAAAAGCTATTTTCAGATAGTTGTTCAGCATCCGATACTCATCACCGGCACTTCACAAAAACAATAATTGTGACCATTTTACTCCATTAAAACCCCTGTCCCATCGGTATCTGAACAACATTAGACAGACTCATATCCTGTTAAAGCATATTGCGATTAAATGAGACGCCGACAGGCTCACGATGTTCCCGGTTTCGCACATCCATTCAGGCGGGAATATATAGTAAAAACCAAAAAGTCACCTCATTTACATTAAATTAACATGCTTCTTTTTGGTGAACACCGGCTGATGGGCTATTTTACAATCTAACTATATATCAGCATATGAGTACCGAAATATCAGTATATGAGTATCGAAATATCAGTATATGAGTATCGAAATATCAGCATATGAGTATCGAAAAAACGTACCCTTTTTACGTAAAAGCCCCGGTGATACTGGCCGGTATCATAATAACCATCTACGGCATGATAGTGGCCAAGGGCTTAGTGGTACCGCTTCTGCTGTCCGCCTTTTTTGCTGTTATCCTTATCCCTGTCTGCGATGTGCTGGAGTCCAAAAGAATACCGCGTGTCCTTTCCGCCTTTCTTGCCATACTGATGCTCATCGTCATCCTGGCGTCTATCGGTTTTATGTTCACCACCCAGATACGCAGCTTTGGCGAGGAGCTGCCCGACATTCAGCAACGTGTTGAACAGCTGGCGGATGATACCCATGAGATGTTTATCCGCTACTCGCCCGAATTTATTAAATCGCGTGTGGAAGATTTCGAGCTTGGTGCGGCCGAAGTACTCGATATCGATATCTCGACGGTAACGATGCGTTTGCTGTCGACAGTGGGGGGGCTGACCATGTATTTTCTAATCCCCATATTCATCTACCTGTTCCTGATCTACCGGGAATTCATCAGGGTATTTATGATCAGGGCGTTTTCCGGCGGAGATAAGGAACGAATGAGAGAAATGGTCGACAAAGTGAAGGTTGTGTTGCAGAGTTACATCACCGGCATGTTTTTCGTGATCTGTATACTGGCCGTTCTGAATGTGATACTGCTTACCAGCCTTGGAGTAAAGCACGCCATACTGTTCGGGGTTTTTGCCGCCATGCTGAACATAATCCCGTTTCTTGGGCCAATATTCGGGTCGATCCTGCCGGCCGTTTACGCCCTGCTCACCATGGATGCACTCTGGGTACCGTTCGCGGTTATACTCGGTTTTTATGTGATACAGCTTTTCGAAAGCAACCTGTTCACCCCGGTAATCGTGGGCGACAAGGTGAGCCTGAATCCGCTTGTTACCATCATCGCCATATTGGTGGGCGGTCAGATCTGGGGCCTGCTGGGCATGATCCTGTTCATTCCCGGACTCGCGATACTAAAAATTTTATTAGACGAGGTCGACGGACTGCAGCCCTACGGGTTTTTACTGGGCCGCGTAGAAAAAAAATACAAGGTCGCCAATTCCGCAACAAAAGAAGATGATAGCGTGAATCCGACCTGATCGGCCTGATTTAAAAGATCATAACTCCAATGCGGCTGCACGTGCCTGTTTTCATAAGATCATAACCCGAATCCGGTTGCATACGCCTGTTTCTGTAAGATCATAACCCGAATCCGGTTGCAGGCCTGTTCTCAAAAAACGTTGCACAGATTCGTAAACATTGCCCTGATTTAAAAATATCAGAGTGCGGATTCGGCCGTGTCGGCCTCATCAACCAAATTGGCGATATCCGCGCCGGTCACCACCCGGCCGTCGAGCAGATTGATGATGCGGTGGGCATATTTTGAGTCGATGGGCGAGTGGGTAACCATAACGATGGTCGTACCCGATTCGTTGAGCCCCGTGAGTAGTTTCATTACCTCTTCGCCGTTTTTCGAATCCAGGTTGCCGGTGGGTTCATCTGCAAGTATCAGGCCGGGATCACCCACTACGGCCCTGCTGATGGCCACACGCTGCTGCTGCCCGCCCGACAGTTGCTGCGGGAAATGGTTGCGGCGGTGCCCGATCTGCATCCGTTCAAGCACCTCCTCTACCCGCATTTTCCTTTCGGCGGATGAAACCCCCTGATATAGCAGCGGCAGTTCCACATTTTCAAAAACCGTAAGTTCATCAATCAGATTAAAATTCTGGAACACAAACCCGATGTTCTTTTTTCTCAGTGCGGCGCGCTGACGTTCCGAAAAAGAAGTAACATCCACATCCCCAAACAGATAGCGCCCGCCGGTCACATCATCGAGAAGCCCGATTACATTAAGCAAGGTCGATTTACCACACCCTGACGGACCCATTACGGCCACAAATTCCCCCGTACCGATCTCCAGGCTCACATCATCCAAAGCCGTGGTCTCAATCTCGTCGGTAGTATAAAGCTTCTTAAGATTTTCAGTTCTGATCATCTCTCCAAATATAAAAAAATGCACCTGCCATTAACCTTTTGCCTCCTGCCTTCTAAACTTCTGCCTTTTGCTTTCTGCCTTTTCCCTGCCTTCTGCCTCACGCCTTCTAACTTCTGCCTTTTGATTTCTGCCTTTTCCCTGCCTTTTGCTCCCACTTCTACTTCAAAACCAGTCTTTCGTTCTCCCCAAAAGCATCATAAGATGAAGTAATCACACGTTCCCCCGGCTGAAGGCCATCAACAACTTCAAAAAACAGCGGATTCTGCCGTCCCAGGCGCACATCACGCCGGTAAGCGGTCTGCCCGTCCTGATCGAGAACATAGACCCAGTTGCCGCCGGTTTTCTGAAAAAACCCGCCGCGGGCCAGTAAAACGGCATCGGTGAGGTCGCTGAGTTCCAGCCGCATGCGCACTGTCTGCCCGCGCCGGATGCCTTCAGGTGCAATATCATCAACAAATTCCATATCGACCTCAAAACGTCCATCGCGCACTTCCGGATAGATTTTGGTAATCTCCATACTATAGGTGCGCCCGGCGAAATCGAATTCACCCCTCTGGCCGAGGGTTACCCTGGCTATGTAGTGCTCATCAACGGCCACCCTCACCTTGTACCCATCCAGCACATCGATCTGCCCCATGCGCTGCCCCCTGCTTTTGGATTCGCCGATTTCAGCGTTCAGGGATGTAAGCTGCCCTGAGATGGGCGCCGTAAGTACAAGATAATCCATGCTTCTCTGTACCATCTCGAGATTGGTCTGCATGCGGGCAAGAGAACTGTTGATGAAACGGAGCTGATTTTCGGTCTGAACGGAGTCGATAACGAAGGTTTCGCGCACAATGCCCATGCGTTCGCGCGTGCTCAGGAAATTTTCCTCTGCCTGCCGGAATTCTTCATTGGAGACCATGTTCCGGTCGCGCAGTTCCTTGTTCTGCTCGAACTGCCGCTCGGCCCGCTGCAGGTTATAGCGCATTTCGACCATCATTTCGCGCAGGCGCAGGCGCTCCTGCTGCAGACTGAGCTGCCTGTTCTGCAGGTTGTGGATCTGTTCCAGAATCTGGGCTTCCCGGTTGAACACATCCAGCTGCAGGTTGCTGTTGCTCAGAACCAGCAGCGTATCGCCCTCATTCACCATGGATCCACCCTCAACCAGGATGCGGTCAATCCGCCCGCCCTCTATCGCATCGAGGTACAAGGTCTGTATGGGCACCACCGTGCCATTTATAGGTATATATTCCTGAAACGGCCCGTACGAAACGGCCGAGACCGTAACACGGTCGGCATCAATGTTCAGGCGCGACTCACCCCCGCTGTTCACATATGCGTAAACAAAAATGAGCAAAAGCAATGTCAGGCTGGCAAAACCTGCTATTCTTTTAGGAGGAAAGCGTTTCTTTTCGATTTTTCGGTCCAAAACAATGGGGAGGTCAGAGAGTCTGCGGGTAGTTTAAAACATCTTAATATAGTTAATAATAAAAACAAATCATGTTTTTGAAAAACCGCATGCCGTGATACACATTCATCATCGTTAAAACGACGCTCCCCTCCCGTCATCTCTTTTGTACGATCTTCGCCAATCCTAAACAATAGAGGGAGCAAAAGGCGACGAAAAGGCAGAAAGCAAAAGGCGACGAAAAGGCAGAAAGCAAAAGGCAGAAGTTTAGAAGACGTGAGGCAGAAGTTGGGGTGGGGGCAACTCCACCTGATCCATTACTTCCAAACTCAATTGCTCAATTGCTCCGTAGATCCCTAACTCAAAGCAAACTACTAGCACAATGGTGGTCACCCCCCAAATCCTGCAGCCCACTCCGGGCTCACCACGACGGCACTTCCCCATTCCATATTCCCTATTCTATTGTTCTAATGTTCTATTGTTCTATTGTTCTATTGTTCAAAAGCAAACAACCAGCACCGCCGTGCTCACCTCTAAAAATCTGCCACCAATCCCCTGGCTGCGTTCCCCATTACACGTTTCATTCCGGTTTCTGAACGAACTCATTGCGCATCAGCTCCCGTATTCGTTCCACCCTCTCTTCGGGGCGCAGTTTCCACTGCTGTACGGTAACCCTCGCTTTGATCACATCCAGCGACCGGTTCACCATATCGAGTACAATGTTGTGCAGGTTCCGGTCCATATCCTCCATCTGAAACGCTTCCACCGCAAGGCGGGCAACATCGTCAACAACCACCCGGTTCCTCTCTGATGCCAGGTCGGTAATCGCGCCGTTTATAACATTCAGCACGATGTCGCCAATGGCCTGTTCGAGCCTGGTACTGATGTAACTGCCAACCACCGGCACGGAGGCAATCTGCCTGATCTCCCTGTTCTGGTCTACCGCCTCGCCGATGCGGCGCTCTACGTACTGGCTGATGTCTTCCCGGTAGAGTTCATACCCTTTGCCGGCAATGATCCCGACCCGCTGCGAGATCCACTCAACCAGGTCGTCGCGCCGGGGCTCAATAACCTGTTCGAGGATGGTTTCCACAACCGGGCTGCCCTCATTCAGCTCATCCTGTATATCGGTGAGGATGTTGTACACCACCCTGTTCGACACCTCCTCGGTGAAAATATTGAGATAGCGGGCCAGAATATCGTAGAAAAAGGATTTGGTGATATCGATAAAGCCGAGCCGGTGCATACGCATGAGCAGGGCGAAGATGCGCAGCAGGCGGAAAAACCGGAATGAACCGATGGGGATGCAACCCAGAACGTCGTACCAGTGCACGAAGGGGAAATAGTACCATTTGGGATAGTCTTTCTTCACAACAGAACCCACCCACCTTATTCCCAGCTCTATCAGGTAGAAGATG
Organism: Balneolaceae bacterium; assembly: GCA_007694035.1. GTDB lineage: Bacteria > Bacteroidota > Rhodothermia > Balneolales > Cyclonatronaceae > RECM01. The sequence goes on from RECM01000054.1 coordinate 9,535, forward strand.
ATGAACAGCACATCATAAAACAGAAAATCGGGGTGTACACGATCGCGGTAAAACTCGAAAAACGGGCGGGAAATCATCTCTACCAGGCTCTGAAAGGTGTAGCTCTGAAAAGACCAGTCGAACACGATCCAGATCAGGTTAAAACTTACCACCACGATCATGAGTATATCGACGGCGAGCAGGAACCGGTTGCGTTCCATTGTGCGGTTGTTGTTATGTTGGTTTGTCTTTTCCATACTGTTTTTGTGCAGGCCCTTACAAACTGGCAGACTGATTAATTACAGGCAGGCAATCTTGCCGTCGGGAGGCAGGCAAGCTGGCTGGTTATAAGCAAGGCAGTCAGGCTTACCGGTCAGATGCCGGCAAACCGGCCGGCCGGCTTACTGACCGGCGGACCGGCTTACTGGCTTAATCACTTACTCACCGGCTGACTCACTGACTGGCTCAATGGCTGACTTCACTGGCTGACCAATCATAGTCAATCGCTGACAGATTTTCAACTGTTACTACCTTACGGAATTACCCCGGGCCGATAATTCTTACGGCCTGTGAGAACCTGGATTGAAAAATGCAGTTATACCAACTGACCATTCATCAAGGGAGATGTGCCGGACCATGCGATTACTCATTTTTTATCTGATTCTGACGGGATTTTTTCTTTTTTCTGTGAACAACGGCAACCTCGAAAACCGGGATACAAAAGCCTCATCACTCAACGCCGGCTTCCATTACGTAGCTCAGGATGGTACCGTAACGGCCACTGCAACGCAACCCGCCGCCGTCCGCTCCGCCCCCGTCCACCACGCCTCCGCTCATCCCGCCACCGGCACCCAACCAGCCCCTGGCACCCTCCCGGCCCCCGCCGTCATGCTGAGCGCAGCGGAACGCAGTGAAGCGAAGTCGAAGCATGTGGAGGCTTATCAAAAGCCTCCGATGAGTATCCCCCTGTACAGCCTCTACTAATTCACAGGCCATTCGCTGCCGGGCAGAACCCCGCGCCATGAAATGCGCCTGTATTGATTTACCAATTCAATGAATCAACGACGTACCGACGCAGCGATTTATAGCAATACCAATTAATAACACCACAGCCTGTGCAGTGCACAGCACTGCACACATACTTCGACTTCATTTCGTGCTGCGCCCGAAATTGCGCTCAGTATGACGGATCAAAACACTTCGCGGTTCTATTGGTCTATTGTTCACTTGTTCCCTAATTCGAAACATGCCAACATCCCCGCCGTTGTAACCTCCCATAATCTGCAGCCCTCCGGGCTGCCCCTCCAGCCTCTCTCCCTACTTCCCCGGCTTGTCTTTCAGATGCCTGATCAACAGCCACGACATGAAGGCAACCGTGGGCGCGATCATGCGTTCATCCACATCAAACAGGGAGCTGTGCAGCGGATGGGCGGTCTGTGGCGAGCCGGCGCTGCCAACGCGCACAAAAAGGGAAGGTACGATGCGGGTGTAAAATGAAAAATCTTCGGCCCCCATGCTCTGCTCCCGGTCGATGAAACTGTTTTTTCCCAGCTGATGGTTGATCAGCTGCAGAGCATGATCGAACAGGCGGTCGTCGTTTATAACAGGAGGCGCACCCATGCCAAAGCGGATATCGATCTGCACGTCATACAGGCTCTGCATGCTGCCTATCAGGCTTTTCACGTAGGTACGGATGCCCTCGCGCTTGTCGTCGCTCACCGTGCGGATGGTGCCTCCGAACTCGACACTGTTGGGGATCACATTCAGGGCTTCGCCGGCATGGAAGGTGCAGATTGAAATGGTGGTAGGCCTGAGCACATTGGTAATGCGGCCGATGAACTGGTAGAGGTTCTGGATAATCTGATTGGCGATCCAGATCGTATCGGTTCCCAGGTGGGGCCTGGCCGAGTGGGTTGTGCTGTCGCTCTTAACCGTGATCATAAAGGAGTCGAATGCCGCCGTTTCCGCCCCTCTCCTCATGCTCAGCTTTCCGGTCGGCAGGTTCGGGTCGCAGTGAACACCGTAGATAGCCCCGACGCCGTCGAGTATGCCGGCACTGATCATCTCGGGGGCACCACTGGGCTGTGACTCTTCGGCCGGCTGCCAAAAAACCCTGACCTGCCCCTGCAGCTCATCGCTGAAGTGACTGAGCACTTTCGCTACACCCAGCGCTACGGATGTGTGAACGTCATGCCCGCACATGTGGGCGCAGCCTGGTACTTTTGAGGCATACGGCACATGTTTCTGGTCCTGGATGGGAAGGGCGTCCATATCGGCCCGGAATGCAACCATCCTGCCGTTTTTCTTCCCGATGTCGGTATAGAGACCGTACCCAGCGAGGCCGTTTCTGCTCTTAAGGCCTGCTTCTGCCAGCTTTTTACTGATCTTTTCGGAGGTTTTATTTTCGTTCCAGCCCAGTTCGGGGTGCTGATGGATGTCCCTGCGCAGTTTCACCAGCTCATCGCCGATGTTTTCAGCCGCGGTGAGCACCTTCCCGTACAGGGGATCGTCGTTTTTCCGTTTGGCCGGCATTACGCGCTGAATGATGAACCGCAGCCACAGGTACTGGTTGCCACGGGATTCATGAATATAAAACCGCGGGCATCCAGGCCGTCTTTAAAATCGACCGAGGTACCCTCCAGGTAAAGCGCGTGGCGTTTGTCCACAATCACTTTAACGTCGCCGATGGCGTATTCCAGGTCGTGCTCCGTTTTGTGGTCGAAGCCAAGCGTATAGCTCATACCTGAACATCCGCCACCCTTTACACCTATCCGAAGGTAATTATTGTCCGGAATTTTCTCCTCCTCACGGATCTTCCCGATCTGACGTATGGCCCGGGCCGTAAGCCCGACTATCTCACCGTTCTGATTGTCTGTTAAATGCTCTGCTATATTTATATCGCTCATAATATATACGGGACTCAAAATCCATTTTCTGATAGTGAAAAATACTCTTTCTTATCGTGATCGAAGAACCTGAGCACACCCAGGCTGGTGAGGTTCACCAGTATCCTGGAAGCTTTCCATTTTCCCGAATTGATCAGATTTGAATATTCCCGAACAGTAATCCGGTCGTATTCATTCAAAAACCTGAACAGTTTCTGCTCGTCGGGCCCGTATTCGAATGTGATGCCGCTGCTTCTCTTTTTTTTCCTGAGCAACTGCATCTTCTCGTAGCTGGCCCGCACGCTCTGGTCCTTTTCACGCACAAACACCGTCTTCTTCCCTTTTTCGGAAACATAAACAGGCTTTTTATCGCTCTCCTCCACCCGAACAAGAACAATTTCCTTCTTGTGGAAGGGAACAACTTCGACCCTTGCTTCCAGCGCCGGCACACAAAATTCGTTCAGCGACTGGCTCAGCAAAAATTCCTGCTCATAGTAGCTGTCTACACCTACGAGGCTTTTATCGTCGCCCACACCAATAAGCATTGTTCCGCCTCTGGTATTCGCGAAAGCCGCCAGTTCCCTTGCAATCTTCTCGGGCGACGATATCGTTCTTTTGAATTCAAGAAACGTACCCTCACCTGTTTTTACAAGTCTTTTAAGGTCGCCAAGACTCATTTTTGAATCAACGGGAATTGCCTGGTACATAAGAGAACAGACTGAATATGTGTTTCAGTTTAATATGGTAAAATAAGGACATTTGCCCTAAAGATCATCTGTGTACTGTAACGCACAAACTTATACAAGAATTTCATCCTTTGGATCCCTGGTCATCAGGTTGGCGAGGGCATCGAACGGTTTCACATCCTCGAACAGCACCTGGTAGACCGCTTCGGTGAGGGGCATGTTAACATTCAGTTTTTTTGACCATTCGTAGACCGATCTGGTAGTTTTTACCCCTTCGGCCACCATGTTCATGTTGGCGATGATATCATTCAGCTTCATGCCCTGGCCGATCTGGAAGCCCACATACCGGTTCCGCGAGTGCTTGCTGGTACAGGTAACGATCAGGTCGCCGATGCCTGCCAGCCCCGAGAAAGTATCCTGCGATGCGCCGAGCCGTGTACCAAGCCGTTTCATTTCAAGCAGGCCGCGGGTCATAAGGGCCGCCGAAGCGTTGTCGCCCATCTTTGCCCCGTCAACGATTCCGGCGGCGATGGCCATCACGTTTTTCACCGATCCAGCGATCTCCACACCTTTGATGTCGTGGTTTACATACACCCGGAAATGCGGGGTCATGAACAGCTTCTGTATGAGGGTGGCCGTGCTTTTTGAGTTGGCGGCCGATACCACGGTGGTAGCTTTCATGCGGCTCACCTCCTCGGAATGGCTGGGCCCGGAAAGCACCCCGATATGGTCTTCAGGGATCACATCCGACAGCACCTCGGTAAGCACCTGGCTCATGGTCATGAACGTTTCGTTTTCGATACCTTTGGCCACATGCACCAGGATTTCAGTGCCCTTGAGAAAAGGTTTCACCAGTCCGGCCACCTCCCGCATCGCATGCGAGGGGGTCGCGAATACCACTACATCACATCCGGGCAAACAGTCTTCAAACCCGGTACAGCAGGTTATGCCCTCCGGAATGGAGACTCCCGGCAGGTAGTCCTGGTTATCCCTGAACTGATTGATGCGCAGGGCCACTTCGGGTTCCCGGGCCCATATACGAACTTCATGCCCGCCCTGATGCAGCACAAGCGACAGAGCCGTACCCCAGCTGCCTGCACCTACAATAGTTACTTTCACGTTGCCTTTTCCTCATTAATGCGGCCTTTGGACGGAGCGAAAGACTGTATTCTGCTCTCGGTTCCTTCCATCAGCCTTTTGATGTTGCCATGATGCTTGATTACAATCCCCGCCGCTATAACCGATGTTATCACGATCAGGCTGCCATCCACATAACTTACTCCAATAATGTAGCGCAGTATGAGCAGAAAAAGTGGATAGCTCAGCGTGGATATCATTGATGCCAGCGATACGTACCTGGTGCTGAACAGGATGATCAGAAATACGACAAGGGCCAGCGATATGGAGATCGGTTCAATACCGTAGAGCATGCCGCAGGCCGTAAGTGCGCCCTTGCCGCCCTTGAACCCGGCAAGAAACGGGTACATGTGGCCAACCACCGCGAACATGCCCGCCACGATGCGCACAAAAACATCGGTTTCCCAACCCGAAAGAATTACCGGGATGTCGCCTACAAGATAACCCAGCTGGCTCAGGTAGAATGCGGCCGTAAAACCCTTTATAAAATCGATCAGAGATACTACGGCACCGGCCTTCCATCCCAGAATCCTGAATGTATTGGTCGCCCCCAGGTTTCCGCTGCCATGCTCCCGCAGGTCTATCTTTTTGTATACGCGTCCCACCCACAGCGACGTCGGTATCGAGCCAATGATATAGCTCAGAACAATAATGACGATAAGTGACAGCATTTCAATCCTTAAACAATGGTATGGTGGTACCGGAGCACGCCCGGTTCAAACTTCTGCTTCTATTCAAAAATCTGCATATAACTGGCACAAATGCCCTGTCATAAAAAGGTAACGGTTGTTCTGCTGTACCTTTCTGTCCGGACGGACAAACAAAACCTCTGCACACTGCCATATCTTCTTAAATATAACGAACGCGGCAGTTGATGGCGAATGTATAAAAGGGGTTTTTCGGCCCAACCGTACCTTATTCCTCAATTATGACCGATACAAACCGGATTTTGACAAAACTTTACAAATAGTAAGGCTGGCTACACATGTTTTTCGGCATGGTAGGATGACCTGACCAGCGGCCCGCTCTCCACATGCTCGATTCCCTTGGCCTCGCCGATCTCCTTGTAGGATGCAAACACGTCGGGATGCACCCAGTCCTTAACCGGCAGGTGCATCTGGGTAGGCTGCATGTACTGCCCGATGGTCATTACATGGACCCCGGTGCGGGCCAGGTCGTCCATCACTTCAAATACTTCGGCCTGGGTTTCGCCGAGGCCCACCATAATACCGGTCTTGGTTCGAAGGCCCTGGCCAACCGAAATTTTGAGCAGCTCAAGCGAACGCTCATAGCGGGCCTGCGGACGGACCTGCCGGTAGAGCCTGGGCACGGTTTCCAGGTTGTGGTTCAGTACTTCGGGGCGGGCGTCGAGAACGGTCTGCAGGGCGTCCCATAATCCCCTGAAATCCGGGATGAGAACTTCGATGGTCACGCCCGGAATTTCGTCGCGAAGCCTGTGAATGGTTTCGGCAAAAATGGGAGCACCGCCGTCTTTGCGCTCGTCGCGGTTAACCGAGGTGATTACTACATGCCGCAGGCCCATCGTTTTCGCGGCCTGGGTTACACGATTGGGCTCATCCCAGTCGAGGCCCTGCATGGGCCGGCCGGTTTTAACGGCACAGAAACCGCAGGAACGGGTGCAAACATCCCCCAGGATCATGAATGTGGCGGTTCCGTTGCCCCAGCATTCGCCCATATTCGGGCAACGGGCTTCGGCGCAGACCGTGTTCAGGTTCTTCTCCGACATCAGGTTGGCAATTTCGCGGAATTTCGGCCCGGTCGGCAGCTTCACGCGCAGCCAGTCGGGGCGCCTTTTCGACATCGGTTCGGAGGGGATTACATCCAGTTCTTTAAGCATGGGGTCCTTTTTTATTTAGAGCGAACAAAATACGTTAATTCGGGATGATATGGAACATCATACCAGTTCAGGCAGGTGATGAACGGTGACCGGGTTAACACCAAAAACGGCTTTAAAATGCCCGACTATCTGTTTTTTTACCCCGGCCGGATCTACAGGTTCGCCCAGAAGCTGCTGCAGGCTGGTCACTTTTTTGCCGGATATGCCGCAGGGCACGATGTGGCCAAAGTAATCGAGGGCGGTATTCGCATTGAACGCAAACCCGTGCATCGTAACCCAGCGCGAGCATTTTACGCCGAATGCGCATATTTTCGCATCACCGATCCACACACCGGTCAGCCCGTCGATGCGGCCGGCGCTGAAACCATAGTCGGCACACACACGGATCATCACCTCTTCGAGTTCGCGCAGGTAACGGTGGATGTCGGTGTAATGGCGGTCAAGGTCGAGTATGGGATATCCGACCACCTGGCCTGGCCCGTGATACGTAATGTCGCCACCGCGGTCGATTTTCACATAGGTGGCTCCGATCCGTTCGAGCACGGCGGCAGCGGCCAGCAGGTGCGACTCATCGCCGCTCTTGCCCAGGGTATAAACGTGCGGGTGTTCCACAAACAGCAATGCGTCGTTGCTGCGCCTGATCGAAGGATCTGCCGCGAACGCTCTCTTTTCATCAATCAGGCGTTTCTGCACCGCTTTCTGCAGGTCCCACGCCCGTTGATAGGGCACAAGGCCCAGATCGATAACATCCAGGTATTTTATTTCTGCTGCAAACAAACTTGATGTTGAGGTTAAGATTAAGCTTAATCTTGGGTCTTGGGTCTTGGATCTTCGATCTTGGATCTTCGCTACCAGTGTCAAA
>RECM01000129.1 GCA_007694035.1 Balneolaceae bacterium
ATCACTCTGTCCGCCACATACAACTGATCCCGTCCCCGTCCCATTTCCATTTCCCATCAACTTCCATATTCAATTGTTCATTTGTACTGTTTTTCAGTTTTTCAACTGTTCAATACCCCCCCACTTCCACATTCTATTGTTCCATGTTCTACTGTTCTATTGTTCTATTATTCTATTATTCTATTGTTCTTTCTTCCCTAATTCAAAACACACTATCACCCGCGTTCCCGCCTCCCAAAATCCGACCTCACCACGAGAAGGGGTAGCGTGGTCGGTGCAACTCACGTATATTTCAGCCGTGATTGAAAATCAATTGAAGTTATTTTTAACCAGAATCTACAGCCATGAAGTTATTTAATACCATGCGCAGTACGGCCTCTCTGGCGCTGATCGCGCTGCTGCTACTGCATCTGACACCAGCGCTGACCCTGGCACAGAATGAGGGCCTTACACCTCTACAGGTCGCCAAAATCCAGTCCGCCACAAGCGCGGCAGTGTCCACCGACGGGCAGTATATCGCATTTACCCGCACGATACCGGCCGATCCGCTTGCCGAAAACGCGCGCAACACAACCGAGCTGCACCTTGTGCACACCGGTACCGGCGAAACCACCCCTCTCGTTACATCCGGCAACATCGGATCCATAGCGTTCCGGCCTGTGCAGGGAACCGTTTCCTTCCTGTCGAGAAGGGATGGCGATTCCGGAAACTCCCTGTACGAGGTCGCCATAACCGGTGGTGAACCCGTGAGGCTGCACGCCCACGAAACCTCCATCCTCGGTTACGACTGGGGCATGGACGGCAACCATATCGTCTATATGGCAAACGAGAAACTGCCGGATGCGGTAAATCCCCTGCCCTACAAACCGGAAATTTTCGAGGAAAACCTGCCCAACCGCCAGGTCTACATCCAGAACGTTGCCGTTGAAGACCACAACCCTCATCACATCACCGTAGACGGATCGGTGTACATGGCCGTATGGAGCCCCAATCGCACGAAAATTGCCATATCCGCCGCTCCAACACCGCACATCGACGATTTCTACATGTTCCAGCAGGTTATGATTGTGGATTACCGGAGCAAGGAGATCGCCCATAAAATCGACAATGCCGGCAAGATCGGCAGCATCCACTGGAGCCCCGACGGTACACGGCTTGCGCTGGTGGCCGGCAACAGCATCAATGACCCCATCGACGGGCGGATCATGGTCGTATCGGCCGAAGGCGGCACACCTGTGAACATCGCGCCGGCATTTGAAGGCAAGTTCGAGCAGATCGACTGGACAGCCGACGATACCATCCACTTCATAGCCAGTGAGGGTGTAAACTCCTCCTTCGGAACCATCCGTCCCGACGGATCCGGCATGACCCGCATCGTTCAGGCCGGCGGGCCGATCCTGACCTCTTTCGACCGGTCGGACAACAATACGGTGGCCTTCAGGGCGCACACGCCGGCGCATCCCAACGAGGTATTCGTGCTGAAACCGGGCGAAACCACACCGGAGCGTCTCACCAACCACAACCCGTGGCTCGACGATGTAAAAATGGGCCGGCAGGAGGTGATCCGCTATACCGCCCGCGACGGTGAATTCGATATCGAGGGCATGCTGATGTACCCCGTGGATTACCAGGAAGGTGAGCGCTACCCGCTTATCGTGATCGTACACGGCGGCCCCGAAGCCCACTACGGCAACGGATGGCTCACCGGCTACAACTCAGCCGGCCAGATGGGCACCGCCCGCGGCTATTTCGTATTCTACCCGAACTACCGGGGCAGCACCGGCCGCGGCCTCACCTTCATCAAAAGCAGCCAGGGCGACCTGGCCGGCAAAGAGTTCGACGACATTGTTGACGGTGTAGACTACCTGATCGAACGCGGCCTGGTCGATGGCGACCGCGTGGGCGTGAATGGCGGTTCCTACGGCGGCTATGCCACCGCATGGATGAGCACCTACTACAGCGACCGCTTCGCCGCCGGTGTGATGTTTGTCGGTATCAGTAACAACATCTCCAAATGGGGCACCAGCGACATTCCCGAAGAACTCTATCTCGTACACAGCCGCAAGCGCATCTGGGAGTACTGGGAAGACAATCTGAAACGCAGCCCCATCTATTATGTGGACCGCTCCCAAACCCCGCTGCTCATTGCCCACGGCAAAGAAGATACCCGGGTACATCCGGCCCAGTCGCTTGAGCTGCACCGCCACCTGGTGGTACGCAAGCCCGATCTGCCGGTCCGCCTGGTGTTCTATCCCGGCGAAGGCCACGGCAACGCCCGGGCCACATCGCGGCTCGACTACAACATCCGTACCCTGCGCTGGTTCGACACCTTCCTGAAAGGCGACGGTGTTATGCCGCACAACGATATCCATCCGGATGAGATTCACTGATTGAACCATATACTGATCGAATATCGCTACGTCGCTACGTCTCATGAATCGGATATCAAAAAGTCGCGCTACCGGCAAAAGCCATATCTCTTTGACGTAGCGATTCATAAGACGTACCGATTTATCGACGTAGCGATTTTTTGGAGTTGCGATTTATAATATCACAGCCGAAGGGTGTGCAGTGCGCGGCACTGCACACATACTTCGACTTCATTTCGTGCTGCGCCCGAAATTGCGCCCTTCGTGTCCGTCCTTCGACTACAGCCTGCTGCGCAGGCTTGCGCTCAGGACTGCGCTCAGGCCATGCTCAGCATGACGGATGGAAACACTTCCCCATTCCATATTCCCTATTCTATTGTTCTACTGTTCATTTGCATCCCAATAACCCCGCCATTGTCACCACCCAACTTAAGCCCTCAACTTAATCCTGATTTTACCGCTCGCATCAGTGCGCAGCTGGGTGATGAGTCTGCGGCATTCCTGCAAAGCCTGGAATCGGAGCTTCCTGTCTCCATCCGCCGGCATCCCCAAAAAGCGGCCGGGCTGTTTTCCAATTGCGAGCCGGTGCCCTGGGCCGAAGGTGGATGTTACCTGCAGGAGCGGCCGGTTTTTACGCTCGATCCCGCGTTCCACGGCGGGGCCTATTATGTGCAGGAGGCTTCATCCATGCTGCTCGATCATGTGGTGCGCAGCCTTTGCAGCCCCGGTAACGGTGAACCTTTACGGACCGTTCTGGATGCCTGCGCCGCGCCCGGCGGGAAAACCACGCTGCTCGCCTCCGCCCTGCCCGGCAGTTTTATAGTGGCCAACGAGGTGATCCGCAGCCGCGTGCCGGTACTTACTGAAAATGTGACCAAATGGGGGACGGGAAATATAGCCGTCACCTCCGCGGAGGTAGACAAATTCGCGGCACTTCCCGGTTTTTTCGACCTGATCGTTGCCGATGTCCCCTGCTCGGGCGAAGGGCTGTTCCGCAAGCAGCCCGGCGCGCGCGACGAGTGGAGCCCGGAAAATGCCGGACATTGCTCTCTGAGGCAGCGGCGAATACTGATGGATGTGTGGCCATCGCTGAGGCCGGGCGGTTTCCTCATCTACTCGACCTGCACCTACAACCCGGCGGAAAACGAGCAGAACCTCCGCTGGCTGATGGATGAGACCGGGGCGGAAACGGTCCAGATCGGCATGCCCGGTAACGCCGGCATTGTTCCGGTTGAAGCCGGTGGCGCCATCGGGTACGCCTGCTATCCGCACAAGGTACGCGGGGAGGGGTTTTTTATCGCGGCCGTCCGCAAAAAGGACGCAGTGGATGAATCCGCTTATGCAAAACAGGGCACGTTCAGGCAGGGGCTGCCGCATGAGCCCGTAGCCAGTGAGACCACCGCCAGGCTGAACGACTGGTTTACCGGCGATGGCCACCATTTTATCCGTTACGGCAAGATGATCCACCGGATCGACCCGGGCCATCTGCCCCGGCTGAACATGCTGCACGGGGCCATGGCAATACGCTATGCCGGCATTGAAACCGCCGAGGCGATCCGCGACGAACTGAAACCGGCGCATGCCGCCGCGCTCTGCCCTTTTCTGAACACGGAGCATTTCCAGGTGATGGACCTGGACCGCGACGATGCCCTCACCTGCCTGCGCTCGGAGCCCCTGCCCACACCAGGCGGAAAAGGTAAAGGCTGGGTACTTGCCCGCTACAACGGACTCGGAATTGGGTGGCTGAAATATGCCGGCAACCGCATGAACAACTACTACCCGCGGAACTGGCGGATCAGAATGCGCTGATGGATTCGGTTCGATTCGATGCGATTCAGTTCATAAACGTCTGATGGGTGTCTGCCTGGAGCCACCAGCACTCGGGCACCTCTTTAGTGACGGTAATTTCCCTGATAGGTTTAAGCATAACCCGGGCACCTTCGCTTGTAAAGCCGGCATACCGCAGATGGGCGATTACTTTCTCATCCAGATCCTGCTCCGGCAGGGGGTTTTCCGGGTCACCACGGGGCGTATCCACAGTCTGGCTCAGTTTTTTGCCGCTGTCAAATATCACATCGATGTCACAGGCCCATTTGCCCTTATTTTTTGTATTGAAGGACTTTCCCGATGCCACGCTGAGTTTTTTCATCAGAGGATGTTTCTGCACTTCTTTCAGATGGTCTTTTTCATAATGTTCGGGCCCGGGAGTGCCCAGCAACAGGGCCGTGCACATGTTGTACTGAAGGCTTTTTCGCGCGGCATAACTATCTGCCGGTGAGGGATTATCGCCCGATTTTAATGCTTCATCGGTTGTTGTCACTTTTATGGATGAGATGCCATCGAACGGTTTGTCGATATGGTGACGCCTGATTTCGAGTGCGGCATCAATGGCCGTGTGGGTGTGGCGGAACGACGGGTAAGGCCTGATGGATGTCTCCCCGATCTTCCATGAGCTTGCATCCGATAAAATCCGGTCGGGGGAAGCACCGGGGAACTGTTTTTCCCATACCTCGTCAACCTTTCCGGTAATTCCCTGCGGATCGAATAAACCGCGGGTGGCAAGCATGGCGGCCCGGAAGCCGCTCTGTGCCGCATGGCCGGCCTGCAGGTATTGACCATGTTGCCCGCTTAATCCAAACGGTGCGGCACCGGGAGCAATACGGCCCGCAATGTCCATAGCACGTACAAATTCGTCCCTGCCTGCATTCATCAGCCGTGAAGCCACCGCGGCCGATGCAAACACGCCGGCTGTAGCCGTATGCTGAGCGTGAGGGTACCTCCCGTTCCCTATGGCCTCACCCATCCTGATCATAACCTCATAACCCGTGATCACTGCATCGAGCACATCACTGCTTTTTTTTTCGAGTTTCCGGCCCAGTATCATGGCTGTCGGGATCACCACGCAGCCCGGGTGGGTCATCGATCCATGGTGTATATCGTCGGATTCAGTCAGTTTCGACAGCGCAGCCGTGCTGAATACGGCCATTTCGGGGTGCGGGTTTTTCCCGGTATACTCCCTGATGCTTTTACCGGCATCCGTGGCGCCACCGGCCACGTAGCATCCGAACCAGTCGCGCACATACCTGCCCGCAAGAACTCTGTGCCGGTCGGCTATAGCCCGGTCACCAAGCAGATCATAAAGCTGTGCCGATACGTTTATAAAATCCATACGCCTTTTTGCCAACCCGGTAATGCTTTTCAACGTCTGTAATTGACCTGATACACTCGCTGCCGGGTGGAACAGATTCACTTAATAATTGCCTTGACGTCCGTAAGTTACAGAATTCAGACAAATTTTCAGGGGCTGAATAAATACAGGTGATCGCGGTTTTGTAATTCTGACCGATATTTCTTTATTTGAGACATATCAAAATCAACATCATCCGGCCAAAACACCATTTCACCAATTATTGCCCCGAAACCAGCCTGTTCGGATAACCTGACATCGGCCAGCGGCCGGATTTCTGCCAGCCAGGTTGCGGATGGTTTCAGACGACAACAGTATTCACCTGCAATTATTCAGGCCGGCAAATGCAATAAACCAAATCCGGGAATTATGAAATACAGTGCCATCATCCTGCTCATCAGCTTCATCCTTGCGGGATGCAGCCGGGATACAGATTCCTTTCCCGACCTGGAACAGATCATGGAACGAGGCACACTTACAGCCATCACCAGCTACAGCCCCACCAGTTACTTCATATACCGCGGCGAGCCGATGGGCTATGAATACGAGCTGCTGAAAAGGCTGACTGCACACCTGGGCCTCGGCCTCGAAATTATCGTGGCCCGCGACCTCAACGAAATGATGGATATGCTGAACCGCGGCGAGGGCGACCTGATCGCCTACAATCTGACTGTTACCAGTGAACGCCACGAACGGGTGCGGTTCACATCGCCGCTGAATGTAACGCGGCAGGTGCTGGTGCAGCGCAAGCCGGATAACTGGCGGCAGATGAGGCTGCATGAGATCGAGGCCACCCTCATCAGAAACCCGCTCGAACTCGACGGGACCACCATAATGGTGCGCAGGGGGTCATCGTATGTGCCGCGGCTTATCAACCTCGCGCAGGAGATCGGCGGGGCCATCGAAGTGATCGAATCCGACGGGGAGGTGACCACCGAGGAACTCATCCGCAAGGTTGCCCAGGGCGAGCTCGAAATGACCGTGGCCGATGAAAACATCGCCCGCCTCAACCAGTCGTACTATCCCATACTGGATGTGGATACGCCCCTGAGCATGCCGCAGCAGACCGCCTGGGCCCTGCGTCACGGCTCCGACAACCTGTACAACGCCATCGAGGAGTGGCTTGAAATCATGCAGCAAGGGGTCGATTTCTATGTGATCTACAACAAATACTTCGAAAACCGCGGCGCATTCCGCACCAGGATCAGCAGCGACTACCTGGCCACCATCAGCGGAAAATTGTCGCCCTACGACGAGATCATCCGCAGGGAGGCCGCATCGATCGACTGGGACTGGCGGCTGATCGCATCGCTGATCTACCAGGAGTCGCAGTTCAATCCTTCCGCCCGATCGTGGAGCGGTGCTATGGGACTGATGCAGCTGATGCCGCGAACCGCACAGGCGTACGGAGCCGAAAACCCGAACGATCCCGAACAGAACATCCGGGCCGGCATCGCCTTCATGCAGTGGCTCGAAGATTACTGGAAAAACATCATCACCGATCATGAGGAGCGGAAAAAGTTTATTCTTGCTTCCTATAATGTAGGGCAAGGTCATGTTCAGGATGCCCGGCGCCTCGCCAAAAAGTTCGGCGACGACCCCGATTCCTGGGAAGTGGTTGCCTGGTACCTCATCAAAAAAGAAGATGAAGAATACTATAACGACGAGGTAGTAAGGCACGGATACTGCCGTGGAACCGAACCGGTGAACTATGTGGAAAACGTGATGTACCTGTTCAGCCATTACAGCCGGGTTATCGCAGAAGAAGAAGTGTGAGGCAGATGAGAATTTTGGGGTGTGGCAATGGTGGTGCTGTTAGTTTGCTTTGAATTAGGGAACAATTGAACAATAGAACAAGGGAACCGCGAAGTCATTTGATTTAGCGATTCATAAGACGTAACGATTTTCCGATTTAGCGATGTTCCCGCCCCCACCAGATCGAATATCGCCGGGTCGCTACGTCTTATGAATCGGATATCAAAAAGTCGCGTTGCCACCCCAATCGAAATTCATTTGATTTAGCGATTCATAAGACATAGCGATATAACGACTTACCGATTTTCCCAACCACTTCCAAACTCAATTGCTCACTTGCTCCCAAGATCCCTGACTCAAAGCATTTTTTCACACGATATTTCCCCGAATCACAAATCCCCATTTTATCAGGGTGGATTAACACCCGGTTTTTCCGCATCTTCGTCTGCGATTTTGGTTTGATTTTTCACATAAGCAACAAAAGCACCGTTTTGAAAGGAAAGCACATGAGCAGCGACTCGCGACGCAAATATTCAAGCACTGTAGTGGATGGCGCCTATAAAGCACCCGGCCGGTCGATGCTCCGGGCGGTCGGTTTTACCGATGAGGATTTCAAAAAACCGCAGATCGGCGTGGCTTCGACCTGGAGCATGGTAACCCCCTGCAATATGCACATTAATGTGCTGGCCGAGGAAGTGGCCAGAGGAGCCGATGAGGCCGGCGGCAAAAGCGTGATCTTCAACACCATCACCATATCAGACGGAATCGCGAACGGCACCGAAGGCATGAAATACTCGCTCGTCTCCCGCGAGGTGATTGCCGATTCGATCGAAGCCGTGGCCGGCTGCGAAGGCTTCGACGGCCTGGTGGCTGTGGGCGGGTGCGACAAAAATATGCCCGGATGCCTCATCGCCATGGCCCGGCTGAACCGTCCGGCCGTTTTCGTGTACGGCGGAACCATCAGGCCCGGTAAAAACCATACCGATATCGTCTCTGTTTTCGAGGCCGTGGGGCGCCACTCACGCGGCGACATCACCGACGAAGAACTGGCCGAGGTCGAAAAGACGGCCATCCCCGGGCCCGGGGCCTGCGGAGGGATGTACACAGCGAACACGATGGCATCCGCCATTGAAGCTCTCGGCATGAGCCTTCCCGACAGCTCCGCGCAGGACGCAGTCTCCACCAACAAGATGGATGACTGCCGAAACGCGGGCGCGGCCGTGCTGAATCTGCTCGATCTCGATATCAAACCGCGCGACATAATGACGCGCAAAGCCTTCGAGAATGCCATAACGGTGTCGATCGCCCTCGGCGGATCTACCAATGCCGTTCTGCACCTGCTGGCCATGGCCTGTACGGTGGATGTGGACCTGACCATCGACGATTTTACCAAAATCGGCGCGCGTGTGCCCGTTCTGGCCGATCTGAGGCCCAGCGGCACGTATATGATGTCGGAGCTGGTGGCCATCGGCGGTATTCAGCCCCTCATGAAAATGCTGCTCGACGCCGGGCTTCTGCATGGCGACTGCATCACCGTAACCGGCAAAACCCTGGCCGAAAACCTGGCCGGCGTAAAGCCTTATCCTGCCGGGCAGCAGATCATCATGCCGCTCGACAAGCCCATCAAAAAAGACAGCCACCTTGTGGTATTGCGAGGCAATCTTGCCCCGGACGGCGCAGTGGCCAAAATCACCGGTAAAGAAGGGATGCGGTTCACCGGCAAAGCCCGTGTGTTCCACTCCGAGGAGGAATGCCTGGCAAACATACTCGACGGCACCGTTGTGGCAGGCGATGTGCTCGTAATCCGCTACGAAGGTCCCAGAGGCGGGCCCGGGATGCGGGAGATGCTCAGCCCCACCTCGGCCATCATGGGCAAAGGCCTCGGCAAGGATGTGGCCCTGATCACCGACGGACGTTTTTCAGGTGGCAGCCACGGCTTCGTAGTCGGTCATATTACCCCTGAAGCCGCCGACGGCGGGCTGCTTGCCATGGTCGAAAACGGCGACACCATCACCATCGACGCCGAATCGCGCCAACTCACCCTGGATGTGGATGAAGCCGAAATCAAAAAACGCCGGTCGAACTGGTCGCCTCCCGCCCCGCGCTACACCCGCGGCGTGCTGGCCAAATACGCCCACACCGTGCGCTCAGCCTCCGAAGGCGCTGTAACCGATAAGTTTTGATGCAACCCGGAATGGGCTGCAGAATTCGGGAGGTGACAACGGCGGTGCTGTTAGCGTGCTTTGAGTTAGGGATCTACGGAGCAACTGAGCAATTGAGTTTGGAAGTGATTTGCTACGTCATGTTGAGAGTGGCCTGAGCTCATTGCTGCACTCTGCACAACTAGCGCGCTCCCGGCCGGAACTGAAATCATTTTATGTAGCGATTCATAAGACGTAGCGATATAACGACCTGGCGATTTTCCCAAACCAGATCGAATATCGCCAGGTCGCTACGTCTTATGAATCGGATATCAAAAGCCGCATATAAAACCGTGATCGCGAAAACTAAACCGGCCTCGTCATCCTTCAACAGCAACTGCCGGCTCTGCCTCGCTTCTGAACGAAGCCGCCCATGCTTTTACCCGTTCCGTGGCCGTGGTAATCGTTACATAAACCACCGGAATCAGTACGAGGGTGATGAGTGTCGATGCGGTAAGTCCGCCGATAACCACACGGGCGAGTGCGGCCTGTATTTCGCCGCCGGCACCGAAGCCGAACGAAAGCGGCAGCAGGCCAAGTACCGTGGTTACGGTGGTTAGCAGGATCGGGCGCAGGCGCAGCTTGCCGGCCTCGACCACCGCCTGATGGATGGGCAGTTTTTGCTCGCGGCGCATCAGGTTAATGTAGTCGACCAGTACGATGGCGTTGTTCACCACGATACCGATCAGCATAATAATCCCCATAAAACTCTGAAGGTTGAGCGTGGTACCGGTCAGCATCATGGTCGGTACAACACCGATAATGGCAAGCGGCACCGAAAACATCACAATCAGTGGATCGATGAAGCGCTCAAACTGCGCCGCCATCACCATATAGATGAGTACCAGGGCCATGATGATGGCCAGAATGAAGTCGCGGCGTGCTTTCTGCTGTTCTTCGTATTCACCACCAAAATAGAGTGAAAATCCCTCCGGCAACGGATAATCGGCCAGTTCGGCCCGGATGCGTGATACGGCATCGCCCAGTGCAACGCCGCTTTCCAGGTTGGCCGAGATGTAGGTCACGCGCTGACCGTCTACCCGGTTGATGTTCGTCGGGCCACGGCCCATCTCCTGGTTCACCAGCGCCGACAGGGGAAGAATCTCACCGGTCGATGACCGTACGGTAATGTTGTCAAGATCCTGCAGGCTGAGCCTGTCTTCCGGGCGCAGGCGCACGGTGATGGGTATTTCTTCGCCATCCACGCGGTAATAGCCGGCACGGCGCCCGCCAATGTTGGTCTGCAACGCCGAGGCGATATCCTGCACGCCTATTCCAAGCTGCGCGATCCTCTCGCGGTCGAAACGGATGTTCTGTTCCGGACGTCCCTCCTGCTCGCTTGCCCTCACATCAGCGATGCCGGCAAGCGTTTCGATTCGTGTAGACATTTCCATTGCAATCTGTTCGGCCAGTTCCAGGTCGTACCCGCGAAGCTGCATCTGAACCGATTCACCGTCGCCGCCGGAACTGAAAACCCTGCGGAGAATCCACAGGCCTGATCGTGCATTAACACGAATTTCGGCTCCGGGAATGGCATCCTGCAGGTTTCTGCGGAGGTGATCGGCTATTTGTGCGGCTGTCATGCGCCGTTCACTCTGGTCTTTGAGCGTAAGCTCTACGCTTGCGCGGTTGTTGCGTACCTCCCGGGTGAAATAGAGTACATCACTCTGCGGAACCAGTACCTGCACGGCGTCATCCAGCCTGAGCAGGTATTCATACATCACGGCAATATTTGTGCCCTCGTCGAGGCGCATGGTCACCTGCACCTCATCGCTGTCGGTCTGCGGGGCCAGTTCGAAGGGGATGAGGGGAAACAGCATTATGGCTCCGACCAGAAGCACAAGCGTACTGCCCGCCACCACAGCTTTCCTGCGGAGTGCCGATTCCAGGATTCTACCGTACCGGCGTTCCATGCCCTCGAAAAACCGCTGATGTGCCGGACGTTTCGATACATCGGGGTTGTCGGGCTTGAAAGTGAGGAACTTGCTCGAAAGCATCGGCACCAGGGTGAGTGCCACCAGCAGGGAACAGAGAAGGGCAAATACAACAACCAGCGCCAGCTCCTGGAACAACAACCCTGTTATGGTCTGCATGAACAGAACCGGCAGAAAAATTACCGAGGTCGTGAGCGTCGATGCGATGATGGCACCGGCCACCTGCTTGGTACCAACCAGCGCGCTCTCCTCCAGACCTTTGCCGCGCTGCCTCTGCCGCACAATATTTTCGAGCACCACGATCGCGTTATCAACAATCAGGCCCACGCCGAGCGCGAGCCCCCCGAAACTCATCTGGTTCAGAGTGAGGCCGTTGAAGTACAGCAGCGCGAACGTGGCAATGATTGAGATGGGGATCGAAATCGCGATAATCAGCGTGGTTGACCCGTTCCTAAGGAAGGCAAACAACACGATCACTGCAAGAATACCGCCCCAAACCGCGGCATTCCGCACATTGTCGATCGAACTCTGTATGAAATCGCTCTGATCGGTGATTACCTGCAGCTGCAGATCGTTCCGTTCCGAATTCACCCTTGCAACCTCTTCGCGTACAAGCCGGGCCACCTCAACCGTATTGGCACCCGATGTTTTGCGGATGCCGATGCGGATGGTGGGCTGCTCGTCGATTTCAACGTACCTGCCGATGTCCTGGTAGCCCATCTCAACCATGGCCACATCCCTTACCCTGATGGGTGTGCCGTCTACCACCCTCACAATGGTATTGGCGATCTGGTCGACCGTGGTAAATTCGCCGAGCGTCCTCACGTACAGATCGCTGAGGCCTTCCTTTACATTGCCGCCGGGGAGATTCACATTTTCACGATTCAGGGCCTGGATCACATCGTTGGCCGTCAGGTTCGACGACAGCAGCCGGTCCCTCATAAGGTCGATGTGGATTTCGCTGTACACACCGCCCCAGATATCGATGGCGCCAACGCCTTTAATCTGCTCAAAACGCTTGTTTATTTCCCTCTCGAGGATGCGGGTCAGTTCGGCCATCTCCCGCTCCGACTTGGCGCCAACTATCACAATCGGGGCGTCGTTGGGGTCAAATTTCCAGATTCCGGGCGCGTCGGCCTCATCGGGCAGGCTGCGCCGGACCCGGTCGAGGGCCGCTCTCAGGTCATTGGCCGCTTCGTCGAGGTTGGTTCCCTGGGCAAAGTGCAGACTCACCCGGCTGTTGCCCTCACCCGACCGCGAGGTAACCCGTTCAATATTCGGCACACCGGCAATCGCGTTCTCGATCCGGTCGGTCACGATCTGCTCCATTTCGGCCGGGCCCACGTTACTGTAGTTCACAAAAACGGTGAGCTGGGGGTACTCGATAGGCGGCAGCAGGTCAACGGGCAGGAAACGGAACCCGATCATGCCCAGGGTGATGATGATCAGAAACACCATCGTGGTGGCTATCGGGCGCTTAATTGATCTGGCTGAAATCGACATAATTATAAATTAGATGAACTATCCCTTATTTCGGTTTCAGATACCTGACCCGCCGTCGCCGTTGCGGCGGGCAATTTTCTCACGAATCAGGTTGAGCAGATCGCGGCTCTGCATCTGCTGCAGATCGATTATGTGTTCCCACTCCGTTGCACGTATCACTGCCTGGGTAGCGTTGCGGCTGGTTATAAGGTTGTGCCCCAGGGTAACCACCCACTGGTCTTCATCAATACCATGCACGCCCGACATCATCCGCCCCCGGGCCACAACATTGATCTGACGGAATTCCACCGGGGTGGGGCCAAAAACATCGGGGCGTTCATCGTTTTCAAATTCAAGCTCGGTACCTATGGAGCTGGCCACATATACGCCAACCGTGCCATCGCGCGGATGCCTGTAGATGGCGCTGTTGGGGATCAGCGTAGCCTTCTCGCTGTCGCCATAGAGAATGTCGACCGTAACGAACATACCGGGAAGCAGCAGCCCGTCCTTATTCTCCACATCGATTTCGGCGTGCGTGGTATGTGAAACCGGGTTTAGGAACGGGGATATACGGCTGACACGTGCCCTGAGCAGTGTATCGGGCAGTGATGGCGTTGTGATGAGCACATTCTGATCGGTGGAAATATAACCGAGCATCTGTTCGGTCAGCATCACCCGCACCCTCATCAGATCGGTATCGCCTAACTCAAACAGACGGGTGCCCGGGCCAACCTGCTGGCCGATCTCGGCATTCCGCTGGCCGACCACACCCGATATCGGGGCTTTGATCTCTGTATTACCGAGGGCTGTTCTGCGTTCAGAAACAACGGATGAAGCCTGTTCACGTTGAGCGACAGCCAGCTGAAGAGAGGCCCTTGCCGACTCCACTTCGGCCTCAAGGCGCTCCAGTTCGGCAGCGCTGCCGAGATCGCGCTCCGCCAGCCGGCGAATCCGTGTCAGATTGGATTCGGCCTGTGCAAGGTTGCTTTCGGCCTGCCGTACCTGTGCAATCGCAATCTGGAAGCCGGATGTGGCCTGGTTAAGGCGTTCACGGATTTCAGTGTCGCGGAGCCGTACAAGAACCTGGCCCTCCTGAACACGGTCGCCATCATTAACCAGCACCTCGATAACCTGAGCACTTATCTCAGGGTAAATTTCGATCTGGTTTCGTGCCCGTACAGAACCCGTAAGCCTCTCCTCAAGAGGGAGAGACCCGTACATCGACATCACCGCCTCAACAGTAGGAATACGTACGCCATCCCCCCGGGTGCTGTTACCCTGCCCGTCGCTGTTGCCGCTGCACGATGCAACAAACACCAATGAAAGGGCCATAAATAATAATTTTAACGTATTGACCAGCATATGAATAGTAGTAAAAATGAAGTGTAACCTGATAAAACATTAACAATGTCAAATATTCAAAAAACGTTTACAGTATTCTGTAAAAGCTTATTAAAAACAGGTTAAAGGATATTTCAGTGAAACCCCATTTGTCACATTCAATGACGTTTCAGATTCAATCAAATTAATATTAAGAAAACTTAAGATTACCATCTTCGATCCGATAATTTCTCTAGTACCACCAGGCGACAATGGTTTTATATAAGTGGAGGTGCGAATGTGGCTGAGTTTTTTATGATCAACTTAAATGTGACTGATCTATTCTGAATCTTCAGATATTTGATTAAATATAATTTTATCTATGTATTACTTCTAAATCAAATACTCAAATACCAGGTTACAATAATAAACTCTCATAATATAAGTCTGCCGGAAAATCAATAGAAAAGAGCAGTAATATCTAATTAAATAAAGTGTAATTAAACAATGATTAGACTATTCACAGGAATCATTATCCTTTGCCTCGGCAGTTTCGATGGGCTGCACGCACAACATACCGTAACATCAAGCGTAAAGGTTATCGTCAATATTGTACCCGGAATTGAAGTTAAATCGATCTCTGACCTTAATTTCGGGATTATAGCTTCAAATACCGGACTTAATTCATTAAATATCTCGGATGATGCTGCCGGCCGTTTTCTCATTACAGGTGCTGAAAATGCTGAAATTAATCTTGATTTCATTATTCCGTCACAACTTTATGGTTATTATGAGCATTCAATAGAATACATTCCAACAATCGCGTACTCATACTCGTATAATTACGGCGAATTCACATACCTTGATCACAGGTCGACAACACCGGTCAGATTGAACGGCAGTACTGTTGAAGGGGCAACCGGCGGGGTATATATTTCAATTTCCGGCAGTATTATAGCAGGAAATGTTCCTGAGGGTATTTATTCCGGTATCATCACGTTATCTGCCACTTATAATTGATTTCGAGACTGAACAAGAATCTTTTTCATTTTCAAATTGTTTACTCACTTTTTCATACCATAATACCAATACCAGTTCGTAAGATATTGCTGTTTTTAATATTCAGTTTGTTTGATAACACATATTTCAGATCGTTGATGGTGGCCAAATTCATCTCGCCCGCTATTTTTCCACTTTTACTGCCGCTTACATAACCGGCCCGGGTAATTGCACGGTCGATACCAGCATTGACGTGATCGGCTGATCCATTACTTTAACCAAGTATAGCAACCGTTTCATCTGGGTCGGAAGCACAATTGAAGTATAGCATAATGTATTTGCAGGCACATATTCAGGGTTTTCTTAATTTTTGTAATAAGTCAGGAACATATTAAAATTTTCTAATGTATAAGCGTTAATACCTTTTGAATAGGTAAAAAAACCAACAATACGCTTTAACACTTAGGAGATATTAAATGAAACGCTTTATAACCGTTATAGCCTGTGCTGTGCTATTGGCTGTTGCAACCGCTCCATCCCACGCACAAACAACCGCTTCCGCTAACGTAACTGTTTTCGTGGAAAGTGCACTTGAGGTAGTTAACCTACCAGGTGTACTCAATCTCGATTTCGGAAGCGTATTACCGGGTGCTTCAGAATCGATCACGCACGGATCCGGTGTCGACTTCCAGATTTTGGGTGCCGACAATGCTAATGTGGTGGTAAGTTTCACTGCGCCTACGCAACTAACCGGCCCTGGTGGGTCGATTGCTTTCACACCCGATTTTCAGGGCAGTTCTTCCAACGACCCTGCTTCTGCCAATCCGGTAGCAAATGGTGGTACCCGCGCGCTCAACGGCGATGGCCATCATTTTCTGTGGCTCGGTGGCTCGATTACAGTTGGCAACATCCTGCCCGGCATTTATGATGCAGCGTTCACCGTCTCAGTAGCCTACTGATACAACATTGCCGGAGTAACTGGCAGATCTTGCAGCCTGTTCCGGGGTTGAATAAACCGGTATTAAATATCTACTGGCGAGAAAGAACCCCGGGGCAGCGTTGCAACGTAATAAACCGCCAGGCGGCTGTGTAATGAAACGACCGGGCGCATCTGTAAAAATAACGCAGACGTGAAATACAACGCTGACGCTGATGATAACAAAACCGAGCAATTTGAGGAAATACCGGCATACTCAAGAAAATGTACCGGCAGAGGGTCAAAAGCACGGAAAACGCTGTGAGGTAGGGTTGCCTGGAGCAGGTTCGTGGATGATTCCTGCTTCAGGCTTTTTATTCCTCATCACATTTTTTTCCGTGTTTCTTACTTCAGATCCGGTGCAGGCCCAACCTGTTGGCGTTGGCCCCGGGCCACAAGTACAAAAGACAAACGATCTGATGTTTGGCACCCTCCTTTCCGGTTCATCCTACACAGTTCAGCCCACTGATTCCGACGCGGCAGCTTTCATCGTCCGCCGGCCCGGTCCCGGTTTCAACATCCTTGTGGTCAGGTTTTCGCTTCCAAACCGCCTGGTCGGATCCGCCACTTCGGTTCCGGTAGGTTTCAACCCGGTTTCGCTTGAATGGGATACGAATCAGAATGGCAATAACCGCCAGTCTGCCGATCCAAATGTACCTCAGTGGTTCTGGGTCGGACCAGGAACCAGGTTGTTCTTTTGGCTGGGGGGCTCGGTAACCATACCCTCAAATACACCCAATGGTGAATACGGAAATGTAGTTGTGGTAACCGTAAGTCAAATTTTTTAATGATCAAATCACGAATCGGCATACTTATGTGCCATCGCCTTGAATAGAGTAAATTAAAGGAATACAGCTGTGAAAACCTTTATCAAATCCATATTTCTTCTCACCGCCCTCATATTATGGGCAGATACAGCCATTTCACAGGTAACGGTAGCCCCTGTTATCGTATCTATGGACGATCAGAACCGCTTCGGCTCCTATATCGTACAAAACCGCACCGATACACCTCAGGAAGTCACCGTCGACTTTGTATTCGGTTATCCGGCTTCCGACTCAACGGGGCAGGGTTATATGATTTATGACGATCCGGAAACCGAAGCCCGTCTTTCGGCGGCGCCCTGGCTACGGGCTTTTCCGCGTGCATTTACGATTGCACCTGGTCAACAGCAAACTGTACGCCTCACCACGCGGCCACCTGTAAATCTACCCGAAGGCATGTATTGGTCCCGCATCGTAACCACCTCGACCGCGCGCGAACCGGAGACCGGGAACGACAACGTAATTACAGTAGGGGCTCGCATCATATTCCGATTCGAGCAGATTACAACTGTTTTTTTCAGAAAAGGTCAGGTTCACACCGGTATTGTTGCAGGCAGCCATGAATGGTTCCCTCACTCAGGCCTGACCGGTGACCACACGATTTTACTCTCACTTCAACAGACAGGTAATGCCCCCTTTCTCGGTACCCTGAAAATGAACATTCGGGACCATAACAACCGGATTGTACATTCGACCAGCGAGCCGGTAGCCATCTACTTCAATATGCTCAAGAAAGTCGAGTTACCTGCCGGGTTGCTGCAACCGGGGACCTACACAGCCGAGATAAGTCTTGCAACTACCCGCAATGATGTTCCTCCCTCCAGGATTGTTCAGGGAACCGGGATCACCGATCATTTTGCATTTACCGTGCAATGAGCCCCCTGAATTCAATATCAGGTTTTCTCATCACGCTACTGCTGATCCTGACCGGATTGGCATCCCCTGTTTGCTTCGACCTACAGGCTAAATCATATCATCAGGAATCGAGTTCCGCCTCTTTAGACAGTGATCCGGAATTTGATGAGATATTTCTCGAATTCCGGTATCGGAACATAATAAATACCTATCTGACTGGCTGGTATTACGAGGATGTATACTTTCTGCCACTTACCGGTCTTTTCAGCATAATGCAGATAGATTACAATTGGGATGCAGAAAACAACACCCTAACCGGTTTTTACATCGATCAGGACGAGCACTGGTCTTATGCACCGGAATCAGGATTACTATCATTGGGCAGTAATGAATTCAGACTTGGCCCAAAAAATGTGTTACACAAGGAAGCAGAGATATTCATGTCGGCCGACGTATTCGGGGAGGTATTTGGCTTGCACTTTACTGTGAATTTTCAGCGTATGCTTCTCAACCTGTCCACCAATCACACGCTGCCGGCAGAAAGTCTTTCCCTTCGTCGCCGGAATCGCGAAAAGTTGGGTACAGCAACCCCGGAATGGACCAGGCCGCATTACGACCTTCGCTTTGACCGGCAGCGTGCCATGCTCGGCGGTTTTTTTGCCGATTACAACCTCGCCTGGAACCACTCTGCATTTTCTGATAACCGCTCTGGCAGGTTTGGATACGGAGCCGAACTCCTTGGCGGCGACATTCAGGGCCACTTCTCATTTTCCAGACACCAAAATGGTACCCGGTACGACAGTCGCGACATCCGGTGGCGGTATGTGTTTGATCACAAACAATTGAGCTACATATCGGCCGGCGAAGTTTGGTCGCGCGGGCTTTCATCCCGGTCATTTTACGGATTGCAACTTAGCAATGAGCCTGTTGAACCCCGCCGCCTCTTCGGCGACTGGCAAATCAAGGGCTATGCAGGCCAGGGTTACGATGTCGAGCTGTATGTGAACGGCAGATTGATCAGCTACATGAACGCCGATGAGGCAGGGCAATACCGGTTCGATCTGCCGGTAACCTACGGGAGTGCGCTGGTAAATGTGAGAAAGTACGGCCCTGCAGGCTCTTACAGCGAAGAAAGCCGGCGGGTGAATATATCTTCTGCACTGTTGAGGCCGGGTGAATTTACCTGGCATGCCGATGCCGGATGGACCAGTCGCGCAACCGGTTTCTCGGGATTTGAAAAAGGGGAATTTATGACACAGGTTTCGACCGGTTTCGGAATAAACGACCGGCTGACTGTGCGTACCGGTGTAGAATATTTTGAACGCAACCCGCTGCCTGTTGTTTATGCCACAGCCAGTGCACGGGTACTCGATCAGTACATTCTGGGCAGCGAGGTAGTACCCGGGCATTACTACCGGGCATCGGGTTATGTGCAATATCCCGGTCTTACATCATTCCAATTCACTGCCGCATCGTGGAATGAGAATAGCCTGTATAATCTGGCCGGTATTCGAAATGAGGTTCAGGCTTCATTCTTCCTGCCTCTCATTCAGGGCCGAACACCTCTTAGCTATCGCCTTGGCGTCTCGCGAAATACCTACCGGAATCTGAACATTTGGCACTTCGACACCGGGTTGAATGCACGTTATCACAGATTCAATCTGCAGGCCGGATACCGTGAGATGATTTTCAACGGAGCTGCCGGCCCGATCCGGCAAAACCGTACAGCTTCTGCCGGTTTACTTTACCTGTTCGAAAACCGTTCAGGTATACCGGTTTTCTTGCGGTCAATCATGCTCAGAACCGATTTGCGTTACGCAATCCAGCAGCAACGCATGGAGAGCATTTCGATCGGAATCGATCGCCAGATCGGCCGTTATGGCCGCGTTAGCACCAGCATGGAGCGCAATTATGCCCGAAGAGGTAATTTCTTTGCCCTCTCCATCACATTTGATTTTCCCCAGGCCCGCACTACAGGCAGTGTGAGATCCGGCCGGAACGAAACTCATTTCTACCAGCAGATACAGGGCTCCGTCGGTTACGACAAAGGTTTCAATCGTCTGGTCTTCGACAATCGCCAGAATGTGGGCCAGGCCGGTGCAGCCATTCGCATGATAGTCGACGATGGCAATGAACCGGGAACTGCAAAAAATGGCAAGTCTTCACTAATTCCAGCCAATGCCATCCGATTCCACCAGACCACCAATTCGCGCACGCATGACGACGGAATCAATCGTGTAACACACCTTATGCCCTACACACGCTACAGTATTGAGATTCTTACAGACCGGATTAAGAACCCGCATCTTATTCCCGAATTCACCGAATTTTCGTTCGTTACCGATCCTAACGGATTTAAAAAAATCGACATTCCACTTCTCATGTCGGGCGAAGTGGATGGCTCTGTAAGACTTGATGAGTCAATTTCAGGGGCAACCACGGTTAACGGTTTGCGCGTGGTACTTCATAACCTGGAACACAGTACGCGCGACTACCTCACAACTTTCTCCGACGGCAGTTTCTACAAACTCGGTGTACGACCTGGCTCTTATCGCATTTACCCCGATTCCGTGCAGACTGCCATACTCGGTCTGATTTCCGACCCGCCTTATTACGAAATAACGCTTATGGCGAGGGCAGATGGTGACTACGCAGAAGGTCTCGATTTTCAGCTTATGTACCCGGCAGCGACCGATGATCTATCCGAAGAATCAGAACCCGGAGATGATGAAACTGCTGCGGCCGAACCGGTGGAATATGGGTTAATGCCTGTTAAATTCTGGCTGGCAACACTGAGCCCCGACTCGCTCAACATGAAATATTTGGAGAATAACAGTCAATATCTGAAGGTAATGCCTGCTGCGGTAATTGAGCTGACTGGCCGATTATCAGATCCATTATTGGCAACTCCTGGAGAAAAACTCCGGTTCAACACTGCTCCAGACCTTGACCAGGAACAAACCGTTTCTGCAGATTCACTTCACATCCGTGAACAAATGCTTACGGTTGCACAGTTCTACACCAACGCCGGGTTTGATCCCCGGTATCTGCGCCTGAACATGAGTACATCTTACTTTATCCCAGGAAATCATTCGGAATACCCGTACACAAGCGTTGTTACAACCACAAAACTGACTTCACTGCATCCGGTCATCTTTGCTCTCGATTCCCACGAAATAGAACCCGAATATGAACAGTTACTCGATGAAAATACAGCTTATCTGCTCATGAACTCAGATGTATCCATTCGCATCGAAGCCTATTCAGACGATGTTGGCAGTCTGGACTACAACCAGTGGCTCACGGCACGCCGGGCCGCCGCCGTCAGGAACCATTACATCACCCGGGGGATCGATGCCGGCCGCATCATCATCAAGAGCCTTGGCATAGCTGGCAGCCCGTGCGTACTGCCGTACGAGAGCCAGGGGTGCAGTGTGAACCGCCGGGCCGATACGCTGCTGGTGATAGATGATGAGGATGGTGTATGATGATGTAGTACCAGAAATAATGATATAAATTGGCAGTACCGTTTTGGCAGTACTGTTGATGTGTACTGGCAGCACTTTCTTCCACAGAAAATGTGCCGCAATATCCATTGAATTGTAACAGACCCGGAGTGAAAAGCGGTTGTTAAAACAAAAGATTAAAGACAATTTTATCTTTTATTAATTTTCTGTACATTACCTGCGGATTATGAAAAACCCGCACCCATGCATACCCTCAAACTCCGCATCTACTCCCTGATCTTCCTCTGCAGCCTGCTTACCGGGCTCATCCAGCCTGTGCTGCCCCTGATCGGGTACTATACTTTTCAGGAAAGCATTATTGAGCTGTTCTGCGTGAACAAGGATGTGCCGGAGATGGAATGCGACGGGTTTTGCTACCTCAAGGGCCAGATCGAACAGCAGCAAAACGACGCGGCCAGATCGCCCGTAAACCTGCTGAACCTCGACGATCTCCCCCTGCTCACCGTACCGGTAACCGCCGAAAGCGCCCTGCTCTACCCCGACCGGATCTCCGTCAACACGTTACCATCCGCCTTTCTCACATCCCTTCCCTCCCCCGGCATATTTCATCCCCCGCAGGCCTGACGACCGGCACTCCCTGCACTTCTGATGCAAATTTCCGCCCGTTCCGGCTTAACAGCATATATATCCGCCCGGATAACCGTCCACGCCTGACTATGCTCCGTGGAGGCATTCCGCCCTTGCGCCGGGGTCAGGCGGTCAACCCTTTTCAAATCAATACCGAAATACCATGAATACACTGCAATCACATATTATCCTCATCATCATTTTCGCGTTCTCGGGCCTGCTCATTTCCGGCTGCGATCTGAATACGAACAATCCCGATCCGGTCGACGACCTGTTCGAGCTGGCCACCTCAACCATCGATAATTACACGGTAACCGTTTACACCACTGATCCGGTAAGCGTGGGCTACAACCTGCTCTATTTTGATGTGAAGCGGGGGGCAAACGACCGGCTGAGTTCCGCCGAAATAACAGTAACCCCGCTTATGGACATGGGCGCGCACTCGCACTCATCCCCGGTATGGCAGCCCGGGTCCGAAAGGGATGCCTTCTACCAGCTGTTCGGCGGCGCGTTTATCGCAACCATGCCCTCAGGCGACATGGGCACCTGGCAGCTCATCATCGATGTAACCGATCCGCAGACCGGTACCTCCTTCAGCCTGCCGGTGGATGTAACCGTAGCGCAGTCGACCAGGGTAAAAGTGTTTACCGCATCCAATGAACAGCGCTACATCCTCACCTGGATCCAGCCGGCCGAACCCAAAGTCGGGTCCAACAACCTTACAGTAACCCTGCACCGGCGCGAATCGATGATGAGCTTCCCCGCCGTTGATGACCTGACCATCGAAATCCGGCCGTGGATGGAGTCGATGGGGCACGGATCAAGCAACAATGAACATCCGGCATCCACCGGGTCCGGCTTTTACCAGGGCAGGGTCAACTTCAACATGAGCGGCGACTGGCGCGTCTACGTCACGCTCAAAGAAGGCACAGAAAATCTGCATGAAACCTGGTTCGACCTGATGCTGAACTGACATGCCGCTCAACATACATGCCACTCAACAACCTCAGTCGCATGAAACCTTATATGTAAGCACACCTTATCACTTTAACCCCGATATCCGGGAAAACCGGGAGAACCCCGTCATGACACTTACTTCCCTGCTTTCACTGCTGATGCTGCTGTGGACCGGCCCGCTGCCAAACGGCCCGCTGCCAAACGGGCCGGATACCCTCTCCGGCACCATTTACGACGCCGAAACCCTCAGGCCGCTTCACGGCGCCCATATAATGGTCCCAAATCTACAGTATACCACCTCATCGGGTGCCGACGGATCCTTCGCGCTTGTCCGGCCCGACTGCCCCTGCCGCATCCTCATAACGATGACGGGCTACAAAACCCTGGAGATGGACCCCGCCCAGTTCACCGGCACACCGGTCGCGGTTTACCTCGAACCGCGGGCCGGCCTGTTGAGCGAGGTGGTGATCCGGTCGGCCCCCGTGCCCGACGCATCGCCGCGCAGCTACACAAACTCCTCGCTCGAATCTACCGAGCAGTTCATGCAGCGCCTGAACGGGCTGTCGATGATCAAACGGGCCAACTACGCCTGGGAACCGTCGCTGCGGGGCATGTCGGACAGCCGCGTGAATGTGCTGATCGACGGCGTAACGATGGTGTCGGCCTGCGTTGACCGTATGGATCCGGTAACCTCCTACGTGGAGACGGAAAACCTCGAAAAGGTGGATGTGAGCATGGGCAACATCTCCTTCGAAAACGGGAACCGGCCGGGTGGTTCGGTGAACCTGATCACGGCCCGTCCCGGCTTCGACGCGGGCTTTTACGGCGAGGTCGATGCCGGCTACCAGCACAACGGTAATGTGCAGAAATACCGGGTGATGTCGGGCTATTCCAACCAACGCAACGCCCTGCAGGCCGCCTTCACCCTGCGGGATGCGGGCAATTTTACGGCCGGTGGCGGCGAGCGCCTCGGGCTGTCGGGCTACACCAAAATGAACCTGAAGGTGGATGCGGGCCGCGATTTCGCCGGTGGCAGCCGCAGATGGTTCACCTGGATCGGCGACCTCGCCCTCGACGCCGGCTACCCCGCCCTCATCATGGATACCGACAAGGCCCGTTCCCACCTCATCAGCTACGAACACGAATGGCGCAATCCCGGAAGCCTGATCTCCCTGCTCCGGGTTAAGCCCTACCACACCCGGATCGACCACTGGATGAGCGACTACAACCGGGATGTAACCACCCGCGACGTGATGCCCGGCATGTACATGCCCATGTCCGGCAAAACACGCACCACCGGTATCCGCCTCGAATCGACCCTGATCAGCGGCCGTCACCTGGTACGAGCCACCATGAACCTGCACCGCCTCAACGCCTTCGCCGATATGCTGATGGAGCCGGTCGACGAGCAGGTGTCGCCCATGTACCTGATCAATATTGGCGACGCGGTACTGAACAACGCCTACGTTTCGGCCGATCACTCCTGGCTGATGTCGCCGGCCTGGTCGCTCAACACCGGTCTGGCGCTCGACCTGTCGGGCCGGTCGCTCAACGACCCGGTTGCCGCCGATCTCCTCAGCATCGAATTCCCGGATGCATCCACCGGCAGATTCATAGCCGCTGCCAACTGGAAAGCCGGCCTTCAGTACCAGAGTGATGAGGCCTGGGGCATCAGCCTGAACCTGTCGGGCGGGTCGCGCCTGCCCTCGCACATCGAATCGTACGGGTATTACATCTACAACCCGCTCGACGACCTGTTCTACTTTGGCAACCCCGGGCTTAAGAACGAACAAAGTACCCAGGTTAACCTGTCGGGTTTCCTGAACGGGGATGACCGCCTTTATGGCATCGAGGCCTCCCTGTTCGTGAACCATATCCGGAATTATATCGGAGGCAGGGCAACCGGCGATCTGTTTGCGGCTTATACCAATTATGATGCGGCGCTGTATGCCGGTGGTGAGGCGGCCGGATATCTGAATCCGTGGCCATCATTCGGCCTCACCTTCGGCCTGGCCGGGGTTTACGCGCAGAACCTGCACCTCGACGAACCACTGCCGATGATACCGCCGCTTGAGGCTCATTTCGGCCTGGAGTGGAGGGTCGGCTCCCTCACGCTGGCAGCTCAGGTACGGCACGCGGCCGTTCAGCGCAGGATCGCATCGGCCACAACGCTCGAAACCCCATCGGAAGCCTTCACCGTAATCGATGTGCGCGGCACCTGGAACCTCCGCCCGGATATTCAGCTCCGTGCCGGCATCGAAAATATCGCCGATACGCGGTACACCGAACATACCAGCCCGGGCAATTTTCCTTCACCGGGGAGGAATGCACAGGCCCAGATTCTCATCCGGTTCTGAACCAGTAAAAAACTGTTAGTATGGCTCAACCGCCTTTGCAGTACGGTTCGGCCGTGTCTGCAGTACGGTTCGACCGCGTCTGTAGTACGGTTTGGCCGCATCTGCAGTACGGTTCAACTGTGTCGGCAGTCCGGCCCGACTGTGTATGCAGTACGGTTCGACTGTGTTTGCAGTCAGGTCCGGCCGTGTCTGCAGTCAGGTCCGGCCGTGTCTGCAGTACGGTTCGGCCGTGTCTGCAGTTTGGCTCGTCCGCGTCGGTGAAGATTCAAAATTCCATAACCCCTTTACAATAACTCAACAACCAACAGCTCAATAGCCCGACAATTTCTTTTCCATTTTTTTACGATATTGCCTGCTGAACAAAAAAGCGCTTTTACTCTTAAAAACGGAATGTTATGAAAAAGAATCAGGAGGCGCTCGGTACAGTCGAGCGTCCGCTGGAGTCGGCCTACGATGACCATCTTGGCCTGGTCGATATCCACCATATTGAATTGTATGTGAACAACGCGAAACAGGCGGCCCACTATTATCAGACTGTTTTCGGGTTTGAGGTAATCGGATACAGCGGCCTGGAGACAGGGGTTCGCGACCGCGCGTCGTGGTTGCTCGAACAGGGCAACATCCGCATGGTGCTCACATCTCCACTTACCGGCGATTCGCCGATCGCCGAGCACTGCCGTGTGCACGGCGACGGGGTACGCGATATTGCCATGGCGGTGAAAAATGTATATACCGCCTACGAAGAGTGTATTAAACGCGGGGCCCGCGGGGTTACCGAACCCGGGGAGATACGCGATGACAACGGTGTGATCGTGCACGCCGCCATTGCCACCTACGGCGATACGATCCACTCGCTGATCGACTCCTCAGGCTACAAAGGCCTGTTCTGGCCCGGATTTAAAGAGCGGTCCTCACGCATCACCACCGAACCGGTGGGCATTGAGTTTATCGACCACTGTGTGGGCAACGTGGAACTCGGTAAAATGAACGACTGGGTCGGGTTTTACCGCGACGTGCTCGGCTTCTCCCAGTACATCCACTTCGACGACAGCGACATCGCCACCGAGTATTCGGCCCTGATGTCGAAAGTGATGGCCGGCGGGCGCGGTCGCATCAAGTTCCCGATCAATGAGCCCGCCAAAGGCAAGAAAAAGTCACAGATCGAAGAATATCTCGATTTCTACGGAGGTCCGGGCGTTCAGCACGTGGCCATGCTCACCGGCGACATCCTCGACACCGTATCAAAACTGCAGTCGAAGGGCGTTGAATTCCTGACGGTGCCAACCACCTACTACCAGACCCTTACCGACCGTGTGGGCAAAATCGACGAGCGCGTTGAGGACCTCGAACGCCTGGGCATCCTGGTCGACCGCGACGAGGAGGGCTACCTGCTGCAGATTTTCACCAAACCGGTAAGCGACCGTCCGACCCTGTTCTTTGAGATCATCCAGCGCAAGGGCGCCCGCGGCTTCGGCATCGGCAACTTCAAAGCCCTATTCGAAGCAATCGAGCGCGAACAAGACAAACGCGGCAATTTGTAAAACAGCTCATGAGCTCTTAAGCTGTTGAGCTCTTGAGCTTTAAACCTTCCCCGCTTTCTTGTACTTCTCCCTGGCAGGATTACAGATTCCGGTTCTCCGGATTAAAGCCAAAATCTTGTTATCATCATCGAAATGTACTCAAGAGCTTATGAGCTTAAGAGCTTAAGAGCTCATGAGCTTTAGAGCTTTGTTTTTTAATTTTCTAACCAGATTCCACCACCATGATCTACCACTCACTCGGCAAATTTCCGCACAAACGTCATACGCAGTTCCGCCGCGAAGACGGGCAGTTATATACCGAAGAACTGTTCGGCGCGGAGGGTTTCAGCGGCAACTCCTCACTGCTCTACCATCACCATTCGCCTACCACCGTGAAGCGGGTGGAAAAGGGCAAGGAGATTGTGATCAAGCCCTGGAAGGAAGACCTTTTACGCCACCATCACTTGCTCACGCACAATATGCCCAAAGGCGGCGATCCGGTAAGCGGACGCGTGGTGGTGCTCTATAACAACGATGTGCAGATCGGTCTGTGCCGGCCCACCGAAAAGATGAACTATTTCTACCGGAACGGCGAGCACGACGAGATGCTGTTCATCCACGAGGGCAAGGGCGTGCTGCAGACCAACTTCGGCAAGCTCACCTTCGAGCCGTTCGATTACATCTACATCCCCCGCGGGGTCACCTACCAGATGACCTTCGATACCGACGAGAACCGCATGCTCACGATCGACTCAACCGGGCCAATTGAGATCCCGAAACGGTACCGGTCGAACCTGGGCCAGTTCCTGGAGAACAGCCCCTTCTGCGAGCGCGATATCCGCCGGCCCGTTGCGCCCCTGTTTTTCGATGAACAGGGCGAGTTCGAGGTGCGCATCAAAAAGCAGGGCCGCTTCCACCATTACTTTTTCGAATTCCATCCGTTTGATGTGGTCGGCTGGGACGGTTACCTCTACCCGTGGATATTCAGCATGAAGGATTTCGAGCCGATAACCGGGCGCGTGCATCAGCCGCCTCCCGTGCACCAGACCTTCGAGGCACACAACTATGTGATCTGCTCATTCTGCCCGCGCAAGTACGACTACCATCCGCTGGCCATCCCGGCACCCTATAACCACTCTAACGTAGACTCCGACGAGGTGCTCTACTACGTGCAGGGCGAGTTCATGAGCCGCAAAGGCGTGGAATACGCGAGCATCACCCATCATCCGGGCGGCATTCCGCACGGCCCGCACCCCGGAACCGTCGAAAAAAGCATCGGCAAGGAAGGCACCGAAGAATACGCCGTAATGGTCGACACCTTCAAACCCCTTTTCCTAACCGAAGACGCAGAAAAGATGGACGACGGGATCTATCACTATTCCTGGATTCCACACGCTTAAGGCAGCGAAAAGGCAGCGAAAAGGCAAAAAGCAAAAGGCAAAAGTACCCAAACCTGACCGGGGCCGAAATTGACCCTCGCCCCCACCCCATATTCAAGCCCATATCAAACTTTCAAAATCCATGATGAGACTTTAAAGTCTCATCACCAAACCTTTTTAACCCAAAATCGTATCACATACCCATGCCATCCACTTCTGCCTTTTGCTTTTTGCCTTTTCACTCCACTTCTGCCTTTTGCTGCCTTTTCGCTGCTTTTTGCCTTCTCTCTACGGAATAATTTGGTATTTTAAATAACAATCTCTCTATTAGGATAACTACAATACGATTCTGATCAATGGCCGATTTTAACGCACAAATCGATGCTGTTATCGCCTGGGTTGACGGGAATGATCCGGAACATATCAGAAAACGACGGAACATCATTCTGACCGAAGGCGACAACGACCGGCTTGAAGTGCCTACCGGGCGCGATACCACCCGTTTTGCCGATAATGGTGAACTGGAATACTGTATCCG
Organism: Balneolaceae bacterium; assembly: GCA_007694035.1. Classification (GTDB taxonomy): domain Bacteria; phylum Bacteroidota; class Rhodothermia; order Balneolales; family Cyclonatronaceae; genus RECM01. The sequence goes on from RECM01000129.1 coordinate 28,748, forward strand.
CTCCATCCGCGCATTTGCGCCCTGGATTCGCACAATCCATCTGGTTACCGACAACCAGGTACCGCGGTTCCTTACCCCGGAGATCCGCAGGGAATTGAATGTTCATCTTGTGGACCACAGGCAGATTTTTGCCGGTTTTAACTTTGCAATACCCACTTTCAACACGCGCACTATTGAAACGGCACTTTGGAGGATCCCCGGACTGGCCGATCACTACATCTACTTTAACGACGATTTTATTCTGACCGGTGATGTGGTCCCGTCAGATTTTTTTGATGCCGGAAAAGTGGTTCTGCGTGGTGAATGGAATTCGATAGTGACCTATGGCCCGCTCAGGCTCGAACTGAACCGCCTGTACAGCCTGGCCGTAAAAAAACTGCTGGGCATAACCCGGTCTACGCACCTGCTGCTGCAGATGAAATCTGCCAGGCTTGCCGGATCGCATAACCGCTACTTCAGGGTACCGCATGTGCCGCACCCGGTCCGCACCAGGACCCTTGAGCGCTTCTTCAGCCGCCATCCGGAGTTATTTGAACAGAATATCCGCTACCGGTTCAGAAGTACCGGGCAGTTTTCCGCCATTTTCCTGGCACATCACCTCGAGATCAACAGAAACATGGCCGTACTGCTGCCTCCCGATGAACATGTTATGATCAATGGGGAGATGGACACCGCTGCAGGCCTGAAACGTAAACTGAACAGGATCAGGCACCGGCATGCCCGTTTTGTCTGCCTGCAGGGGTTCGAGTACTTCAGGGATGACCAGCAGCGGCAGATCCGGCAAATTCTGGACGATATCATCGGGGAAAGAGAGAAAACACCGGCCTCCGGTTTGGGCATAGAATTGTTTACGCTGGATGCGTAATTTCCGGGCCACATCACTCATCTCAAACCCATTTTTGTGACCTTTAAAGAGAAGCACGGACTTTCCTGGAAAATCCTGTCTGACAGTCCGCGGGCTAAAATGGCACAAAAGATCTTCCGCCGGCTGGTGGTTGCAGCCGTGGTTGGCATCATAGGCTACAACATCTACGAGATCGGGATCGCGGAAGTGCTGGGTTCGCTGCCGTCAAACCCGCTCTTCTACATCATCTTTTTCCTGATCTTTCTTACCCTGCCCACCGCAGAAATTTTTATTTACCGGCAGGTCTGGCCAATAAAAAGAAGGAAAATATTCCGTGCCGCCCTCACCAAAAGGGTCTACAACGAAGAAGTGCTCGGGTACTCCGGCGAATTTTACCTGTTCACCTGGGCGAGAAAACACCTCGACCGTGACGACATCGACATCCTCAAAAATGTCAGGGACAACAACATTCTGTCTGCGATCACATCGAATTTTGTGGCGTTTTCCCTGATTGGTACCCTGGTGTTTACAGGAGTTATCGACATTTCCAACCTGACCGGCCATGTGGATATGGTGTACCTGATCACCGGTATCGTGATTTTTGCAGCCCTGATTGCACTGTTCGTGCAATTCCGGCGGTATTTTTTCGCCCTCCCCCTGAAAAAAGCGGCCCTGATCAGCTTTATCTATTTCAGCAGGTTCATTGTGCACAACAGCTTGCTGATCGCACAGTGGGCCGTGGTTATACCGGAGACAAAACTGTCGGTCTGGCTCATTTTTGTAGCCGTCGTAATTGCAGTAAACCGCATCCCGTTCCTGCCCAGCCGCGACCTTGTTTTCATGTGGGCCGGAATCGAGCTGGCAAAAGCGCTCGACATGGCAACCGCATCCGTGGCCGGCATGCTGCTTGTGTACAGCGCCCTCAAGAAAGGCACCAATCTGCTGCTGCTGCTCTGGTTCTCGTATTATCCTGATGGAATCCAGGCCTCGCCACAACCCGCCGGTGTCCAACCAGAAACTCCTCCACATAGTGACCCCCGGCACAGTGATGCCCAATCCGATACTCCTCCGCAAAGTGATCCTTAGACCGGTGATTACCGGCCACGATGCTCCTCTTCATGGTGATTCCCGGCCCGATGATACCCGGCCACGATGCTCCACTTCATGGTCATTCCCGGCCTGATGATCCCCGGCCACGTGATCCATTGTCCGGTGATTCCCGGCACGATGATACCCTTCCCGGCTCCGGCCCGGTCAAACAGAGCTAACACCTTTCCCGCATTTCAGCTATTTTGGCTGATGATATATTATTGATGATGTACTGACAGGTTGTTTTATGTCATCATCTCCCGGCCGGTTCATCTCCGTACCGATACCGGCCGGATTAAACCCGATACTTAACATACTATTACTATGGAAATCAACCCCGACGAACTGACCGCGCAACAGCGCTACAAACTGCTCATCGGAAGCGTGGTGCCCAGGCCCATCGCGTTCGTGTCGACCATCGATGAAAACGGGACCCGCAATCTGGCGCCGTTTTCTTTTTTCAACGTGGTCTGTTACAACCCGATGATCCTGGCATTTTTCCCGCAGAAATACAAAAAGGACGGCGAACTAAAGGATACAGTGAATAATATCCGCGCCACCGGCGAGTTCGTGATCAACATTTCAACCGAAGCTATCGCCGAAGCGGTGAATGCCGCATCAGGCCTGTACGACTCCGGGATCGACGAATTTGAGGTTACGGGCCTTACCCCCGCTGCATCGGTTGCCGTAAAACCGGCGCGGGTAAGCGAAAGTCCGATCAATTTTGAATGCCGCCTTGAACGGATGATCGAGTTCGGCAGCGACAAGGGCGGATGCGATGCGGTATTCGGGCGGGTTGTGCATCTGCATATTAACGACGATCTGATCGACGATTTCAGGATCGACATCCGGAAACTCAAACCCATCGCACGGCTGGCAGGCACATCCTTTACGAAAATCGGGGAGATCTTTGATATAGAAAGGCCTAAAGTTTAAAACAGCTTCGCAGGCCCGCCGGATCGGGGTGGGGTAATGCGTTCACAACTTCCGGATGCCGGCTGCGGATTTCTGATGCAGCAGATAGGCCATTTACACGCAATTTTTCGTTTCCGGCAGGTGTGAAAGGATGGTCAACAGAACACTGTTGTATGGCGGGAAAAAAATATTAAAATCATGTCCGTCATCCACAACATTGCGCTCCTGTTTTTCGTAATGCACTCATCAGGAAAATCCGGAACCGGGTGTTTGGGGAACCGGGATTGACCTGAACCGGATTCATCACCGGTTGCGAAATAACCTGTTTTGCGATTTCAAGCATTTATTCCGTTCTGAAACAGCCACATAATTGTTGTCAAAAAAACCTCTTTACATTAACTACTGATTTTAATCGGGTAACAAAATAGTAAATCACCAACCCCAGCTCTGACAATCATGCGATCATTCATTAAAACCATTTTTAAAGCTATCCTGATCACATTGGCCCTCATCATTCTCATCACAACCATGGCCACGGCGCAGGATCAGAGATTTAATTTCGGGATTACGGGTACCCTTGCGATTCCGCAGGGGCCGTTCCGCGACAATGTTGAGCGGCTTGGCCCGGGCATCAATTTTATGTTCGGTTACCAGTTCCCCAACACCCCCTTCCTTCTCGGAGTGGATGCCGGCTTCGTCTCTTTCGGTTCCGATGAGCGTACCGAACAGCTTTCACCGACCATCCCCGATCTGAGGGTGCGCATCAGAAACAGTTATAACATGGGGCACGGGCAGTTGCTGCTCAGAATGCAGGGGATGAATCCCGGGTTCAGGCCTTTCATGGATGCGCTGCTCGGTTTCAACTATCTCTATACTGAAACCACGCTCACAAACCGCGGCTCTTTCGGCGAGGAGCCCGTACTGCGCGATACCAACTTCGACGATTGGGCACTGAGCTACGGCCTGGGCGCAGGCGTTCAGATCAAACTTTCAGAATTTATGGCGGATGACGATATGAGCGGAACAAGCAAACCGGCACGGTTGTACCTCACCCTGCAAACGCGGTACATGCTGGGCGATGAGGCCGAGTATCTGAACTCGCTCTCCACCGAAAACGGCAATGTTGTATACGACATCCGGAAAAGCCGTACCAACCTGATCTATATACAGGTGGGCGTTACGTTCACGTTTTAATCAGCCTGCACCCTTCAACTTCGGCCTGCACCCAGGCCATGCTCAGCATAACGTTGTTTTGTGTCTTGCGTCTTGCGTCTCATGTCTTGCGTCTTGCGTCTCACGTCTTGTGTCTCAATCACGCCTTCCGGATCGGGATCACAGCCAGCGTGCACCGGCTCACACAGACCAGCTTTCCGTCGGTGGTTTCGATCCTTGTTTCCCATATCTGGGTGCCCGCGCCCCTGTGCAGGGGCACCGCGGTTGCTCTCACCCTGCCATCCCTGACCGGACGAACATGGTTCGCGTTGATTTCCAGCCCCACCGCAATTTTCTTCTGATCGTCGATGTTGAGAAAAGCCCCGATTGAGGCCAGCGATTCGGCCAGCGCCACGGATGCCCCCCCGTGCAGCATCCCGAATGGCTGTACCGTATTTTCATTGACCGGCATGGTCGCTACCATTTTGTCACGGCCAACGTATTCAAATTCCATACCAAGCATATGGCCCATATGGCGGTCACGCAGGGCCAACATCGCCTCAAAACGCTCTCTTATCTCTTCCTCAATAATCATTTTCATTAACGGTTGATCAATTTTTTTCTGGTTAAATAACAATGCGGGATGTTAACTACCGGATAATACCCATACCGGCCGCATCCGGCAAACGGACAGAATTTTCCGTTCACATCCCGTTACGACTGTTCAAGCCCTGAAAATTACCATTTGAATCCCGATTTTTGTCAGAAAAATTTTCACCATCAGTCCCGAACAATTAAATTGTAACAAAACACCCGAATGCCGCCCCATACGGCAGCTTTGTAAACTGGTCACTAAACTTTAGATTGATGTGGGGAAACGTGAATTTAAACCTGGATTAAGGGACATGAAAATCGAGAGAAAAAGCATAACCGAACTCGTTGACAAGGGCCTGCAGAAAAACACATCGGGCATTGCCCTGGCAACGAAGAGAAATGGCAAATGGATTGAAACCTCCATTGAAGACTTCCGGACCAGAGTCCGGCATTTTGCCCTGGGCATGGATCAGCTTGGGGTGAAAAGGGGCGACAAGGTGGCACTGCATTCAGAAAACAGCACCGAGTGGATGATTGTGGATCAGGCCCTGCTTGCCCTGGGGGCGGTTAGCGTTCCCATCTACGCAACCCAGCCCGGCGACCAGATCAGCTACATACTGAACGATGCCGGCGCGGTTTATTACATCTACAGCAACGATACGCTGTTCAATAATTTTAAACCATGGCTTGACAAGGTGGGCAGCCTTAAGGGCACCATCAACCTGATTAATACAGATCACAAAAAGGCCCATACCCTCGATGAAATATATGCCATGGGCCGGGAGAAGGAGCAGAAAGAACCTGACCTTTATCAGAAACTGAAAAAGGAAGTAGACCCCGAAGATCTGGCAACGCTGATCTACACCTCGGGTACCACGGGTAACCCAAAAGGTGTGATGCTCACCCATTTTAATATTTCGTCAAACGTACAAAGCTCCCTGGAGAGAACGCCCTTTGACCCTGAAAAACACCGGCACCAGAAAATCCTCTCTTACCTGCCGCTCTCGCACGTTTACGAGCGCATGATCAACTACCTGTACATGTATATGGGTCTGCCGATTTATTACATTGACAAACTTGAGGAGATTCCCGACGATTTCCAGACCCTGAAACCGATCTATTTTGCCACGGTACCTAGGCTGCTTGAAAAAATCCATGCCGGGTTCCACAAGAAAGCGGGGGAACTGGGCGGGCTCAAAGGAAAACTCTCAACCTGGGCCCTGGCACTGGCCGACAACTACAATCTCGACAACCCACCCACCGGGTTCGGCCGGCTGAAAATGAAGATCGCCGACATGTTTGTGTACAAAAAGCTGCGGGCCTTTCTGGGCGGAAATTTAATCGGGGTTAACAGCGGCGGTGCAGCGCTCGCCCCGAACCTGATGAATTTCTTCAATGCCATTGGCATCTACTGTAACCAGGGCTATGGCCTCACCGAAACATCGCCTGTTATCACTGTAACCACTCCCGATATGATCAAAGCGGGATCGTCGGGCAAGGCTATTTCCGGTGTTGAGATCAAAATTGCCGACGACGGCGAAATCCTCGCAAAAGGCCCGAATATCATGAAGGGCTACTATAACGACCCGGAAGCGACCCGCGCAGTGCTCACCGACGACGGATGGTTTCATACCGGCGACATCGGCCGGATTGATGAGGACGGCTACATATTCATCACCGACCGGAAGAAAAGCATGTTCAAACTTTCAACCGGCAAGTACGTCTCGCCCCAGCACGTTGAGAATACCCTGCTGAACAGCCGGTTCATTGAACAGGTGGTTGTGCTCGGAGCACACAGAAAGTTCTGCTCGGCGCTTATCGTGCCCAATATGGACACCGTGAAGAAATATTTCAAAGACAAGGGGATGGCCTATAACGAGCAGGATCCCGATTTTGAGAGCAATGTTGAAACCATCATTAAGCAGGAAGTGGATCATATGAACGAGATTCTCCCTAAATGGGAACAGATCAAGCGCTTTGCCCTGCTCGACAGCCTGCTCACTATCGAAAGCGGCGAACTAACGCCCACAATGAAAACCAAAAGAAATGTGATCCAGGAAAAATTCCGGGACAAAATCGAAACCATCTATAAAAAGGCCGACGAGGAACAGGATTAATTATGTTTAAAAACGATACGCTGACGGGAAAAACGATCCTTGTAACCGGCGGGGGCAGCGGCCTCGGCCTGGCTATGGCAAAAGGGTTCAGCAGCCTTGGGGCAAAAGTTGCCATCTGTGGCCGGAACGAAGATCGCCTGAAATCAGCTGCCGAAACGATCGGCGCCTCCGGCAACCCGGTCTATACCGCCAGCGTTGATGTAAGGGATTATGAGGCCGTGTCGGCCATGATGGACAGGATAGAATCCGATTTCGGTGCACTGAACGGGCTGGTGAACAATGCCGCCGGCAATTTCCTGTTCCCCTCAGAAGACCTGAGCCCCAATGCGTTCAAAACCGTTGTCGACATCGTTCTTCACGGCACCTTCAACTGCACACAGCAGTTCGGGAAACGGCTTATCGACAGTGGAAACAGCGGTACCATACTGAACATCGTTACCACCTACACGCAGACCGGCTCCGCTTTTGTAATGCCTTCGGCCTGTGCCAAGGCGGGTGTGCTCGCCATGACCAATTCCCTGGCCGCCGAATGGGCCGAATACAACATTCGGGTCAACTCGATTGCACCCGGGCCTTTCCCCACCGAGGGGGCCTGGACCAGGCTTATGCCCGATCCCAAAATCGAAGAGGCCTATCTCAAAAAAATACCGGCCGGCAGGTATGGCGAACACGATGAGCTGGCTAACCTTGCTGTATTCCTGATGTCGGACCTTTCGCCCTATATCACCGGCGAATGTGTAACCATCGACGGAGGTGAAAGCCTGATGGCCGGGCAGTTCAACAGCCTGATGCAGATTGCCCCACGCAAACAGCTGAAGGGGTTCTTCCAGATGATGAAACCCAAAAAGTAGATTCAGGGCCGGTTCCGGTTCCGTTTGCATCTCGGATTTCGGTCAACCGGCCAACTTTTAACTGAATGGGGATGTACACAATCAGGCGCTGTTCGCATACGCCGCGGTTTTATGTAACCGGGCAGTGCCTTAAAGTTTAAACGGGATGTTCACATTCAGGCGCATTTCACCTTCCATCACCGTTACGGCCTGTCCGGAAATCTCCAGCATCTCGATTTTGTTGTCTCTGGTGAGCATGGTCACGGTTACATAGCCCGGTCGCCCGATGAAACTGCCCTGGGCACCTTTGAAGGAGTAGTGCTTTTTCCCCTTGTCAAGAAATCCGTTTTCCCAAAGAAATGCGGCCATGGGCCCGTTTGCCGATCCGGTAACAGGGTCTTCCGAAACACCCAGCGACGGGGCGAAGAACCGCATATGCCAGTCCACGTCACGGTCGCCGGTATCTGTTGTAACTACAGCAAAACCGGTCAGGTCGTGGCGTTCGTTCAGTTTTCTCATCAGGTGCACATTGGGCTCAAGGGTACCCAGGCTTTCATAGTTGGCAAGCGGTATAAAAACGTAGCCGTCGCCGGTTATCTGGGGTTTGGCCTTTTGACTGAGTTCCACTTCAGAAACACCGATGGCCGCGCACAACACCGAATAATCGTCAGGATAGGGGAAGAATGACGGCACAGGAAGGCTCATCTTTACGTAGGGATTAAGGTCTTTCCACTCCAGGTCGACCGTTATCGGCCCGGATTTGGTCTCGGCCACAAAAGACTGGGGTTCGTTTACTTCAAGGCCGAATTCCCCCTGCTCGGCAAGCACATGGAACAGGGCTATTGTGGCATGACCACAAAGGTTAACCTCCTGCGACGGGGTAAACCAGCGGATCCGCAGATCAGCATCCTCCGATTCGGGTTTCAGCATAAAGACGGTCTCGGAAAGATTCATTTCGTTGGCTATACGCTGCATCTGATCGGAACTCAGACCATCGGCGTTAAGCACCACTCCCGCCGGATTGCCGGAAAAGGGTTTTCGTGTAAATGCGTCGACCTGGTAAATTCGTATACTGTTCATGGATGATGATAATATGTCGGTATGATTGACTTTTTAGCCGGAGGAAAACCGGTTAATCGTTGTGGCGCAAGTTAAATAATGACAGAATAATAATCTCGGCCACCAAAAAATAAAAAAGGCGCCATTACAGGACGCCTTATGTTATTTCAGGATCGGCTATTCAATCACTTCAACCAGTTCCACATCAAAAAAGAGTGTGGCGTTAGGCGGTATCACATTTCCGATGCCTCTTTCGCCGTAGGCAAGACTGGCTGGAATAATCAGTTTTCTCTTCTCACCGGGCCGCATGTCGAGCAGGCCCTGGTCCCAGCCCGGGATCACGGCACCCGTACCCACGTTGAATTCAAAAGGTGCGTCGCGGATGAATGAACTGTCGAACAGTTCGCCGTCTTCAAGGTACCCGCTGTAGTTAACCCGGATCCGGTCGCCGGCTTCAGGCTTGTCGCCCGAACCCTCTTCCATCACCACATACATCAGGCCCGACTCTGTAGTCTGTACATCGGCTTCATCATAATTCCAGGATACCGGCATTTTCCGTACCTCAAGCAGCTCAATCTCAAAGGTGAGCACTTCGTTCGGGGGAATCACATCGCCCGCGCCCTGCTCGCCATAGCCAAGTTCAGGCTGCAGAACGAGCCGGCGCTGCCCGCCCACTTTCATTCCCTGCAGGCCAATGTCCCAGCCTTCAATGAGCATGCCAATGCCCAGCTGAAATGTAGCCGGCTGGCCAATGTCGCGGCTGTCTTCAAAAACATCGCCGTTGGAGAGCATCCCCTTGTAATGAACAGTAATGAAATCGGATTCGCTGGCGGTTGCACCATCGCCGACAACAATGTCTTCGATTTCGAGGCCTTCAGGCAATTCGGGCTGCACCTCTTTCTCTGCGCAGGCAGAAAAAGCAAATGCTGTTATTGTGATAAAAAAAATCAGGGTTTTGAATCTGGTCATGGTAATATTTAGTAATTTACTTTTTAGTTATAAGCCGCCAAATGGTATCGATTCCTGAGCTAACACTCAACATCAATTTCAGAGGGGTTTAAATGGCAGTTGCAACCGTACGCCAGTTGGCAGTTCCGGATTGCCGGCAGCTTCAAGTGTATACTAACGGCGCAACGCCTCCCGAATTATACGGATTGTTCTGGCCAACTGCAGGCCATGGTACCCGGAGAAATCAGAATCCCGTTTCAACTGTATGGTTTTCAGAAACTGGGTCACGGCATAATGCGCCGGTTCGGGTTCATCGAATGTGTATTCGGTATCGGCCCGCAACCCACCGTCTGATGTCCGGTAAAATGCTTTTCTTGCCTGTACATCCGTAAATACACTTCCGGCCCGGCCCGATGCATACCGGTTGTGCAGGTTTCGCCGGCTGTTGGCAATGAAAAAAACAGACGCAGCAGAACTGTTTTCGAACCGCAGATAACACTGGATTGAGACCGGTTCGCCTGCATCGGATACCGCCATGTTCGCCAGAACACGGTTCACGTTCGAACCCGACCAGTTTTGCGCCAGTGCTACATCCTCAAGGATGTAGCCCATAAACGGCTCAATTCCGCTTTCAAGCGGCATGCCTTCGAGCTCCCTCACCGACTGATACAGATCAAAACGTGGCAGCTGGCTGCGCATCCACCGCGTGCCCTCAGAGAACACCGCCCAGTTCGAGTACTGTACCGCAATGCCCGACTCCTCGGCCGTGTAGAAAATCTTTTCGGCCTCCGCGACCTGCATGGGGAGCCTGCCCACAATAAACAGATGGTAGCCGAGCTTCACCAGGTTCAGGGCCGTGGCAAGCCGGTCGGGTCCTTCGTCAAGCAGAATACAGGCCTGCACACCTGCAAGCGCAGGTATGTCGGATGCGATAACCACCTCGCTCACGGTCGGGTGCGGGCGCAGGTATTTCTCCCACACTACTGCCCGGCTCACCGGTCCGAGAATTCCAATTTTCAGATTTTGTGACATGAACATGAAGATAGGGAAATAGTAGTAAAAGCTGTTTACCGGTTCCGTTCTCCCCCCCTCAGGTGGTAACATCACGGTTTAAAATGTGCTTGTATTCATTTGTCACTTCAATCTAAGCAAAAGGCAAAAAGCAAAAGGCAAAAGTTAGAAGGCGTGAGGCAAAAGGGAGGGCTCCCCAACAGGGGCCATTACTCCCAACTCAATTGCTCAATTGCTCCGTAGATCCCTAACTCAAAGCATCCCGACAGCATAGTCGTATTTACCTTCCAGATTGCGAAACCGCATTCACTTCCCCATTCTATTGTTCCCTATTCTATTGTTCACTTGTTCAAAAGCATACCACCAGCACCGCCCTTGCCATCATCCAAAATCTGCAGCCCATCCCGGGCTGCATTCCCCGCCAATCATTGTGCCGCGGTTTTCAGGTTGAAACGAAACGACGTGCCCTCATCCAGGCGGCTCGATACATTCAGATCGGAACCGTGCAGTTCGAGAATTTTTTTCGCGATGGCCAGCCCGAGTCCCGCACCGGTGCTCTCCGTACTGCTCCGGCTTTTGTCGGCACGGTAAAATCGGTTAAAAATGTGCGGCAGGTCTTCGACTGAGATGCCCCGGCCGGTATCTTTAACTTCGATCTGTACGTAATCCGTGCTGTTTACAGGTGTGATGTGCACCTCACCGCCTTCCGGGGTGTACTGGATGGCATTGTCGATCAGATTTGATATGGCCCTCTCAACCAGTTCGATATCGGCACAGACCGCAGGCAGCTTTTCAGGCAGGTCTGCCAGCAGCCGGATATTCTTTCTGGCCGCATCCGGCTGGAACTGCAGCACAAGATCCTGTACCAGTTCCGCAATGCAGAAATTTTCGAAACGCGGGCTCACCTGCTCGGCATCGAGCTTCGACAGCTCGAACAGCTCGCTCACAAGGCGGCCCAGCTTTCTGGTGTTGTTGATCACAATCTGAATGTAGTGCTCTTTCTGCTGCTCAGTAAGACGGTCGCCCATCATTGTGAGTGTTTCAAGGTAACCCTGAACCGATGCCAGCGGGCTCCGCAGATCGTGGGAGATGTTTGCCACCAGTTCCCGGCGCTGCTTGTCGACCTGCTGAAGGGCCTCGAGATTGGCCTGAATGGTTTCGGTCATATGGTTGAACGACCGGGCCAGTTCGCCGATCTCATCGGTCGAGTTGATATCTATCCGTTTATTATAATCGCCCGCTATTACCGAATTGACTACATCATTCATCTGCCGGATGCGGCTGGTCAGCACCCTGAACAACACCAGGCCCACAATACCCGTAAAAATAACCGTGAGGGCTATAATGGTAACTGTGGATTGCATGATGTAGCTGTTCCGGATTACAGCGATCATAGAATCGTACCGCTCATTTCCCAGTATTACATAGAGGTAGCAGCCGCTTTCGCCCATTATTTCAAGCTCCGCCGCAGAGAAGGGTTTCCGGTTGCCCGGACTCAGCGGATTGTCGCCGAGAATCGGCAGTTCGGCATTCGTGAGGAAACGCTTCAGCGGTTCCGGGTTCACACTGGTCTTCTCAACCTTCTTTTCCGGCGGGCAGAAAGATGCCTTGATGTGACCGTCGTTATCAAGCAGATAGATCTGTATGCGCGGGTTGATGCCCATCATCTGGCTGATTTTATCGCGCAACTGTTCGGTATCGATGGTATCCTGTACCAGCGGTTCAAACTCGGCGGCCAGATGCGCCGCCAGGTCGCGGTTCAGCTTCTGCTCGGTTTCGTCCATGTAACGGACCACCGAATTGACCGACAGGGCGAGCATGATGCCGCCCATCAGCACCAGCAATACCAGGAAAAGAACGGCAATCCTGGCATAAAAACTTTTGAAAATGCCGGTCATCAGGTCAGTTCTCCTTTTTCCGCAAAGCGGTACCCCATGCCCCATACCGTTTTGATGTAGCGGGGCTCGGAAGAATCATCCTCAATTTTATTCCGGATTCTGTTGATGTGCGAGTTTACCGTATGGCTGTAACCACCATACTGGTATCCCCAAACCACATCGAGCAGCTCCTGGCGGCTGTAGGCCCTGCCGGGATTATCAGCAAACAGCAGCAACAGCTCAAATTCTTTTGTTGTAAGCTCCAGCGGCACATTTCTGAGCAGAACTTTCCGCTTCTCCGGAAAGATCTGCAGATCGCCGAACCTGAGTTCCCTGTATGTTTTGCTGCTGTTCTGTTCACGGTCTACCTCAATGCGCCGGAAAATGGATTTGACCCGGGCCAGCAGTTCCCTGATGCCAAACGGTTTGGTCATATACCCGTCGGCTCCCAGCTCCAGCCCCAGCACCTTGTCGAGTTCATCGGATTTGGCCGTGAGCATAAGCACAGGCATGGAGCGGTTACTGCTCCTGATCGATTTGCAGACCTCAAACCCGTCCATGCCCGGCAGCATGATATCCAGTATAATCAGCGACCAGTTTTCTTCGAGTGCCCGCTCCAGGCCTGCCAGCCCGTTATGGCACACCTCGGCACGGTATCCCTGCTCGCTGAGGTTCAGGCGGAGCAGTTCGGCAATATCCCTGTCGTCTTCGATGATGAGAATCGATTCGGTTTTTATTTTTTCCATTACCGCTTCCATATTTGATATGTTCTAAACCTTTTTAATTTAACAGTATATCAGCTGCACAAAACTGCGCCGGAGCCTGCCCACCCTGTGCAGTATTGCACTCTGCGAACATGGTTCAACTTCGTTCCTCGCTCCGCCCTTCGGCTCTGTGCTATGAGTGATGGCCACTTCGCCGTTCAATTGTTCATTTGTTCATTTGTTCATTTGTTCGAAACACGCTAACATCACCATTTTTGCCTCTTACAAAAATTTGTAACCAATACAGTCTGTCTTGCACCGGCACATTTCATGATATTACATAGTACAGACCATTTATTTTAGTTTTCATCACATATTTGTAAACTCTTCGGATGCTGTCATTGCCCTGCCCACCTGTTTCATCCCATAATATATACCCATGAAATTAACCCGAACCCTGCTCGTTTTCTGCGCCGGAGCGGCCTTCGCCATGTTTGCACTGGCTGCCGGAAACCTGCTCATTCTGTCTGATATCACAAAAAACACCATTATTGAAGCGGAAAAAATTATCGGACTGGAGTTCAGCGATGCCCAAAGGGATTCCCTGCAGCCCAACCTCGTTTCGGCCCTGAACAGCTATGAGGCCATGCGGCAGGTAGAAATCGGAAACGGCGTGATGCCTTCGCTTCATTTCGACCCGGTTCCGGCGGGCCGCACTTACATCACAGAGCAGCGACCGGTCAACTGGAACCTGCCCGGGGATGTGGCCATGCCCGAACGATTCGATGACCTCGCATTTTACTCGGTCGCAGAACTGAGTGTGCTCATCAGGCAGAGGAAAGTGACCTCCGAGCAGCTTACCATGCTGTTTCTCGACCGGTTGAAAACACATGGCGCAACTCTTGAGGCCGTTATCACCATCACCGAAGACCTCGCACTTGAACAGGCCCGCAGGGCCGACCGTGAGATCGCCTCGGGCATCTACCGGGGGATGCTGCACGGCATCCCTTATGGCACCAAAGATCTTCTGGCACTGCCCGGACATAAAACGACATGGGGGGCAATGCCGTACAAAGATCAGGTGATCGATGAAACTGCGACGGTTATCCGCAAGCTTGAGGAGGCCGGGGCCGTGCATCTGGCCAAACTTACACTTGGCGCGCTTGCCTGGGGCGATGTCTGGTATGGTGGCCAGACCCGGAACCCGTGGAATACCAGTCAGGGGGCCAGCGGATCGTCGGCCGGGTCGGCATCGGCAACATCGGCCGGTCTGGTGCCCTTTGCCATTGGCTCGGAGACACTGGGTTCGATCGTTTCGCCCGCCACACGCAACGGTGTAACCGGGCTCAGACCCACCTACGGACGTGTAAGCCGGCACGGCGCAATGGCCCTGAGCTGGAGCATGGACAAACTGGGCCCGATCACGCGATCGGCCACAGATGCCGCCATTGTGTTCAATTACATCTATGGGCCCGATGGCCTCGATCCGACCGTTAAAGACCTGCCCTTCAATTACGATCCAGAATTTGATTTTCAAAACCTGAGGATCGGCTTCGTTAAAGCGGCTTTCGATACGGACTATGGCTCGGCAAGCTTTGACCGCCGTACACTTGAAGTGCTTGAATCGCTGGGCGCAACGCTGGTACCGGTTGAACTGCCGGAACTCCCTTTCAGTGACCTCACGTTCATACTGAGTGCCGAAGCCGCTGCCGCCTTCGACGAACTGACCCGTTCAGGCCAGGACGACCTTCTGGTACGTCAGATAAGGAACGCCTGGCCCAATGTATTCAGGGCTGCCCGGTTCATTCCCGCTGTAGAATACATACAGGCCAACCGAATCCGGACGATGGTTATTGAGGAGATGGACAGAAAGATCAGGGATGTCGACGTATATATTTCGCCCTCATTCGCCGGCGGGAATCTTGCGCTCACCAACCTTACGGGCCACCCCTGCGTGGTGGTTCCAAACGGATTCACCGAATCGGGGTCTCCGGTCAGTATCACGTTTATGGGCCACCTTTTTGATGAGGGCACGGTGCTGTCGCTGGCAAGGGCCTATCAGGAGGCTACAGACTTTCACCTGCAGAGGCCGCCGCTCTTTCAGTAGAAATGCCGGGGTTTACCGGAGAACCATCGCCGGCGGCCCTGGTACTTTCCTAATCGTTAGGCATTACAACAGCCAGAATAATATAGACGAGAATGGGCGATCCAACACCGAAAAGGGTAAGCAGTACCCAGATAATCCTGACAGTGCCCGGATCCCAGTTGAAATATTCTGCGAGACCTCCGCAAACACCGAAAAGCATTTTATCCCGAGATTTTGTAAGCCTTGCCATAGTACAGGATTTAATTGTGATGATGATGTTGATGATATCGGATTGAACCGGATGATAATGGTAAATACGCAAAACCGGAAAAGGTGTTACAATCAAGTTAACGCGGGCAGCAGTTACCGTCTGGCAAAACCGGCAAAAATAATTGCGGCTTATAACCTGTTTATCCGGCTAAAGTGTTAACCATGCGGGCAACCGGAATTTTCTTAGGAACAATCGTCTTTTTGAATTGTAAAGATAAGCTGATAACTTAAGCAAGATTTAATATTTCTGGCTCCATCATCCGCTGATTTCGCTAAACACTAATTTGCTAACAGAGTATACTAATGTCGTTCAATACTGACGGCGTCCGTCTTCTGATGCTTGCCCCGCTGTGCTTTCTGGTTGCAAGCTGCATAACCGACGTCAATGAAACACAATATGAGCCCGGGATTCAAGGCATAACAGATGTTGCTCTCGTAGAGGAACCCGTATTAGACAGCTTCGGTATTGAGGCTGAAAAGTACGACGTTCATACCTACAGGATACGCCGGAACGACAACCTCTCCGGCATATTGACACAATACAGTATTTCACACCCTACTGTGAACGGCATCGTTAATGCATCAAGGGGTATTTTTGATGTGCGGCGTATTGTTGCCGGACGCCCCATGCATATCTATACCAGTGCCGATTCCCTGCAACGTGTAGAGCATATTGTTTACGAACATTCCTACCGCGATTATGTGGTTTTCTCCCTCGGCGAAGAGATCACGGTACGGGCCGAACAAAAAGAACTTGAAAAACGTCTGCGGTATGTAGAAGGAATCATCAACGGATCACTTTATGCCACGCTGACCGAAGCCGGCGCTGATCCTGCCCTGGTTAGTGAAATGGCCAGTGTATTTGCATGGCAGGTCGATTTTTACCGCATCCAACGCGGTGATTCATTCCGGGTTCTTTACGAGGAGGAACTGATTGAAGGCATACCGGTTAGCATCGGGAAAATTAAAGCGGCCCAGCTGTTGCACTTTGGCAGGGAATACAACGCCATCCATTACGTGCAGGACGGCCGGGTTGAATATTTTGATACTGATGGCAATTCTCTCAGAAAGGCCTTCCTCCGGGCGCCACTTGAGTATACACGCATCAGTTCCCGGTTTACCAACCGTCGGTTCCACCCGATTCTGCGCCGGAATATTCCCCATCACGGCACCGATTATGCCGCACCCACCGGAACACCCATCAGGGCTGTTGGTGATGGTGTTGTAACCCGGTCGGCCTTCGACAGGAACAACGGCAATTATGTACGCATCCGCCACAACAGTGTTTATGAAACCGGGTACCTGCATATGTCGAGAATCGCGAATGGAATCAGGCCCGGGGCCTCCGTTTCACAGGGGCAGATCATCGGCTATGTAGGCAGCACAGGGCTTGCCACCGGCCCGCACCTCTGCTTCAGGTTCTGGAAAAACGGCCAGCCGGTAGACCCGCACCGGGTAGAAATGCCGTCATCCGATCCGATTCAGAATTCACACAAATTAGCATTTGAGATGCGCAGGGACCATCTGCTCACACTTCTCGACAGCGGGACTTCCGTGAATGAACCGCCTGCCTGGTCGATCTCATCGCAGATTGCCGGGAGATACCCCGCCCTCAGCCAACCGCTTATTGTTCAGCCGATATCGTTCTGATCAGGGGTGAGTGGTGATGTATTTTAGCGCCCTTACCACCTGATCCGTATTTTCGGCAACGGCGTTTGCTGCGGCATCAATCTCTTTGAGCGCATGCGTTAAGTCCGCCGGATGCATCACAATCAGCGGCTTGCCCATGGCGCTCGCGTATCCCGCATCAAAAGCGGCGTTCCACTGCCTGTACTCATCACCGAACTTCACAACAACAAGGTCTGCGTTTTCAATCAAAGTCTTCGTCCGGGCCGCATTCAGCCGTGCCCCCTTCTGATCTTTCCAGAATTTTTTTTCTTCATCGCCAAAAATCCTGGTACCCATATTATCGCTCGCGTCATGATCGGTTACCGGCCCCGTAAACTCAATTGGTAATTCGATCCTTTTTGCACCGTCAATTATTTCATTTCGCCAGTCGGAGTGAATCTCGCCGGCGAGGTAAACTGTCCATAACATGGTCCTGTTCTCCTGATTTAAATTTCTGTCGGTAAATATATGCCGCTTTCAGACCTGTTCCAGCGGCTTTGATAGCTCCATCACAGTGAGATATTGCCATGCGGCAATCGAATGTCGAAAACAGATCTGTGTCAAATGCTGTTGAAAAAATACCTTTGGTATATCCTGTAATAAATGGAATTCCGGACGCATCCTCAACTATTTTACGTCACATTTGATAACCGGCACCATCTGACTGGCACCGCCTGCCGGATCTGCAACAGCACCGCTGCCGCACACTGCGCTGCCACACCCCGGCCCCCCGTACATCATACCTGTACAAACAGATAAAAATCATTACATTGATCAATCCAGTCATACTTCCAACCAGTACCATGTTATGGAGCGTAAAACATTCCTGTCGCTATTAGGTGCGGGCAGCGCCGGACTCACCCTTCCGGCATCCCTCGCAGGCGTACCCGGCGGGCGTACCGGGCAGCCGTCAATTACCATACAGCAGATGACATCAGCAAACCGTACCCCGACTGCCGGTATTGGTATGGACCGGCAGATAAGTATGTACCTTGCGGGCCTCGATGGCATCAGACCCGGGTACCCGGTATCTCCTGACGGGCTCGATAATGAGGCGGCTGGCATCATGAAGCCGGAAGCCTACGATTATGTTGCAGGAGGCGCAGGTTCGGAAACAACTATTTCGGCCAACCGGCTGGCATTCATGCGCAGAAGAATTGTGCCGAGGATGCTGCGGGATGTGTCTGTCAGAAATATGGAGATACGCCTGTTTGGCGAAACACTGCCTACGCCCTTTATACTGGCACCAATCGGCGTGCAGTCGATACTGCATGAGGATGCTGAAATTGCGACCGCAGCCGCCGCAGCCGAAATGGGTGTGCCCATGGTGCTGAGCACGGTTTCGTCGAGGCCGATCGAAAGTATCGGTCCGGCCGCCCGGGATGTGCGAAACTGGTTCCAGCTCTACTGGCCCCGAAACCCGGAACTGGCGCTGAGCCTGGTTATAAGGGCCAAAAACGCGGGTTTCGGGGCCATTGTCGTCACCCTCGACACGCATCTGCTGGCCTGGCGCGAACGCGATCTTCAAAACGCTTACCTTCCATTTCTGCATGGCGAAGGGCTGGCCAACTATTTTACCGATCCCGTTTTTACGGAGATGCTTGAACGCAGGCCCGACGAGAACCCGGAAGCTGCCATCCGTCTGTTTGCCGAGGTTTTCGCCAACCCGTCGCTTACCTGGGAACAGCTCGGACTGGTAAAAAACGAAACCGACCTTCCGCTGATTCTCAAGGGTATTCTGAACCCGGAAGACGCGAAACTCGCCATACAGCACGGGGCCGATGCCATCATCGTATCGAACCACGGGGGAAGGCAGCTCGACGGGGCGATAGCCGCTCTCGATGCCCTCCCTGGTGTTGTAAAAGCCGTCGACGGCCGCATACCTGTTCTGTTCGACAGCGGCATACGCCGGGGGGCCGATGCGTTCATGGCCATTGCCCTCGGTGCCAGTGCCGTACTGCTGGGACGCCCCTATGCATTCGGTCTCGCACTCAACGGCAGGCAGGGCGTTAAAGATGTGATCCACAACATACTGGCCGATTTCGACCTCACCATGGGGCTTGCCGGCTGCAGGGATATTGCCGGGATCAGGCGGGAAATGGTGGTTGACGGCGCGGGAATGTGAAGTGTGAGACATGAGACGCAAGACGCAAGACGCAAGACACAAGACACAAGACGCAAGACGCAAGACATGAGACATGAGACGTTGAGTTGATGCCTGGATATGGTTGATATTTTGATTTAGATGTAAAGCTTTGGTCGAAGTGAACTTCGACCGGATTTTTTTGCTGGCAGACGGGAGATCGGCGGTGGGCGCGAGTTGGGTTACACGTGCCGGTTGTACAAATCCGGCACCAACCAGGTGGCAGGGTGGGCATCGGGGTACAGACCTCGATTTGCGGGATTTTTCAGTATATAGAGTGCTTCCGGGGGCTTTTTAAAAAGCCCCCACGTGCTTCGACTTCACTACGTTGCGCTCAGCATGACGTTGTCTTGTGTCTTGTGTCTTGCATCTTGCGTCTCATGTCTCTCTACTTTACCCCTTGACACTGATGTACGAATTTCATTTCTTACACATAAATCACACAGTACATCCATGGATAACGCACAGCTTACCCGAAAACAGAAAGAATTCTTCGACTATATCGTTTCCTACCGCAACGAAAACGATATATGGCCCACTTACCGTGAAATCGCCGACGAATTCGGATTTAAATCACCCAACAGCGTAACTCAAAACCTGCAGGCCCTGCTCAACAAGGGTTATCTGATTCGGGGTGATGATAATGAGTATGAAATAAACCCAAGGTTCGACGACGGGTACAGCAACCTGAATGCTTCAGGGATTCCCATCCGGGGTATTATCGCTGCCGGGCTGCTCCAGGAAGCCGTTGAGGCCGACCTGGGCAACATCGGGATGCAGAAACTATTCCCCCATCTCGACAAAATGTTCGCCCTGCGCGTATCAGGCTCAAGCATGACCGAAGCCGGAATCAACGACGGCGATTTCGTGCTTCTTGTAGACAACGACATCAGCAACGGCGACATAGGTGCCGTTCTGTACAACGGGGAAACTACCCTCAAAAGGGTTTTCTTCGGTACCAATGGCCTCAGGCTGGAACCCGCCAACGAATCCTATAACGATATCGTGATTGAGCCCGATATCTTTGAAGAGGTAAAAATTGTGGGGCGCTACGTTGGCCATGTAAACAGGAACGGATTCTTCAGGTCCACCGATCACTGACATACCACCGCCATGATCGGGTTAATCTGCTGGGCCCTGATTATTACGCTGTTCATCCTGTCGTTCCCGGCGCTGAAATATCCCTTCATTCCCGGGTTTCTGCTCGTTCTTGGTGGAATCGTAACCTATGGCTTCTGTTTCAGCTTCGATCCTTTCGGTTTCTTCTTCTGGACAGTTCAGCTGTTTTTCATTCTCAGCACCTTTCTCACCGACTATCTGAGTAATCTGTATGCTGTTCGATTGCACGGCGGTTCAAATACCGCTGTTTACGGCAGCCTGATCGGACTTGTGTTCGGCCCCTTCATCATCCCGTTTGCCGGCCTGGTTGCCGGGCCTTTTATCGGAGCCGTTCTGGCGGAGTGGTTCATCAACAGGAAACCTTTCAGAATGGCCGTTCGCTCGGGTTTCGGCGCCCTGATCGGGCTGGCCGGAAGCACCTTCCTCAAAGCCTTCATCCAGCTCAGCATGATCCTTACATTCGCGGCCTGGTTAATCTGGAACAGTTTACATATTTGAATCCCGTGTGAACGTGGTTTTCCGTAAATTTTGATATCAATCAACAGACATTATTTACCATGGCACACGAATTACAGGATTTTAACAGGGATGTGGTAATGCAGAGCAAAACCACACCTGTGGTTATCGATTTCTGGGCGGAATGGTGCGGCCCGTGCCGTACACTAACCCCTGTTCTCGAGAAACTGGCTGCCGAGGCACGCGGACGCTGGAAACTGGTGAAAATCAACACAGAAGAGCACCGCCAGATTGCGGCCCAGTTCGGCATCCGGAGCATCCCTTCCGTCAAAATGGTCTATCAGGGCGCCATCGTCGCTGAATTCCAGGGCGCTTTACCAGAGCCTGCGGTCAGAAAGTGGCTTCAGGACCATCTTCCCGCCGATGAAGAGGCAGAGATGGAAACCACGCTGCTGCAGACCCTGCTGCAAGCCGGTGAGCGGGAAAAAGCGCGTAAACTATGCGAAAAACACCTCGGCGAGGCAGACAGCCCCGAAATGAGGGCACGGCTGGCCATGCTTAACCTCCCCGAAGAGATCGCGCAGGCCGAATCACTGCTTGGAAGCCTGCAGAATGAACAGAAATTTGAAATTGAAAAAGAGACCCTCAATACAATCAGGCATCTGAGCATGCTCGACGGCAAATCTATTGATTCATCCGGAAATCCCGCCGCCGCAGAATCCTATCTGAATGGCAAAAGGGCCCTTTTCAGCGGCGATTACGAAAAAGCGATTGAATCTTTCCTTGATACCATGATCCGCGACAGAAAACTCGACGACGACGGGGCCAGAAAAGCACTGATAGCCATTTTTACTATTCTAACCGATCATCACCCGCTCAGCGCAAAATACCGCCGGCGGTTTTCAATGGCCCTGTACTGAGCCTGATTAACGTGATTTGCTGATTCAAAGACATACCTGCGTATGATACAAGAAGCAAGACATGAGACATGAGACATGAGACACAAGACATGAGACAAAGGCGGCGGGGGAGCAAAAGGCAGAAGGCAGAAGTTAGACGGCATGAGGCAAAAGAGGGGGGGGTGAGCCTAAATCCAGTACGCTACCAGCCGCTATGGGATTCATTTGATTGAGCGATTCATCAGACGTACCGATGTACCGATGTAGCGATGTTTCCCAACCAGATCGAATATCGCCGGGTCGTAACGTCTTATGAATCGGATATCAAAAAGTCGCGCAACCAGACGAAACGGTCTCCCAAATTACTTCGCTGTTCTATTGTTCTACTTTTCTACTGTTCCCTAATTCAAAGTACACCAAAAGCACCGTCGTTTACACATTTCAAATTTTTGTGCCAACAGGTATCAGGTTGTTTTTTTTACCGTCTCAAAACGCTCTCTCATCCCCTTTACAGCATCGTGCAGCTGGCTGTCTTTGATCCAGGCACGGCCGCCGTCGTGCTGAAACCGTTTTCTGTTTTTGATCTTCATGGCCTGCAGATGCAGGGCCGGGAGTACTTTTTTTTTCATATCCGATTTACATGGCGCGAAACAGAACGCCTGAATTTTGTTAGAATTTCTTTTTCAGCAGCCGTACGGGGCAGTTTGCAGCAGGGCTGATCAGTGTTAACTTTTCCAGGGAATTGTTATTGAATCACCAACCGGAACTACAAATAATCACACTTTTTCCGCCCACAGCTGAACAAAGCCCGATTACCGGTGCCGGCTCAAAAATAAGAAACTCCCCGCTCATAAAAGCCCCTTTTATCAGATTACATATTTACACGCAAAGGGATATTGCTCCTCTTTAAAAAATGTGATATATTTTCATGCTATAAATCAAACAGAATTTACCTGAGATACACTATGTTCGCAGTTGTTGAAATTGGTGGGCACCAATATAAAGTAGCCGAGAATGATGTCATCTTCGTTGACCGCCAGGCAAATGAGGCCGACGATAAACTGACATTTGATCGCGTACTGCTGGTCAATACCGGAAAAAAAGTTGAAGTTGGCACTCCCGTGGTCGGCAATGCCAGCGTTGAAGCCACAGTGGTACGCAACCTGAAAGCCGATAAAATTATCGTCTTCAAGAAAAAACGCCGCAAAGGCTATCAGAAAAGAAACGGTCACCGTCAGCATCTGACCGAGATCAAAATTGAAAAAATAACAGCCTAAACCGTAGAGAACTGAACAATGGCACATAAAAAAGGTGGTGGTTCAACCAGAAACGGCCGCGATTCCCAGGCAAAACGCCTCGGCGTAAAAAAATTCGGCGGCCAGGTTGTTAAAGCCGGAAATATTATAGTCCGTCAGCGCGGCAGCAAGTTTCATCCAGGCGAAAACGTTGGATGCGGCAATGACTACACGCTCTTCGCCACGGCCGATGGCACAGTGGAATTCCGCACAGGAAAAAATTCACGCAAGTTTGTAGCTGTAGTTAGCAACTAACAGATTTTTACGTTTGTCAAAGCCCTGATACCAATGGAATCAGGGCTTTTTTTTTATCTTGACGGCATGATTAATCCAACTATTCGCGGCCTTGGGCCCGAAATACCCATACATACCATCTTCTGCATTGGCCGGAACTACGCCGAACATGCCAGGGAGCTGAATAATGAGGTCCCCACAACCCCGGTGATCTTTTCCAAGCCGGTAACTGCCATCATTTACGACGGCGACTCTGTAATTCTGCCGCCCCAGAGCAGTAATGTTCACCATGAGGTTGAGCTGGTTGTTGCCATAGGCCGCGAGGGTAAAAACATCCCTAAAAGCGAAGCGCTTAATTATGTTGCCGGTTACGCCGTCGGCATCGACATGACGGCACGCGACATACAGGAGAAGCTGAAAAGCAAGGGAAACCCCTGGGAACTCGCCAAAGGCCTCGACACATTCGCCCCATTGGGAAATTTCATCACAGCGGAACAAATTGGCGATCCGGGCACTATTGATATAGTACTGAGTGTGAATGGCGAAGTACGGCAGAAAGGGACAACTGCCGACATGCTTTTTCCTGTTGATGTTCTCATATCGATCCTGTCTGACTATTTCACCCTGCACCCCGGCGACCTTATCTTTACCGGTACACCCGAAGGGGTGAGCAGAGTGGATGATGGCGACAGTATCGAAGCCGGCATTGCCGGTGGAAAGTCCCGCCTGAGCGTTAAAGTGACCAGATAACCTACCCTGCTTCGTTGCAGACGAGCCTGATGTATCAAATTAAAAAAATCCTATTCATCGCAGGCATCACGGCCATTATTACAATCGCCGCCACAGCTGCCATTGCCCAGCAACGCCCGGCATTTCTGAGCAAAGATGCAGAATATCTCTGGCCGACCAATGCCAGCAGTTATCTTTCGGCTACTTTCGGTGAAACACGTTCATCCCACTTTCATGCCGCGGTCGATATCGGCACCTGGGGACGTGAAGGATTTGATGTGTATGCCACGCGCGACGGTATTCTGCACAGGGTAGCTGTTAGCCCGTACGGATACGGCAATGTTATCTACCTGAAGCATGACGACGGCTCCTTTTCTCTGTACGCCCACCTGCAGGATTTTGAACCACGGATCAGGGCCATTGTCGATTCCATCCGGTTGCGCGATTTTAATCCCGATTTCGACCGAAATATGGAGCGCTTCCGCATACATTACAAACAGGGAGAGGTAATCGGGCGAACAGGGTCAACAGGCATCGGCCCTCCTCACCTGCATTTTGAACTTCGTACGCCCGCCAACAGCCCGTTCAATCCCAAACTTGCCGGTATCTCCGTACCCGACAACATCCCGCCGCGGTTCAATGGCCTGTCGGTGGAGCCGTTAAGCCCCGATGCCCTGATCAACGGAAAACGAAACATACTCACAGCGGTACCCACTATCAGGGGCGGGGTATTTGATTTCGGAACCATTCAGGTGAGCGGCGAAATCGGCCTCGCAGTGGATGTATCCGACCGGGCCGACAATGCCAATAATGTATATGCCGTATACGAACTGGAGCTTTTTGTTGAGGGCGACCGCTATTTCTACTCAAGGGTCGACAGTTTTTCCTACAGTTCGGTGGGTCAGATGTTTCTCGACCGTGTATATCCCCTGCTGAGATCTACCGGACGAGGTTTCCAGCGACTTTACGTGCGCAATGGTAACAACCTGCCGTTCTATAAAACAAACAGCAACAAGGGCCGCATCCGCCTGCCCGAAGGCACCCATTCATTTACCGTGCTGGCCCGTGACTTTTCCGGTAATGAATCGAAAGCGACCGGCCGGCTTGCCGTGAGCGCCAACACCGAAGAACCGGTGCGCAACCTAATCAAGCAGAGTTTTATCCCGCCACCGGCCATTATCGCCATGAACGGGGATGTACGCGACTTTAACCGCTGGTTCTGGAACAGCAACTGGATTGCCCCCGGTACGGATACAAAACCGCTCGAGATTACCATGCTTCGCGACAATGGAAACGGTGCCGAAAAGTTTACCTTTAAAAACACCCTGTCAAATTCCTGGATTTCCCTTGAGCAGGCCAGGTCGGCCATACTGGCCACATCCGATGGCTTCACCTACGAACTGCACCGCTTGCATCCCGGTGTTGTTAACGCCATCTCAACATTCGACCAGAAGGCCTGGGCAAGGTTCAGCGAGAATGCGCTGTTCGATTCAATGTCGGTGGGCATAAGTTACAGGATTGAAAAGAACGGCCTGCCTTCGGTTTCGGTAATGCCCGATAACGAGCCCCTGCGTACCAGTTTCAGGCTGAGCTTCGATCTGAAAGGCATTCCTGATGAACTGATGGACAAAATGGGGTTCTATACCCACAACAGCCGGCGCAATTCCTACGGTTATGTTTCAACACAGCGCAACGGCACCGTACTCACCGCCACCCCAAGGCAGCTCGGATCCTTTTATGTACTGCCCGACACCACAGCCCCCGTAGTATCGAACCCGCGTATCTACAGAAGGGCCGACGGAAAATGGTTTGCCTCAGTGAGGGTCAGGGATGATCTGAGTGGGGTTGATTACCGGAAATCAACGTTTTATGTAAACGGTGTTAGAGGAATAGCAGAATATGATCCCTACGGCAGTGTACTCATTTACCATCTGCCTGATTTCAGGCCACGCAGGGTAAATACGCTGCGCCTGGAGGTTAGCGACGTTTATGATAACCGCACCCGGGCCGAATTCACGGTAAATAACTGAGTTACCCGGTATAGGCCACGCAGCTGATCTCAACCAGTGCCGATTTTGGCAGTGTTTTTACGGCTACTGTTTCCCGGGCAGGCGGATTTTTCTCAAAATATTCGCCATATATCTGGTTCACTACCGAAAAATCGTTCATATCGGCCAGATAGATTGTGCATTTCAGCACCCGGTCGAATGAAGATCCCGACTGCCTGAGTACAGACCCGAGGTTCAGCATCACCTGCCTTGTCTGGGCCGCCACACTATCGCCCGCAAACTCGCCGCTGGCCGGGTCCAGCCCGATCTGGCCCGAACAATAGACCATATTATTGTGCACAACCGCCTGGCTGTAGGGCCCGAGGGCTTTGGGGGCATCAGGAGCCGTAATGGTTTTTTTTGACATATCAATAAAGGTTTTCGGTCAGTTAATTGTTTTAATTAATTCTCTGGGTCAGTTCGTTCAGTTAAATAACGACATGATGACATCAATATCCGGCAGATCACCCTTTCATGCACGATTCACATCAGCATTATTCAGGAAAACATGATCCGTGTTACCAGCCGGGCTAATTTCAGGACCATCCGACGGCAGTATTATACGGTTGCGTGTTTTTCAAAGTACCGGTCATAAATCATACTACTGTAAATATATCCGGTTGGTAACCAAAATACCCGGTTATACACTACATCCTGCCCAACACGTTATAGTACCTCAAACCGATCTTTGAGCCTGAATGGTAAGATATTGACTTCGGGCACTATATTGCACAAAGCCCGAGCTATCGTTACCTTTCCGTCAGATTTTCTAACCTGATAACAGAATTATATTACTATGAAATCATATACAAAAATGGCCGTCCTGGCCCTGTTTTTGGTCGGATTCATTGCTGGTTGCGGTGGCGACCCGAATATTGAATCGGCAAAACTCAACATCCGCAATAAAGATTACAACAAAGCGATCGAATCCGCTCAAACTGCACTTGAAGCCAATCCGCAAAATGCCGAAGCTTATTATTACATCGGTCTGGCTTACAGTGAAAAAGCTCTGCTCCAAAACGTTTTCGAAAGAGAAGAATTTATCGCCAAAAGCCGCGAGAACCTGCTGAAATCAAAGGAACTTTTTGATGAGCAGGCACTGAACACCAGTGAGAGAAGAAATATACCTGTGCTTATCGATTTCATGTGGCGGGTTGAATACAATGAGGCGATCGAACTGGTGGATTTCGAACATGATAACCATCCCGATACGCTCGCTCTTGCAATCAGGCATATGGAGAATGCCGCTACGGCTAACCCCGACAGCGCCATGACCTACGATGTTCTTGGTGAACTGCACTTCAGAAACAATGATCTGCCGAAAGCAATAAGCGCTGTTCAAAAATCCATTGATGTTGCCCTTGAAGAGGAACTGAGCCGCTACTACCGCCTGGCCTATTTCTACCAGCAGGCGGGCGAACCCAACAATATTATAGATATCATGACACAGGCATATAAT